>CAMBUI010000265.1 GCA_945870915.1 Candidatus Kuenenia stuttgartensis | reverse complement strand
CGAACCGCCGCATGGCGAGCGTCGCCTCGAGCGCCGGGTCGGACACGCGGGCGCGCGCCTGCGCTCCCGAGGCGAACGCCCCGAGGAAGGTCAGGATCCCCGCGCCCACCACGCCGAGCAGCGCCACGGCGAGGCTCACCTCGACGAGCGTGAATCCCGCGCGGGCGGATGTGCATCGCGCATCGCGACGCCGTCCGCCGCGGTGCGGCGCGAAAGGCACGGCCTGGAGCGCGTCCATCACGGCGCGTCCTCCGCGGCGGCGGTCGGCACCACGCGCTCGAGCGAGACCAGTTCGTTGCCCGCGGGATCGCGGATCTCCGCGGTCAGGCGCACCACCGGCACCCGCACCGCGCCGCCATCGGCGGCCTTGATCGACATGAGTTCCCGCGTCTCGCGCACGGTCGCCGTGCAGCCGCCGAGCGCCTCGGCTGCGCTTCCGGCGTCGAGTTCCTCGCTGTGGCCGGCGGGCCGCTGCGACTTCACCAGCGTGGCGGCGTCGTTCAGGATGCGCTCGGCCTCGACCGACGCCAGCGCCTGCCTCCGCGCGAACAGGCTCGAGGAATCGCTGCGCGCGAGCAGTTCGAGCGCCGCGAGTCCGGCGACCGACAGGATGACCGAGGCGATGAGCACCTCGATGAGCGTCAGGCCGCGCCGCGCCCGCACGGGGCGGCACGGCTGCTGGCGGTGGTTGCTGGCGCGGAAACGACGCACGCGATCCCTCTCCTCGGCGGGGTGTCCTGCGGTGGCCGTGACGGCGGCCCCCCGAGCGCCTGTTGACCCGAGCGCCCGTTGAGACGCTCCCTGGCGCAGCGCACATGCGATGGCCGGCACGAACGATGCCGGCGGCATATGGGCTCTTCCCCACATCGATGGTCGGAACACGCCGTCGACATCGGGAGCGGTCGACGCGCGGGGGGCCAAAACGGGGTGGTCGCGGTTCGGTCTGTGCGGGCTGCGCCGAACTTCGCGGAAGTCCACAAATACCCTGCGTGGCGTCGCTTGCGGGAACGCCCCGTTCTCGGGACGATGCGCGGCCTGCATGCCGCGCATCCTCTTCCGGCACATCGTGGCGGACCTCCTCCGCATCAAGGTGCTCACGGCGAGCGTTCTCGTCGCCGTGATCGCCTTCGGCGCGGCCATCCGCCCGATCATGCAGAACCTCCTCGGCGCCGAGGACCTCCTCCAGTACGTCGCCCTCGCCTCGGTGCCGATGCTGCAGTTCGCGCTCCCGTTCGCGGGCGCGTTCGCCGGGACGATCGTCTACGCGCGCCTTTCCTCCGACAACGAGGTCCTCGCCATGTCGGCGGCGGGCCTCTCGTACCGGCGCATCCTCATGCCGGCGGTCGGGCTCGGCTGCATCCTCCTGGTCGCGATGGCGCTGCTGGTCGATTCCGCCGTGCCGCGGTTCTGGACCTCGATGCAGCGCCTGATCACCCGCGACGTGACCCGGCTGTTCGTGGGCGCCATCGAGCGCGGCGAGGCGCTGGTGATCGACCGCACCCAGCTCTACGCCGACGACTACGCGGTGATCGAGAGCCCCGGGGGTGCCGCCGACGGCAGCGGGGGACCCGCCACCCGCCTCGCCCTCGCGGGCGTCGCGGCGATCGAGGTCGGTCCCGACGGCCGGCCCACCACCGAGTTCACCGCCGAGCTCGCCACCGTCGACGTCTACCGCGAGAACGACAGCGCCTACCTCAAGCTGCTCTTCCGGAACGCCACCGCGTTCAGCGCCGAGGAGGGCGCACTCGTCTACGTGCCGCTGGCCGAGCCCGAGGCGATCGACCTCGGCAAGGGCATCCGGCTCAAGCCGAAGGACCTCGACCTGCGCGGCCTGGTGGGCGTCTGGCGCGACATCGAGTCGTACCACGGCGTCGCCGAGCCGCGCGCGCGCGCGGTCGCCGCACTCGGCGCCGTCGACTTCTGGACCTGCATCGCGCAGCGCCTCGAGGCCGACGGGGCCGTGCGCCTCGCCGACCGCGACGGCCGGCGCGCCATCGAGATCCGCAACGCGCGCATCGCGGGCGAGCGGCTCCTGCCGCGCGAGGGAGCGGCCCTCGAGCTCGTCGAGCTCGAGCGCGGTTCCGTCGGACGCCGCGCCTCGGTGCGCGAGGCCATCCTGCGCGCCGATCCGCGCGCCGAGGGTCCGCTTCCCGAACTCGAGCTCCTCGCGGGCGCCGACCATGTCGTCGACGCCCGGGGCAGCACCAGCGGACGCTGGCCGGCCCGCATCGCCGGCCTGGCTCCGTCGCAGTGCCCCGTGCGCGAGCGCGCGCAGGCGGCCGTCGCCGACATCTCCGCCGAGGCGCGCGCGCTGGGCGCCGAGCGCCTCGACCGCGCGACCACCGATCCGGTGGCGCGCGCGACGCTCGCGGCATCCGACGCGGCGCGCGCGATGGACGAGTCGGTGCGCCTGGTGCGCGCCGACATCGTGGCGCGCGTCGTCCAGCGCATCAACCAGTCGTTCGCGGCGCCGCTCATGCTGCTCCTCGGCGCGGTCCTCGCGATCCGCCTGCGCGGGGCGAACCCGCTGCAGATCTACCTGCTCGCGTTCATCCCCTCGATCATCGACATCCTGCTCATCTCCGGCGGCGAGCAGATGCTCAAGGAGGCCACCAGCGCCGCGGGCGTCCTCGTCTGCTCGAGCGGAAACCTCGGGATCGCCTCCATGATCGCAATCGCCTATCGGCAGGTGGCGAGGAACTGATGCTGCTGCTCGACCGCTGGATCGCCCGCCGCTTCTTCGGCAACTTCGCGCTGGTGTTCAGCGTGATGTTCCTGTTCGCGGTGTCGATCGACACCATCCTGCAGCTCGACGCGTACATCGAGGGCGCGCGGCTCGCGGTGCGCCAGGAGCGCTTCCCCAACCTCGCGGTGGCGCTTCCGGTCGCGATCGTCGACTACCACGGCCCGCGCGTCTTCCAGTTCTTCGCGTACATGGTCGGGCTGTGCTCGGTCGCCGCGGCGGGCTTCACGCTCACGCAGATGGTGCGCACCCGCGAGATC
>CAMBUI010000264.1 GCA_945870915.1 Candidatus Kuenenia stuttgartensis | reverse complement strand
CCTCGGCGCCCTCGAGCCGACCGAGCATCGCGCCCTGGAGCGCGGGGTCGAGCGTCGACGCCGTCTTGAGCGCGCGGGAGATCCTGCCCGAGCCGAGGCCGCGGAGGTCCCCGGCCGTGCCGTCGCCGGAGCGGCCGATCGCGTTCTCGAGGATGTCCTTGGCGGTCTCGCGGTCGCCGCGCGCGAGGAACACATCGGCCACGGCGGGCGCCAGCGACGCGGGGCCGTAGGCGGCGTCCGGTCCGCTGAGCGCGGTCCAGAAGCGACGCAGCGCCTCGGGCGAATCGGTGCCGTAGACGCCGCCACGGGTGGGCGGCTGGAAGTTCGATTCGAGCACCGCGGCCCAGGCCTCGACGGCGAGCAGCGCCACCGCGGCGTCGCCCGACGGTCCGTAGCGGAAGAGCAGCTCCTCGGCGATGCGGTACGCATCGCGCACGCGGCCGAGGGTCACGCTCGCGCGCACCGCGCGGATGCCCGCGGGCTGGAACGCATCGCCGCTCTCCTCGAAGGCGCGCACGAGGATCGACTGCGCCTCGTCGAATTCGCCCGACTCGAGCATGATGTCGGCGAGCAGGATCGCCGCGACCGGGTCGCGCGGACAGGCGCGGTTCGGGCCGGCGATCGCCTCGATGCGCACGCGGGCGGGCTCGGTCGACACCACCGCGCGCGCGGCGGCCGCGAACGCGTCGCGGCGCGCGGCGCCGCCGTCGTCCGACGCGTGGGCGCGCACGAAGGCCGCGGCCTCGTCGGTCTTGCCCGACAGGTAGAGCGCCGCGAAGCGCAGGCGGAAGACGGCCGGATCGGCCGCGGGTGCATCGGCGAAGCGGGTCAGGATCTCGTCGAGCCGGCCCGCGCGCAGCAGGCGCTCGCCCTCGATCTCGGAGGCGTCGCCCGACTGGGCGAGCGCGGCGCGCGAGCGCTCGATCGCGGTGCCGACCAGCGCGTCGCGCTCCGCCACCGGGAAGCCGGAGGTCTCGAGCGCGCCGATCAGCGTCTCGAGCTGGCGGCGGTCCGACACGCCCGCCTCGGCGAGGGCGCGCAGGATCGTGCGCGCCTCGTCGGCGCGGCCGATCTCGCGCAGCAGGTCGCTCTCGAGGAGGCGCATCACCGGGTCGGAGGCGACGCCGCCGCTCCCCTGCTGCCACTCGCGCACGCGGGCGAGCCGGCCGACCGCGTCGGCGCCGGCGCGCTCGAGGCTGACGAGCTCCGCCGCGCGCCAGCGGCCGTTGCCGGGCTCGAGGCCCTGCAGTTCGCGCGCCTTCGCGGCGGCCTCGGTGAACTTGCCGGTGAGGTTGAGCACCTCGAGCTCGATCTCGCGGGCGCGCACATCCTGCGGCGCCTCGGCGAGCACGCGCTTGACCAGCGGCGGGATCTCGGGCAGCCGGCCGAGGCCGATGTACGCCTCGAGCAGGCCGCGCATGGCGCGCACGTTCCGTTCGTCGCGCGCCTGCACCGCGCGGAAGTACGCCGCCGCGGTGGCGAAGTGCCGGCCGTTGGCCTCGGGCACGCGCATGCGGCACTCGGCGAGCGCGAGCACGACCTCGGTGTCGCCGTTGTCGCGCGCGGCGAACGACAGCGGTTCGAGCGCCGCGCCGAACTCGCCCTTGATGAACAGCGCGAGGCCCTCGGCGCGCTTCTCGGCGAGCTGGGTTCCGCGGTACCACGAGCGGACCATGAGGCCGCCCGCCACGGCGGCGGCGAGGCCACCGACGACGGCGGACGAGAGGACGATGCGGCGCTTGGTGCGGGGATTCACTTGGTTCTCGCTTCTCGGTTCGTGTCGCCATCGGCATCGGGCTTCCTGCCGATGCGCAGCACGTTCATCACGGTCAGGACGAAGATCCGCAGGTCGAGCCACGGACCCTTGCGGTCGACGTACTCGATGTCGTACTGGATCCACTCCTGGAAGTCCTTGCCGGGCGCGCGGGTGCGCATGACCTGCCAGAGGCCGGTGATGCCCGGCCGCACCGAGAGGCGCTTCTCGCGCCACGCGGGGCAGAACTGGTTCTCGTTGTCCGGGCTCGGGCGCGGCCCGACGATGCTCATGTCGCCGACCAGCACGTTCCAGAACTGCGGCAGCTCGTCGAGCTGGCACTTGCGGAGGATGCGGCCGACGCGCGTCACGCGCGGATCGTCCTTGATGAAGACCTGCGGCCCGTCGCACAGGTTCTGCTTGCGGAGCTCGGCCACCAGCGCCTCGGCGTTGCGGCGCATGGTGCGGAACTTCCAGCAGCGGAAGATGCGGCCGCCCTTCGCCTGCCGGCGGTGCCCGAAGAAGAGCGGGAAACCGTCGTCGAGCCAGACCGCGACCGCGATCGCGAGGATCACGGGGCTCAGCAGGACGAGCGCCAGCAGCGCTCCGGTGAAGTCGAGCACGCGCTTGAACGGGTCGTACCAGTCCGACTGCGCGCTCGGCTCGCGCGAGCTGCGCGCGAACTCGGGCGAGAAGATCTCCGAGATGCGGCGCACGCGCACCGTCGGCGCCGGCGCCGCGGTGCGGTCGTCCCACACCACCGACGGACCGATCTCCTCGAGGCCCGCCGCGAAACCGATGCCCGCGTCGTCGCCGGCGCCGTGCTCGGCGCGCGCGCCGATCCACAGCGGACCGATGCAGCGGTCGCGGCTGCCGATGGCGTCGCCCGCGAGGCCGAACACGCCGCTCGCGAGCGGCCGGATGCCCTCGATCACGCGCTCCGGGTGCGCCCACACGCGCGAGATCGCGCGGATGACGCGGTCGTGGTCGGCGGCCACGGCCGCGTCGAACCGTCGTCCCGCGCAGTCGATCGCGTCGATGCGGATCCGCCGCTGCGCCCGCATGCGACCCATCGCCTCGGTCTGGGTGGCGCTCGTCGACCAGGCCTCGGCGTCGCCGCGGTGCTGCGCGACGGTCACCTGGCCCGAGACATGGCGCTCGGCCTTGTACTTCCGTTCGATCTTGAGCACGCGCCCGTCGGACGAGAACGCCAGCCGCTCGCGGTAGCCGTCCTTGACCGGCTCGACGAGCTGCACCCT
>CAMBUI010000263.1 GCA_945870915.1 Candidatus Kuenenia stuttgartensis | reverse complement strand
AGCAGGCCGACCTTCTCGCAGGTCGGTCCGTCCCACTGGGTGACGGCGTCCTCCGAGCCGCCCGCCGCGCGGCAGAGCGGGACGATGTCGTCGAGCGGCCGCGTGGCCACGATCACGCCCGCGGCGTGCACGCCCTGGTTGCGCGCGTGGTCCTCGAGGCCCTTCGCGTGGTCGAACACGCGCTTGATGCGCGCGTCGGTCGAGATCATGCTCGCGAGCTGGGGCTCCTTCGCCACCGCCTCGTCGAGCGTGATCTTGAGCTCGGCGGGCACGAGGTTCGCGAGGTGCTGCCCCTCGGCCGGCGTGAGGCCCATCACGCGCGCGACGTCCTTGACCGCCGCCTTCGCCTTGAGGCGGCCGAAGGTGATGATCTGCGCGACGTGGCCGTACTTCTTGCGCACGTAGTCGATCACCGCGCCGCGGCCGTCCTGGCAGATGTCGATGTCGATGTCGGGGTACTCCGACCGGTCGGGGTCGGTGAAGCGCTCGAAGAGCAGCCCGTACTTCTCGGGGCACGCGTTCGAGAGGCCGAGCACGTAGCCCGCCATGGTGCCGACGCCCGAGCCACGCGCGTTCGCGGGAATGCCGCGCTGGCGCGCCCAGTTCACGAAGTCCCACACGATCAGGAAGTACGCGCTGATCGACTTGTCGGCGAGGATCTGCAGCTCGCGGTCGAGGCGCGCCCGGATCTGCGGCGTCACGCCGTCGTGGCCGTAGCGCCAGATCAGGCCCGCCTCGCAGAGGTCGCGCAGCGCGGCGTCGCAGCTCGCCTTCAGGTCCTCGCGCGACTCGGTGTCCTTGGTCGCGTCGAACGGCAGCGTCTCGAACAGCCGGCAGTAGGTCTTGAACCACTCGGTCAGGTCGCCGTCGCGCCGCGGGTCGTACTTCGGCCCCACGCCGGGATGCTTCACCTTCACCACCGGCGCGTGGTTCTCGCCCTTGGGCAGCGACACATTGCAGCGCGCGGCGATGCGGCCGGCGTTGAGCACCGCCTCGGGCTCCTCGGGAAAGAGCTCGCGCATCTGCGCGGGCGTCTTCACGTAGACCGCCTCCGGGTACTTCAGTCGCGCCGGATCGTCCTTGTTCTTCTGCATCGAGATGCAGCAGAGCGTGTCGTGGACATCGTGGTCCTCGGCGTTGAGGAAGTGCGCGTCGTTGTCGGCGACCAGCGGCAGCCCGAGTTCCTTCGCCAGCTTCCGCAGGTAGGGGTTGATCTCCTCCTGCTCGGGCACGTGCCGCTGCAGCTCGATGTAGAAGCGCGGCTCGCCCCGCTCGTTCGGGCGGAAGGTCTCCGCGTGCCACCTGGCCTCGGCCACGGCGCGCTCCCAGAACACCGGATCCTTGCCCGACCGCAGGTAGTCCTCGAGGTGCGAGGCGAGCGACGAACCGAGGTGGCCGTTGATCGCGATGATGCCGTCGGCCCACTGCGCGAGGGTCGACTTGTCCATGCGCGGCTTGTAGTAGAAGCCGTTCAGGAACGCGTCCGACGAGAGCTTGAGCAGGTTGCGGTAGCCCTGGATGTTCTCGGCGAGCAGCACCAGGTGCCAGCCGCCGTCCTTCTCGCCCGTGTGGGTCTTGTCGCGGCGGTCGCCGACCTTGCCGTCGCGGTCGACGGCCACGTAGGCCTCGATGCCGAGGATCGGCTTGACGCCGAGCTCCTTGGCCTTCAGATAGAACTCCATCGCCCCGAACATGTTGCCGTGGTCGGTGACCGCGACGGCGTCCATGCCGAGCTCCTTGACGCGCTTGAGCAGCCGCTCGATGCGGTTGCCGCCGTCGAGCAGCGAGTACTCGCTGTGCAGGTGGAGGTGCGCGAACACGGGTTCGCCGCCTGCGGTCGGAGCCTTCTCGTCAGCCATCGTTCATCGTCCTCTCGGGAGAGGCGCATGGTACGGAATGCGCCGTCGGTCGGCGCCGCGCGCGCAAATCCGCGGGATTCAGGCGCTTCGGTCTTGACGGGAGATCACGCGGACGTTCTCGCGGCCGTCGTCGGGGCGACCGTCCGCGGTCGAGGCGCGTCGGGCGCCGCCGATCCCGAGCACGCGGCGCACCAGCCACATCGCGAGCCCGAAGGCGACGAACACCGCCGCGCAGCCGAGGAACAGCGCGAGCAGCAGCAGCCCGAGCGCGAGCAGCAGCAGCGCCACCGGCAGCGCGAGCACGAAGGTGAGGATCCCGACCAGCGCGCGCTCGAGCGGACCCGCGCCGGGCCGGGCGCGCCACGGCGACCTCACGCGGAAACGGCTCGCCGCGTCGCGCCCCATGGTGAAGACGCGGAAGCCTCCGGGAAACCCTCCGTCCGCGCCGCTCATGCGAGCCACTTCTCCCGCATGGCGCGCGCGACCGGTCCGGGGGCGCCCGCGCCCACCTGGTGCCGCTCGACGCGCACGACGGGCATCACGCCCCAGCTCGAGTTGGTCAGGAAGATCTCGTCGGCCGCGAGCACATCCTCGATGCCGAGGTCCGCGCGCTCGACGGCGATGCCCGTGCCCTCGGCCCACAGCAGCACCGCCGCGCGCGTGCAGCCGGGCAGCACCGCCGACGACGGCGCCTCGCCGCGCGCGAACGGCACGCGGATGCGCCCGTCCTTCACGAGGAACACGCTCGACACGCTGCCGCTCGCAAGCTGGTTCCCCACCGTGAACCACAGCGCCTCGGCGCAACCGGACTCGCCCGCGCGCTGCAGCGCGGCGATGCGCGGCCAGTACTGCAGCGTCTTGTGCGCCGCGAACGGATCGTGCGGATTGGCGCGCCCCTCGGCGATCGACACCGCCACGCCGTTCGCGAACAATTCGGCCGGATAGCGCGTGGGCGGCTGCGCGTGGATCGCCACCGTCGGCTGCGGAGGCGCAGGCCGCTCGCCCGCCGCGTTCGCGCCGCCGAACGGCTTGCCCATGTCGCCCGCGGTCAGGGTGATGCGGATGCGCGCGTCGCGCATTCCGTTCTGCTCGAGGCACATGTGCACCGCCTCCGCGAGCGGCTCGACCCGCAGCGGGTCGAACAGCCGCAGTTCGCGCGCGCTCGTC
>CAMBUI010000262.1 GCA_945870915.1 Candidatus Kuenenia stuttgartensis | reverse complement strand
GCGGCACGCGCCGGTCAGGGCGCGGTCGTCAGGAGCGCGGGCGTCTCGCGTGGCGCAAGCCAGCGCCACTGCGTGTGGTAGGTCGCGTCGTTGTCCGCCACGCCGATGTTGATGGGCAGCGCCTCGCCGGGGGCGGTTCCCGCGGGCAGCGCCGCGGTCCGCACCGTCACCATGAGGCGCCACGCCCGCTGGCCCGCCGTCAGCACGACGTCGATCGCGCCGTCGCTCGGTTCCATCCGGCTGCGATCCCGCGAGAGCGCCCGGACGACCGGCTCCTGCGTCCCGTCGCGGAACGTGATGAGGTACTCGCGCGCCTCCGCACCCGATCCGAGCGCGATGCGCACGCCGTCGCCGAGCGGGTCGTCGATCGCGGACTTGCCATCGCTCGGCTTCGCGTCGCCGGAGAAGACCGAGTCCGACACCTCGAGCGCGATCCGGAACGCGGCCCCGTCCGCCCCGGCGTCGGGGGTCAGGAAGCGCGCGGTCGCGTTGCGGTCCGCGGTGTCGTATTCGCTCCAGTTCCAGACCGCGATCGAGTAGGGCGCGGCATCGCCGGCCGTCGGCGAAGTCGTGATCCGCCGTTCGAGCGGCAACCGCTGCCGCAGGCGGACGGGCACGCGGCGGTCCTTCCCATCGAGGTAGGTCGCGACGATCTCGAACGGAGGCGGTTCGCTCGGCGCCGGCTGCGCGGCGCAGCGGGCGAGCACGCGGACGGTGCGCGACTCCCCGGCGGCCAGCTTCACCGCGGCCGGCTCGAACTCGAACTCGAAGCGGGATGCGGTGTCGGTGGTGGCGACATTGAAGGTGTCGAGGTCGGTGAGGCTGACCCACGGGCGGCGGATCTCCTCGCCGTCCTCGCGGTCGGTCACGCTCCACGCGTCGGCGCCGCCGGTCCGGTCGAAGGCGAACTCGACGGGGCGGTCGAGCGGGTTCTTCAGCGTGACCTCCACCGCGCCCTGCGTGGCGGCGCCGAGCGGATCGGCCACGGCACCCTTGATGCGCACGGCGTCCCGCGCCGACTTGAGCCGGTAGGCGAGGTCCTGGTCCTCCTTCGTCATCCAGTCGACCGGAAGCGTGCAGCCGGCGACCTGGTGGTAGGGCTCGATCGCGCCCGACTCGTCGATCACGACGAAGGTGATGTGCTGCAGCTGTCCCGTGAGCGGATGCTGGTCGATCGCGCCGCCGCAGGTTCCGAGCAGGAGGTGGGGGATCCCGTCGCGCGGCGGCAGCGCCTGCAGCGCGTGGTAGTGGCCCGCGATCACGTAGTCGACGCCGTGCCGCGCGAGCATCGGCTGCACGCGCTCCTCCCAGCGGGTCGGCTTGTGGTCCCACAGCGGGCGGTGGAAGAGGAGGATGATCGGCTTGTTGCGCGCGGCGAGCGCGCCGAGCGTCGCGTCGAGCCACTGCAGCTGCGCGTCGGAGAAGCCCGGCTCGATGCGTCCCTCGCCGTCCTCGGTGTTGAGGATCACGAAGCTCGCGAGCTCGAGCTCGACCGCGTAGTAGAGCGGCCCGAACATGCGGCGGTACTGGTCGGCGAAGCTGCGGTCGCGGCCGTCGCGCTTGCCGCTCACCAGGTCGTGGTTGCCCGGCGTCGGGTAGAAGGGCACGCCGAGCCGGTTCGCGATCGCCAGGAAGTCCTCGCGCTCGCGGATCACATGGGCCGGATCGCGCGAGTAGCCCTGCACGAGGTCGCCCACGCAGAACACCGCGTCGGGCTGGGCGCGGTTGATGTCGCGCACGGCGTCCTTCAGGTAGCGCAGTCCCCAGTCGCGTCCGGTCGTCCTGTCGGGGACGATCGCGACGACCTGCTTGCGCTTGCCCGCGGGCTGCGCGATCCGCTGTCCGTCGACGGCGGCGCCGTCCTGGCCGCGCTCGAAGGGCGGTGGGGTGGCGGTCCCCGCGGCGAGGGTTCCCAGGAGCATTCCCGAGGCGAGAAGAACGGCGTTCAGCATCTCCCAAGCGTACCGCGCGGGCAAAAGCCGCGTGTACGCGCGGGGAAAACCTCCTGTCAAGAAAAAAGTGTGGAGTCCGGTGCGACTTGGCCGAACGAAGGGGCAGCCTGCGGGGTTTTCCCTGCAGCGCTCAACAAAGTCGACTCCGCCGAGGGAGGTGGAGTCGGGTGCGTCGAGCACAGCCTGCGCGCGTGCCTTCCGAGAGTGGTGTGCGGTCGGATGCGCGGTGGCGAATCGCCGGGATGTTCGGCGCCTGAACCAGTCATCTTTCTCCCCTCCGCCCCGTCCGCTCAGTCCCCTGATCGAACGGGGTTTTTCCTTTTCCGCGCCGCATCTTCCGCGCCGCATCTCCGGGCGACACATGTCCGCGTGCTGCGCATCGATGCGCGGTGCGCCTGCGTGCCGCGTGTCGGGACGCCGGTTCAGGCCGGTCGAAGCCGCCCGCGGACGCCTTCGTCGATCGCCGCAGGACGGCGCGTCGCGAGGTCGACGAGCGCCCACCGGCTGGTCGCGCGCGTGAGCAGGCATCCGTCGCGCGCGCGCACGATGCGGGTCGCGCGCACGAGGCTCGTCCGACCGAGTCGCTCGACCCAGGTCGCGAGCAGCAGTTCGTCGCCGGCGAACGCCTCCGCGAGGTAGTCGATCTCGTGGCGCGCGACGAACCACATCCGTCCCGCGGTCGCGAGCTCGGCGCGCGAGGCGCCCGCGGCGTCGCCGTGGCGCGCCGCGACCAGGTCGATCCAGGAGAGGATCACGATGTTGTTCGCATGCGGCACGAGCGCGCTGCACTCGTCGTGCCGCACGGCGTGCGCGAGCGCGAACACCGCCGCGCCAGCCGGCGCGTCGGGCACCGCGGGCGGCGGCGTCACCTCGGCGAAGTCGTCGCCCGGGCGCGCGGTTGCGGAACCGTCGCCTTCCGAAGCGGCGAACTCGCAACCCGGATCCTTCGACGCACCGGTGCCGCGGGAGGGGATGTGTGGCGACACGTCCATGGCGCGCGAGCGTAGCATGGCGGCATGTCCGTTCCCTTCGGAGAGCCGCGCCCAGTCCACATCGACCTCGACCGCGAGCGCGGTCTGACGATCGCCTGGGAGGACGGAGCGTCGCACTTCATTCCGACCCTCGCGCTGCGCCGACACTCGCCCTCCGCCGACCAGCGG
>CAMBUI010000261.1 GCA_945870915.1 Candidatus Kuenenia stuttgartensis | reverse complement strand
CGGCAACGGCGTGGTCGACGGCGTCGACCTCGCGACGATGCTCAACGGCTGGGGCTCGGGCGGCGTGTCGGACCTGAACGGCGACGGCACCACCGACGCGCAGGACATGGCGATCCTGCTCAACAACTTCGGCTGAGCGGCGCGGTATCCTCCGCGGCGTGACCACGAACCCATTCTCACTTGAAGGCAGGACCGCCGTCGTGTGCGGCGCGACGCAGGGCATCGGACGCGCGGCGGCGCTCGAGTTCGCGCGCGCGGGTGCGCGGGTGGCGATCGTCGGGCGCAACGAGGACGGCCTCGCCAAGGTGCTCGACGAGCTGCGCGCGGTGTCGCCGCTGGCGCACGAGGCGATCAAGGCCGACTTCAGCGACCTCGACGCGACCGAGCGGATCGCGCACGAGGCGGCGGCGCGGCTGGGCGAGGTCCACATCCTGGTGAACAACACCGGCGGGCCCGCGGCGGGCACCGCGATCGAGGCGCGTCCGCGCGACTTCGTGAACGCGGTCGCGATGCACCTCGGCTGCGCGCAGGCGTGGACGCAGGCGTGCGCGCCGCTCATGCGGCAGGCGGGCTACGGGCGCATCATCAACGTGACGAGCACCTCGGTGACCACGCCGATCAAGGGCCTCGGGGTCTCGAACTCGGTGCGCGCCGCGATGGCGAACTGGACGAGGACGCTCGCGGGCGAGCTCGGGCGGTTCGGGATCACCGTGAACAACGTGATGCCCGGGTTCACCAAGACGGCGCGGCTCGACGCGCTCTTCAAGGGCAAGGCGTCGCGCGGCGGGACCACCGTCGACGAGGTCGAGCGCGACGCGGTGGCGACGATCCCCGCGGGGCGGCTCGGCGAGCCGCGCGAGCTGGCGATGGCGATGCTGTTCCTCGCGAGCCCGGCGGCGAGCTACGTGAACGGCGTGAACCTGCCGGTCGACGGCGGGCGTCTGGCGGCGCAGTGAGCGCGGAGGGAACCATGCGCGAGGTCGACCACTTCATCGACGGCGGATACTGCGCGGCGGCGTCGGGGGCGCGGATCGCGCGCGAGGACCCGGCGACCGGCGCGCCGCTGCGCGCGATCGCGCGGGGCGACGCGGCCGATGTGGCGCGTGCGGCCGCGGCGGCGTCGCGTGCGCACGAGACCTGGGGCCGCACGCCCGCCGCCGAGCGCTCGCGGACGATGCTCGCCATCGCGGCGGGGATCGAGGCGCGGCTCGACGAACTCGCGCGGCTCGAGTGCGAGGACACGGGCAAGCCGCTCGCGCTCGCGCGCAGCCTCGACATCCCGCGCGCGGCGGCGAACTTCCGCTTCTTCGCGACGGCGATCCTGCACGAGGCGGGCGAGAGCTTCATGACCGAGCGCCCGGCGCGCGCGCTCAACTACGTGCTGCGCAGGCCGCTCGGCGTGGTCGGCTGCATCTCGCCGTGGAACCTGCCGCTCTACCTCTTCACCTGGAAGATCGCGCCCGCGCTGGCCGCGGGCAACTGCGTGATCGCCAAGCCGAGCGAGCTCACGCCGACGACCGCGGCGGTGCTGTGCGACATCGCGCGGCACGCGGGGCTGCCGGCGGGCGTGCTCAACGTCGTGCACGGACTCGGGCCCGAGGCGGGGCAGGCGATCGTCGACTGCCCGGCGGTGCGCGCGGTGAGCTTCACCGGCGGCACCGTGACGGGCCGCCGGCTCGCGGCGCGCTGCGGCGAGCGGCTGATCCCCGCGTCGCTCGAGCTCGGCGGCAAGAACGCCGCGATCGTGTGCGAGGACGCGGACCTCGCGCTCGCGGTGCCGGAGATCGCGCGCAGCGCGTTCCTGAACCAGGGCGAGATCTGCCTGTGCTCGTCGCGCATCCTGGTGCACCGGGCGCGGATGAAGGAGTTCACCGAGCGCTTCATCGACGCGACGCGGGCGATGAACGTGGGCGACCCGCTGTCGCCGGAGACCGACCTCGGCGCGCTGATCTCGAAGGCGCACCGCGAGAAGGTGATGGCGGCGGTCGCGCGCGGCGTGCGCGACGGCGGCGTGGTCGCGTGCGGCGGCGGGATCCCGCGCAACCTGCCCGCGCGCGTCGCGGACGGAGCGTTCCTGCAGCCGACGGTGCTGCTCGGCGTGCCGCAGGACAGCCCGTGCGTCCAGGAGGAGACCTTCGGCCCGGTGGTGACGGTGCACGGCTTCGACCGGCACCGCGACGCGGTGGCGATGGCGAACGGCACCCGCTACGGCCTCGCCGCGAGCGTGTGGACGCGCGACCTCGCGCGCGCGCACCGGATGGCGGCGCGGCTCGACGCGGGCACGGTGTGGGTGAACTGCTGGATGCTGCGCGACCTGCGCGTGCCGTTCGGCGGCGTGAAGGACTCGGGCATCGGCCGCGAGGGCGGGCACGAGGCGCTGCGGTTCTTCAGCGACGTGTCGAACGTGTGCATCGCGACGGGGGAGGCGCCATGAGCGGCGGGCTCCGCATCCGCGCCGCGACCGAGGCGGACCTCGAGGCGATCCGCGCGATCTACAACGAGTCGATCCCGCGGCGCATCGCGACGGCGGACCTCGAGCCGCAGACGGCGGAGGCGCGGCGCGCGTGGTTCGCGAACCGCGACCACGGGACGCGCCCGGTGCTCGTGGCCGAGGACGCGCAGGGCGTGTGCGCGTGGGGCAGCTTCACGAACTTCAAGGACCGCGCGGCCTATGCGCCGACGGCGGAGATCTCGGTGTACGTCGCCGACCGCGCGGCGGGGCGCGGGGTCGGCCGCGCCATGCTCGACGCGCTGCTCGGTCGCGCGCCCGCGTGCGGGATCGACCGGATCCTCGCGATCTGCTTCGCGCACAACGAGGCGAGCCTGCGGCTGTTCCGGTCGCGCGGCTTCACCGAGTGGGGGACCTTTCCCGACGCCTGCGTGATGGACGGGGTGCGGCGGAGCGTGGTCATCCTCGGCTGGATGCCCTGACGCGCACCGAGGCCGACGCGCGGGCTTCCACGCGAGCGCTCAACCGATGACCGCGATGGCCTTGACCTCGACGGCGATGGGCGTGGGGAGCGCGGTGATCGCGAGCGTCGTACGCGTGGGGTTCGGGTTGCCCGGACCGGCGAAGTACTCGGCGTAGACGCGGTTGTAGGTCGGGAAGTCGTTC
>CAMBUI010000260.1 GCA_945870915.1 Candidatus Kuenenia stuttgartensis | reverse complement strand
GCTCGATGATCTCCGACATCTCGGCGAGCACCGTGACCGTCGCTGCCGGTGGGGCACCTCGCGCGCGGGTTCCTGCTCGAGGGCGCGCGGCCCGCGCTGGTCGTGCCTGCGAGCGAGATCCTGCACCGCGCGCCGGTGCGCCGCCGCGGGCGCACGCTCGCGGGCGGACGCGCGAAGGACGCGTTCCTCGGGTTCGAGCCCGGCGACTACGTGGTCCACCGCGACCACGGCATCGCGCGCTTCGTCGGGCTTCAGTTGATCCGCCCCGATGGCGCGTCCGGCGGCGCGTCCGCCGGTGCCTCCTCCGACGGCGCGGCGCAGGAGACGCTGCTGCAGGAGTTCCTCACCCTCGAGTTCGACCAGGGCGCGAAGATCCATGTGCCCGCGACGCGCATCGAGCTGGTGCAGCGCTATGTCGGCGCGGGCAGCGCGCGGCCGAAGCTCTCGACGCTCGGCGGCCGCCGCTGGAAGCGCGCGAAGGAGGAGGCCGAGGAGTCCGCCCACGACTTCGCCGGCGAGATGCTCCGCGTGCAGGCTGCCCGCAGCGCGACCAAGGGCATCGCGTTCCCCGGCGACACCGACTGGCAGCGCGAGTTCGAGTCGCAGTTCCCCTACGACGAGACCGAGGACCAGCTCACCGCGATCGCCGCGACCAAGCGCGACATGGAGCGTGCCCGGCCGATGGACCGCCTCGTCTGCGGCGACGTCGGCTTCGGCAAGACCGAGATCGCGATCCGCGCGGCGTTCAAGGCCGTCGACGCGGGTTCGCAGGTCGCGGTGCTGGTCCCGACCACGGTGCTCTGCGAGCAGCACGAGCGCAGCTTCCGCGACCGCTTCCGCGGGTACCCGTTCCGCGTCGAGAGCGTGAGCCGCTTCAAGAGCGACGCCGAGCAGCGGCAGACGCTCGAGGCGCTCGCCGAGGGCAAGGTCGACGTCATCATCGGCACCCACCGCGTGCTGTCGCGCGATGTCCACTTCAAGAACCTCGGCCTGGTGATCGTCGACGAGGAGCAGCGCTTCGGCGTCGAGCACAAGCAGCGGCTGCTCGAGTTCCGCGTGACGGCCGACGTGCTCACGCTGTCGGCAACGCCGATCCCGCGCACGCTGCACATGGCGATGCTCGGCCTGCGCGACATCAGTTCGCTCACCACCGCGCCCGCCGACCGCCGTGCGATCGTGACCGAGGTGATCCCGCACAATCCGCGGCGGATCCAGCAGGCGATCCTGCGCGAGCTCGCGCGCGAGGGGCAGGTCTTCTTCGTCCACAACCGGATCAGCGACCTGTTCAGCGTGGCCGACGACCTGCAGCAGCTCGCGCCCGGCGCGCGCATCGCCGTGGGTCACGGCCAGATGGCGCCGAAGGAGCTCGAGGACGCCATGCTGCGCTTCATGCGCCGCGAGGCCGACATCCTCGTGTCGACCACCATCATCGAGTCGGGCATCGACATCCCGACCGCGAACACGATGATCATCAACAGCGCGCACATGTTCGGCCTCGCCGAGCTGCACCAGCTGCGCGGCCGCGTGGGCCGGTGGAAGCACCGCGCGTACTGCTACCTCGTGCTGCCCAAGGACCGGCCGGTGCGCGACGAGGCGCTCAAGCGCCTCCACGCGGTCGAGGAGTTCTCCATGCTCGGCGCGGGTTTCCGCATCGCGATGCGCGACCTCGAGCTGCGCGGCGCGGGCAACCTGCTCGGCGAGGAGCAGAGCGGCCACATCGCCGCGGTCGGCTACGAGATGTACTGCCAGCTGCTCGAGCAGGCGGTCGCCGAGCTGCGCAACGAGGTCAAGGTGACGCCGCTCGACACCATCGTCGACATCGGCCTCGCGGGCAGCATCCCGAAGGGCTGGATCCCGAGCGACGCGCGCCGCATGGAGGCCTACCGCCGCATCGGCCAGGCCGACACCATCGACGCGCTCGGCAAGGTCATCGCCGACCTCGAGAGCGCCTACGGCGGTGCGCCCAACGCGACCAAGGGCCTGTTCGAGCTGGCCGACCTCCGCCTGCGCGCCGCGACGCTCGGCATCCGGTCGGTCACCCGCGCCGATCCGGATGTGATCCTGCGCACCTCGCGCCCGCGCGAGCTCGAGCGCCTGCTCGCCGGCGTCCAGGGCGTGGTGCGCGTGGTCGGCAGCCCCGACGAGCAGGGGCTGACCGATGTCTACCTGCGTCCGCCCAAGGCGTTCCTCGAGCCGAAGTCGCTGGCCGCGGTCCTGCGGAAGCGGCTCGCCGTCTGACGCTGAAAACCCGCGGACACAAGCGGTTCAGTTCTCGTTACGATCGCCTCCCGCCGGGTCGAGCAGCACGAAGGAGTGCGGCGCCCGGCGAGTGTCCTCCGACACGCTCTTCCGATATCCGCCGCGGCGATCTGCGCGGCACGCACTCGATCTCCAGGCGCCTCTCCAGAGGCATTTTCCTGCTCACTCCAAGGATGGACCCCATGCCCGCATCCACCCACGCAGTCCCCGCCGCCCGCCGCGAAGTCCTGCCCCAGACCCGCCGCTCGCTCACCCACAAGTTCGCCATCAACGGTCACGAGGGCTACCTCACGATCGGCCTGTTCGAGGACGGCCGCCCGGGCGAGATCTTCATCAAGATGTCGAAGGAGGGCTCCACGCTCTCCGGCCTGATCCAGGGCTTCTGCCGCGCGTTCAGCCTCTGCCTGCAGCATGGCCTTCCGCTCTCCGAGGCGTGCGACCGCTTCAAGGGCATGCGCTTCGAGCCGATGGGCGGCACGTCGAACAGCGACATCCCCGAGTGCTCGAGCATCCTCGACTACGTGGCGCGCTATCTCGACCGCGAGCACGGCCGCGGCGCCTGAGGCGTGCGGTCGCGGCGCGGAGCGGAGATCCCGCTTGGCGCGCGGCCACGAATTCCGCGCAATCCACACCGGATGCGCCACACCGAAAAGCACAGCGCGCTGGCCAGGGGCCAGCGCGCTGCGTTTCGTGGTTGGATGAGGGGTGGATGAGGGGCGTCGGCGAGGACGCCGGTCAAGTCGTCGATTACGACTTGGACTTGCGACGGCCCTTGGCGGCCATCTCCTCGCGGTCCTCGGCCTCGGCGGCCTGGATCGCGGCCTCGGCGGCCTCCTCGGCCTTCTTCTGCTCCTCCATCGACTCGAGGG
>CAMBUI010000259.1 GCA_945870915.1 Candidatus Kuenenia stuttgartensis | reverse complement strand
TGACCGCCGACAACTACGGCCGCGACCACCATCCGCGCGCGTTCTCGATCTGGATGGCGGGCGGCGGCGTGAAGGCTGGCCACGCGCACGGCGCGACCGACGACTTCGGCTACAGCGTCGTCGACGGCGGCGTGCATGTGCACGACCTGCACGCGACGATCCTGCACCTCATGGGCGTCGACCACGAGCGCCTGACCTACCGCTACCAGGGAAGGCACTACCGCCTGACCGACATCGCGGGCAAGGTCGTGCCCGGGATCATCGCGTAGCCTGCCGCCGGTACGAGCCCCCGGTACGAGCCCCCGGTACGAGCCCCCGGTACGAGACCACGTGTCCCTCTTCGCCGCCAACACCCTCACGGAGAACCTGCCCCTCGTCGTCGTCGCCGTCGAGCGCGCGGTCGACCGTTCGCCGGACGGGCTCACCTACGCGCTGCCGAAGGAACTCGCGCATCTCCCCGAGGGCGCGCGCGTCGAGGTCCCGCTCGGGCGCGGCGAGACGCCCACCGCCGGCTGGATCGTGCGCAGGCTCGCCGCCACCGAGGACCCGGGCATCCCGCGCGCGAAGATCAAGCCGCTGCTCGCGCAGGATCCGTCGGGCGTCGTGCTGCCTGGCGAACTCATGCAGTTCGCCCGCTGGATCAGCGCCTACTACGCCTGCCCGATCGGCATGACGCTCGCCTCGATCCTGCCCGCGGCCGTGCGCAAGGCGATCGGCCGCATCGAGCGCACGCTGGTGGACCTCGCGCCGGCGCTCGTCGACGGCACCGGGCAGTTCCCCAGGATCACCAAGCGCCAGCAGCACGCGCTCGATGTCCTCGCCACGCTTCCCCGTCCGATCGAGCTGGGCGATCTCGCCGAGGCCGCCGGCTACTCGTCGAACGAGCCGCTCAAGCGCCTCGTCGCCTCGGGCCACCTCGTCGCGACGAAGAAGACCTCCGTCGAGGCGGGCTTCATCGCGCGCGCGGGCAATGTCGCGCCCGCACCCACGCCGACCGCCGAGCAGCAGGCCGCGATCACCGCGATTTCCCGCGATTTCGGCCAGTTCGCGCAGCACCTCGTGTTCGGCGTGACCGGCTCGGGCAAGACCGAGATCTACATCCGCCTGCTCGAGGAATGCGTCGCGCGCGGCACGCGCGCGATCCTGCTCGTGCCCGAGATCTCGCTCACGCCGCAGACGGTCGGCCGGATCGCCGCGCGGCTCGCCCACCGCAAGGTCGCCGTCCTCCACTCGGGCCTCACCGAGGCGCAGCGCAACCAGCAGTGGACGCTGCTCCGCGAGGGCGGCGCCGACATCGTGGTCGGCGCGCGCAGCGCGATCTTCGCACCCATTCCCGACGGCTCGCTGGGCCTCGTGATCGTCGACGAGGAGCACGAGCCCGGCTACAAGCAGGACTCCGCGCCCCGCTACCACGGCCGCGACTGCGCCATCCGCCGCGCGCAGCTCGCCAAGTGCCCGATCGTCCTCGGCAGCGCCACGCCAAGCCTCGAGAGCTGGGCGAACGCCGTCGACCGCAGGATCTCCACGCTGCACCGGTTGACCAAGCGCGCGCCCGGACTCAACACGCCCAAGGTCACCGTCGTCGATTTCGGCGCGGAACGCCGCGAGGTCCGCGACCGCCGCGTGAACCTCATCGGACCGACCCTGCGCGAGGCGATGCAGCGGACCTTCGCCGACGGCGGCCAGGTGCTGCTCCTGCTCAACCGCCGCGGCTACGCCAACTACATCGCCTGCAGCGACCCGCGCTGCGACTGGAAGTTCACCTGCCGGGACTGCGATGCGGGCATGGTCTGCCATGTCGACGAATCGGGCGCGGTGCGGCGCAGCTACGTCCGCTGCCACCACTGCCTCGCCGAGCAGCTCCTCCCGAAGAACTGCCCCGACTGCGGCAAGCCCGTCACCGTCTTCGGCCTCGGCACCCAGCGCGTCGAGGAGGAGCTCACGCGCCTCTTCCCGTCGCTCGTCGAGGGCGAGACCCTGCTGCGCGTCGACGGCGACACGATGCAGACCGCGCAGCACTTCCACGACGCGCTCGAGCGCTTCGGCAAGGGCGAGATCCGCTGCCTGATGGGCACGCAGATGATCGCGAAGGGCCTCGACTTCCCGAATGTCCGCCTCGTCGGCGTCGTGAGCGCCGACACCGCGCTCGCGCTGCCCGACTTCCGCGCGGGCGAGCGCACCTTCCAGCTCGTGTCGCAGGTCTCGGGCCGCGCCGGCCGCGGCGAGAAACCCGGACGCGCCATCATCCAGAGCTTCGAGCCCGAGACCCCCGCCATCCGCCTGGCCGCGACCCACGACTTCGAGAAGTTCGCCGCCCAGGAGCTCGAGGACCGCCGCCAGTTCCAGCTCCCGCCCTACCGCCGGATGGCGCGGCTCATCCTCCGCCACCCGGGCGAGACCGAATGCGCCGAGCGCGCCGCGGCCCTCCATGCCGCGCTGGTGGCGATCGCCCGGGCGTTCTCGGTCGCGGAGCCGCCGTCGGCGCCGGGGGCGGGGGGCGCCGGGGCTCAGGTTGGTTCGCCCGTCGGCTCCCCCGCCGCGTCCCGCGCCCGCACCGTCGCGCCCACGGTCGAGGTCCGTGGCCCGTCGGTCTGCCCGATCGCGCGCATCGCGGGCAAGTACCGCCGGCAGATCGAGCTGCTCGCCGACCACGCAGCCGATATCAGCCGCGTCCTGGCCGAGGCGCGCACCCAGGGCCTCCTCAAGCTCGGCGAGGAGCTTGCCGTCGATGTCGACCCCCTGAGCGCGGTCTGAACACCGACGCGGGCGCTGAAAACCCCTCCGATCTCCCCTACAATCGCTCCGCTTCGCGCCGAGCGCTCTTCGGCGCGCGTTGTCGTATCGAACGGGAGTCCTTCCAGATGGCCCACACGGGTCCCAACTCGGCCAACCACTCGCAGTCCGCACCCCGCTCCGCGGCCCAGTCGATCAACGGCTGGCAGTCCGACTTCGTGGAGGCCCAGTACGCGCAGTACCTGGCCGACCCGAGCTCGGTCGGCCCCGAGTGGCAGAACTTCTTCCGTGGCTTCGAGCTCGGACTGAAGATGGAGGGCGAGGTCCCCGCGGCCGCGAGCGCCGCACCGGTCCCCGCGGCCGCGAGTGCCGCACCGGTCCCCGCGGCCGCGAGTGCCGCACCGGTCCCCGCGGCCGCGAGTGCCGCACCGGTCCC
>CAMBUI010000258.1 GCA_945870915.1 Candidatus Kuenenia stuttgartensis | reverse complement strand
CGCGACCGATCACCCGATCGACCTCTGCCGCTACCAGGTGCTCAACTGCTACTGCGGCCGCGCGGGCCTGATCAACTCGGGCGGCGCGAGCGGCTCGAACGACCTCGCCGAGGCGGTCAAGACCGCGGTCATCAACAAGCGCGCGGGCGGCATGGGCCTGATCTCGGGCCGCAAGGCGTTCCAGAAGCCGATGGCCGAGGGCGTGCAGCTGCTCAACGCGATCCAGGACGTGTACCTCTGCCGCGATGTGACCATCGCCTGAGCGGGACCTGCGGCCGAGGGCGCGCGGACGCGGGGGCGACAGCCCGTACACTGCGTCCGTGAAGGTGCTTCTTGCCATGTCGGGCGGCGTCGACAGCTCGGTCGCGGCCGCCCTGCTCCAGCGCGACGGCCACGAGGTCGTCGGCTGCTTCATGCGGCTCGGGAGCCCGGGCGAGGAGCTCGAGGTGCCCATCGACGGTGGATCGTGCGGCGTCGGCGCGGCGCGGATCGGCCACCAGGGCTGCTGCTCGATCAACGACGCGGCCGATGCGCGGCTGGTCGCGGCGCGGCTCGGGATCCCGTTCTACGTGGTGAACTTCCGCAACGACTTCGGGCGGATCATCTCGTACTTCGAGGAGGAGTACCACGCGGGCCGCACGCCGAACCCATGCGTGCGCTGCAACGACTGGCTCAAGTTCGGCAAGCTGCGCCAGTACGCCGAGCAGCTCGGCTGCGACGCGGTGGCCACGGGGCACTACGCGCAGGTGGCGCGCACGGCGGACGGACCGCGCATCGAGCGCGGACTCGACCGCGCGAAGGACCAGTCGTATGTCCTGTTCGGGATCGGCCGCGAGGCGCTCGCGCGCATGATGCTGCCGATCGGCGCGATGGAGAAGCCGCGCGTGCGCGAACTCGCGCGCGAGTTCGGACTCCCCGTGTCCGACAAGCCCGACTCGCAGGAGATCTGCTTCGTGCCCGACGACTACGCGGCGTTCCTCGAGCGGCGCGCGCCGGGCAGGTTCGCCGAGGGCGCGATCGTCGACGAGGCGGGCCGCGAGCTCGGGCGGCACGGCGGCCACCAGCACTTCACGGTGGGCCAGCGCAAGGGCATCCGCGTGCCGGCGACGATTCCGCTGTACGTGCTGCGGAAGGACCCCACGGCGAACACCGTGGTGGTCGGTCCACGGGAATCCCTCGATGTCGCGGCGATCGAGGCCACCGACACCGCGTGGTACGCGGCCCCGGGCGCCGACGGAACCGAAGTCGAGTGCACGGCGCAGGTTCGCGCGCACGGGACGCCGATTCCCGCGCGGGCGCGGCTGGTGGACGGCGTGCTGTCGGTCGCATTCGCGCGCCCGGAAGCGGGCGTCGCGCCGGGGCAGGCGGTGGTGTGCTACGACCGCGATGAACGCATCCTCGGCGGCGGCTGGATCCGCGCTACATTCCGCGCGTGATCTACGCCGGCATCGACGAGGCGGGCTACGGCCCCCTGCTTGGACCGCTGTGCGTCGGGGTGAGCGCGTTCCGCTTGCCCGACGTGCGCGATGCCGCGTCGGCGCCCGACCTGTGGTCGCTGCTCTCCGCCGGCGTGTGCCGCAAGCCCAAGGACGCGCGACGCCGCATCGCCATCGCCGACAGCAAGAAGCTCAAGAGCGCGGGCAGGCAGCCGACGGTGCATCTCGAGCGCGGCGTGCTGGCGTTCACCTCGCATGCGCTCGGCTCCGACGCCGCGCTGTTCGAGGAGCTCGGGGTGCACGCGCGCGCCTCGAAGGCGGCACCATGGCATGCGCTCGAGCTGCCCCTGCCCGAGTGCCACACCGCCGATGAACTCGCGATCGCACGCAATGTGGTGCGCCGCGCGCACGAGCGGGCGGGGATCGAGCTCGCGCGCTTCGGCGTGACGGCGCTCGACGCGCCTGCGTTCAACGCGCTCTACCGCGAGCTCGCCAACAAGGCGCACGTGAACATGTCGCTGGTGTTCGAGGGCGTGCGCCAGGTCGAGCTCATGCGCGGCGACGAGCCCGCGTTCATCGCCGTCGACCGCCAGGGCGGGCGCGCGGGATACACCCGCGAGCTCGAGGAGCATGTCGCCCGCGGCGCGCGCGTGCGCACCATCTCCGAGAGCGACGAGCGCTCGACCTACGAGGTGGGCGACGGCCTCTTCGTGAGCTTCGAGGTCGAGGCCGAGGACCGGCACCTCCCCGTCGCCCTCGCCTCGATGGGCGCGAAGTTCGTGCGGGAGCTCTTCATGCGCCGCCTGAACGCGTTCTTTGCCGAACGCAAGCCCGGGCTCGCCCCGACCGCCGGCTACGTGGAGGACGGACGGCGCTTCCTGGCCGAGGTGAAGCCGATCCTGCTGCGGGAGGCGATCCCCGAGGCGGAGTTCGCGCGGGTGGTCTGACCTCTCAAAACCCCGTTTCTTGGGGCGGAATCGCGGGTCGAGGGCGCGGCCACCCCCCGCGCGGCGCCGACCGGGGCAAGCCGTTGCATTGGTTCGGGCAGGGGCTTACACTGTTCGGCTCGGCGGTTTTTCGCCGCTCAGCACCATCCCCCGTGCCCGACCTCATGAACACAGATGGCCCAGCCAGTACCGACGACGACCGCCGCGCGAGTGCGCGCCGTGGTTCGTCGCCGCGCGACTGGTTGAGGGGCGTCCGCTGACGCGCACGGTTCGTTCCACAGTTCACATCCCGGATTGAAACGGCTCGCCGATGACGGCGGCCGGCATCGACACTCAGTCCCGCCCGTCGGCGGGCAAACTCAGGATCCAAGTCATGGCTACCGATCTCAAGAAGGTCCGCAACATCGGCATCTGCGCCCACATCGACGCAGGCAAGACCACCGTCTCCGAACGCATCCTCTTCTACACCGGCCGCAACTACAAGATCGGCGAGGTGCACGAGGGCATGGCGACCATGGACTTCCTCCAGGAGGAGCAGGAGCGCGGCATCACCATCCAGTCGGCCGCGACGACCTGCCCCTGGACCAAGGACGACGTCGACTACAAGGTCAACCTGATCGACACCCCGGGCCACGTCGACTTCACCATCGAGGTCGAGCGCTCGCTGCGCGTCCTCGACGGCGCGTGCGCGGTGTTTGACGGCAAGGAAGGCGTCGAGGCGCAGTCCGAGACCGTGTGGCGCCAGGCCGACCGCTACGGCGTTCCGCGTCTCTGCTTCATCAACAAGATGGACAAGATGGGCGCCGACTG
>CAMBUI010000257.1 GCA_945870915.1 Candidatus Kuenenia stuttgartensis | reverse complement strand
GCAGAGGACGCGGCGCCCAACCGTCTCGCGCGCGCCAAGCAGTTCGCGTCCGACCTCGTCGAGGGCGTGGGCAGCGACCGCGTCGGGCTCATCGAGTTCGCCGGAGTGCCGGCGATGCGCTGCCCGCTCACCTTCAACCACCGCGCGTTCCGCACGCAGCTCGAGACGCTCTCGCCGCAGGCGACGGTGCGCGGCGGCTCGATGCTGGGCGACGCGATCCGCCTCGCGGCCTCGAGCCTGGCCGGCGACGGCGGCGGCAAGGCGATCGTGATCCTCTCCGACGGCGAGGACATGCAGAGCGAGCCCGTCGAGGCGGCCGCGAACGCGGCGAAGGAGCACGGGATCCGCGTGGTGACCGTGGGCATCGGCGATGTGCGCGAGGGTGCGCGCATCCCCGTGGACCAGGGCGGCGGGCGGCGCTACCTCGTGCACGAGGGCCAGGAGGTCTGGACGCGCATGGACCCGAACCTGCTGCGCCAGGTCGCCGACGCGGGCGAAGGCTACTTCGTGGAGGCGGGCGTCGACCAGGCCGACATGGCGCAGCTGGCCGCGCTGCTCTCCGCAGGTCTCGAGAAGCAGACGCGGGAACGCACCGACGTCTCGACCAAGCAGCCGCTGTTCCAGGCGTTCGTGGGGCTCGCCCTCGCGCTCCTGCTCGCGGAATCGATGCTCGCCCGCGGCGCGCGTGCGGCGAAGGAGGATGCACAGCCATGATGTCGGCACCGATCGCCATGCTCGCCGCGGCGCTGCTCGCGCAGGCCCCGCAGTCCCCTTCGCCACAGGCTCCCGCATCGCCGGCCGCGACGACGCCTGCTGGATCCGCGCCGGCCGCCGACGATGCGCGCCTGCGCGCCGAGGCGCTGCTGGCGCAACGCGATGCCGCACCGGAGTCGCTGTACAACTCGGGCGTCGCGATGTACCGCGCCGGAGACCTCGAGCTCGCGCGGGAGCTCTTCGCCACGGCGGCCGGACGCGCGAAGGCCGGTGTCGCGGCGCGGTCGATGTACAACCGCGGCACGACCAGCTACGCCGAGTCGTTGCGCGCGATGCAGCAGGCCGGCGCCGCGGCGCAGCCCGACCCGGCAGCCCAGCAGGCGGTGATCGACACCCTCGAGCGCTCGCTGCGGGAACTGAAGGATGCCGCCCGCGCCGATCCTGCCAACGTCGACGCGCGTGCGAACGCCGAGCTCGCCTACCGCGTGCTGAAGGACCTCAAGAAACAGCAGGATCAGCAGAAGCAGGACCAGCAAGAGAAGCAGGATCAACAGCAGCAACAGGACCAACAACAGAAGCAGGATCAGCAACAGAAGCAGGATCAGCAGCAGAAGCAGGACCAGCAACAGAAGCAGGATCAACAGCAGAAGCAGGACCAGCAACAGAAGCAGGATCAGCAGCAGAAGCAGGACCAACAACAGAAGCAGGATCAGCAGCAGCAAGACCAGGCCGAACCCCCCCGCGAGCGGAAGCCGATGTCGAAGCAGGAGGTCGAGCGGCTGCTGCAGAAGATCCGCGACAAGGAGCGCGCCCGCCTTCTCGATAAGATCGAGAGGGAGCGGGCGAGGACCAAGCCCGCGCCCAAGGATTGGTAGGTACGGACCGGCAAGGACCACCGGCAAGGACGGATTGCCAGCGACGGACCGGCATGAACGAGACCCGCACGAACGAGACCCGCACGAACGCCTCGAACCGCATGAGCCCCCTGCAGCACATCATCGCCCTGCTCACCGCGCTCGCGCTGTCGGCGTGCGCCCTCGCGCAGGGCATCACGGCGCAGATCTCGTCGCCGCAGGGCTTTCCCAACGAGCCCGTCCGCGTCGTGGTCAAGGTGCTCAACCTCGAGTCGTTCGACGGCCCGTTCGTCGACGAGACGGAGGGCCTCGAGATCAAGCGCCTCCCGGGCGAGCAGACCTCGAGCAGCTTCACCAACATCAACGGGCGCAACATCTCCCAGCGCACGGTGGCCATGTCGTTCGAGGTCACGGCGATGCGCGAGGGATCGTTCGAGATCCCGCCGTTCCGCGTCGAGGCCGAGGGGAAGACCTACCGCTCGCAGCCGCTGCGGCTCAAGGTCGTGCCCGCCGACGCGACGGTGCTCGCGATGGCCCGGATCGTCGGCGAGCCGTCGGCGATCTACGTGGGCCAGCGGGGCGCGATGAACCTCGAGATCCTCGTGCGCCGCTACAGCGACCAGGCGCTCGGCATCACGCTCGACGAGCAGTCGATGTGGTCGCTCGTCGACATGCAGTCGTCGTCGTGGGGCGTGTTCGGACCGAAGCTGCAGGAGATGCTGTCGCAGAACCGGCGGCCGCGCGGCGACCTGCGGGTGGTCGACGGAGTCGAGTACTTCGTCTACACCGTGTCGCGGCCGTTCGAGCCGATCGCGATGGGCACGCCCAGCGCCGGCGACGTGCGGATCCGCATCGAGTACCCACTGCGCCTGCAGCGGGACAACAACTTCTTCCAGCAGAACCGGCTTTCGCTGGCGCAGTCGCGCACGCTGAGCGTGCGGCCGGCCTCGGTCGACGTGAGCGTCCTGCCGCTGCCCGAGGGAGGCCGTCCCGCGACCTGGAACGGCGCGGTCGGCGACTTCGAGCTGCTGGTGGTGGCGAAGCCGCTCGAGGTCGCCGTGGGCGACCCGATCACGCTCACCATGCGGCTGACCGACCGGTCGGGGGCGGCGTCGCTCGATGGACTGCAGGCGCCCGCGCTCGGGTCGCAACCGCGCTTCAGCGCGGGTTTCCGCGTGCCCGAGGAATCGGTCGCGGGCACCGTCGAGGCGCGCAGCAAGATCTTCACCCAGTCGATCCGCGCGCTCAGCGAGACGGTTCGCGAGATCCCCTCGGTCGAGTTCTCGTTCTTCGACCCGACGACCGGCGAGTACCGCACGGTGCAGAGTGCGCCGATCGCCATCAAGGTCAAGCCGAGCGCGGTGGTGCGCGTGGATGCCGATGTTCCGGTGGCGCGCGATCCCTCGAAGCCCGCGTTCACCAAGGTGGAGGGCGGGCTGCTCGCGAACGCCTCGGCCGCCGAATGCGCCGCGCGCGACACCGCGACCGGAGGGATGCTCGTGCTCGGGATCGCGCCGCCGCTGGCGTTCCTCGCGCTCGGGGCGATCGGGGCGCGGATGCGCGGCGCGCGAGATCCACGCCTGCTGCGCCGTGCCCGCGCGCTGGCCGTCCTCGAGGACGCGCTCGCGACCCGGCGCGACGCAGCGTCGATCGAGGATCAC
>CAMBUI010000256.1 GCA_945870915.1 Candidatus Kuenenia stuttgartensis | reverse complement strand
GCCGACGAGCACGGCGTCGAGGCGAACCGGCCGGCCCGCGGCCTGGATGCGCGACACGAGCAGCTCGCGCACGGCGGCGCTCAGGGCCTTGCCGTCGATGAGTCGGGCGCTCATCGCGCGCCTCCGGCGGAGGCGGTGGCGGCGGTGGTCGCGTTGACCGCGGTCGGCGGCGGGGCGGCGCCGAACGCGGGCAGGGCGAGCTTGGCGAGGGCCTCCTCGTAGCGCGCGAGCGTGGCGTCGACGACATCGGAGGGCAGCGTGGGGCCGGGGGCCTCCTTGTTCCAGCGCTTGGCGGCGACGAGTCCGAGCAGGTGGTTGCGCACGAACTGCTTGTCGTAGCTCTGCTGGTCGCGGCCGGGCGCGTAGTCGTCGGCGGGCCAGTAGCGCGAGCTGTCGGGGGTGAGCACCTCGTCGACGAGGATGAGCTCGTCGGTCGGCTGGCCGTCGGCGCCGAGCGCGAAGCCGAACTCGAACTTGGTGTCGGCCAGGATCACGCCGCGGGCGAGGGCGTACTCGGCCGCGGCCGCGTAGATCGCGAGGGTCAGGTCGCGCAGGCGCGTCATGACCGCGGGACCGACGAGCTCGCAGGCGCGCTCGAAGGTGATGTTCTCGTCGTGGCCTTCCTCGGCCTTGGTGGCGGGGGTGAAGATCGGCTGCGGGAGCCGGCTGCACTGCTGCAGGCCGCTCGGCAGCGGGATGCCGCACACGGTGCCGCTCTCGCGGTACTCGTTCCAGCCGCTGCCCGCGAGGTAGCCGCGGGCGACGCACTCGATGGGCACGACCTTGGCGGCGCGGCAGAGCATCGACCGTCCCGCGAGCATGCGGCGGTCGGCGTCGCCCAGGCCCGCGACCCGACCGAGGTCGGTGCCGATGACATGGTCGCCGATGATGGCGCGCGAGCGGAGGAAGGCGAACCAGCCGAGGCTCATCGAGGTGAGCAGGCATCCCTTGCCCGCGATCGGCGTGGGCATGACGACATCGAACGCGCTCAGGCGGTCGGTCGCGACGATGAGGAGCGGCGCGGCGGGGTCGTCGGCGGTGCGGTAGACGTCGCGGACCTTGCCCTCGCGTCGCCCGGGGAGGGGCAGCGCGGTGCGGAAAACAGCGGATGCGGAAAGTGCCGGATTCGGAGAAACCATCGCGCGACAGGGTACACTCCGCCGCTCGCCGTTGGCGGTCGTGACCGGCGCGGTCGCGTCCGGGTCCCCGCTTCGATTCCAAGTCCATGCTCCGCTTCCGTGTCCATGACCCGAAGGGCCCCGACGGCACCGGATCCAACGGGTCCTGGCCGCTGCGGTCGGCGTACCTGGTCGGTCCCGACGGGCGGCCGGCGCCGGGCAAGGTCTCGCTCGCCGGCGGCGCCATCGCCTGCGAGGCCGAGCGTGAGCAGCCGGTCGGCCTTGCGCTGCTCGTCGACACCGGCGGGGCGGGGCGCATCGTGCTGCAGACCTGCTTCCTCCCGTCGCAGGACGAGCCGTACGACCTCTTCATCGAGATCGCGCGGTGGCTGATCAAGCAGTTCATACTGCAGAGCGAGTCGTGGCAGATGTGGAATCCCGCGCTCAGCGGCGAGGCGCTCCACCAGTGGGAGTCGGCGCGCGAGGCCTTCCGCGCGGCGCTGCGCTGCCCGGAGCCGCCGCAGGCCGAGGTGCTCGCGCGCAACGCGATCTCGATCGGCGTGGCGGCGGCGGAGCGCCTGGCGGAGCGGCACTCGCACTTCCTGCTCGTCCGGCGGTTCGCCCGCAAGGGCATCGGCGCGGGCAGCTGCGGGCTGTGCGTCGATCCGTCGGTGCCGCCGCGCGGGGCGGCGGTCGCGGTCGCCAAGCAGTTCGGCGTGATCGCGCTGCGCACGCCGTGGCGGCAGATCGAGGCGCGCGCGGGCAAGCTCGACTTCTCCGCGATCGACGCATGGGTGCAGTGGGCGCACTCCGAGAAGAAGCCCGTCGTGCTCGGGCCGCTCATCGACTTCGGTCCCTCGGAGCAGGGCGGCGCGGGGGGAGCCTGCGGCATTCCCGACCATGTGATGGCGCGGCACGGCGACGCGAAGAAGTTCCGCGAGCTCATCTGGCACCACGCGCGGGCGGTGGCCGATCGATACAAGGCGATCACGCCGTTCTTCATCACCGTGAGCGGCGCGAACCTGCCGAGCTGGCGCGGCGACGGCATCGAGCGCATGCTCGAGCTGTGCCGCACCGCCACCGCCGCGGTGCGCGACGCGCGGCGCGACGCGAAGCCGATCTTCGAGGTCCAGTCGCCCGGCGCCGAACACTGGTGCGGCGCGAAGGGCGCGGCGTGGCCGACCTCGTTCCTGCAGCGGGTGGTGGGCGAGAACCTCGGGTTCTTCGCGGCCGGCGTGCGCGTGGTCGAGGCGCTCGGGCAGGATCCGACGCGCGAGTTCCTCACCGTCGCCGACCTCCTCGACGGCTACCTCGGCCGCGAGCTGCCCGTGTTCGTGTCCGGCTTCGGCGTGCCGAGCGCGGGCGACGGAGGCGACGGCGGCTGCTGGCACGGACCGTGGACGCCCGAATCGCAGGCGCGCTGGGGCGGCGAGATGCTCAAGATCTCGCTCGCACGCAAGTGGATCGAGGGCGCCTGGTGGTCGCGCCTGCAGGACACCGCGACCGCGACCGACGGGCTGCTCGACATCCACGGCAAGCCGAAGCCGGTGCTCGACGCGCTGCTCGGGCTGCGCACGCGCATGGAGCACGGCGACGCCCGCGGCACCGATCCCGACGACGACATCCACGAGGCGGAGGCGAATGCACGCGCGGGCTCCGCGCGTGGTACGCGCGGCGATGCCGACCCGCGTCGCGATGCCGACCCGCGTCGCGATGCCGACCCGCGCGGCGGGCCCGAGACGCGCGGCGGGGGCGAAACGCGCGGCGGGGGCGCCAGATGAACCCAGCCAACACCATCGTGGGCGCGGGGGTGTTCGCCGTGCTGTCGGCGGTGCTCGCGGGGAACGCGCTCGTCGCCATGCCGGCGGGGGAGCGCGGACGCCTCGAGGTCCCGATGCACCGCGTCGACCTCGCCGTGGCGCCGGTCGCCGAACTCGCGCTGCTGCCCGAGGTGGGCGCCGGGTTGGCTGCGCGCATCGCGCAGGACCGCGCGACGCGCGGGGGCTTCGCCTCGATCGATGATGTCTCCCGCGTGCCCGGTGTCGGCGAGGCGGTCCTGCGCTCGTTGCGCGCGCACGCGCGCGTGTCGACCGGACGAGGGCGTCCATGAGCGGTGGCGACATGAGCGGCG
>CAMBUI010000255.1 GCA_945870915.1 Candidatus Kuenenia stuttgartensis | reverse complement strand
GTCGAGCGCGGCATTGTCGATCGGCTCGCCGCGCGCGGCGCGTGCCGCGACCTCGGCGGCGATCCTGGCCGGATCGCGGCCGGCGAACGAGCGGGCGACCGCCTTGAGGTCGTCGCGCGTGCGCTGCATCCGCACGCCGTTCGAGAGGAGCTCGAGCGCCGCCGCGGCGATCGGCTCGGCGTTGCCCGCGTAGGGCACGAACTCGGGCACGATCCGGCGTCCGGCGATGATGTTGGGCAGCAGTCGATGCGGCGCCCGCAGGACGAGCCGGGCGGCGGCGACCTCCGCCGCGCTGATCCGGTAGACGCCGATCACCGGCTTCGCCTGGCGCGCGCAGTCGAGGCTCACGGTGCCCGAGACGGCGATCGCGAGGTCGCACCAGGCGACGCCGACATCGATCGACTTCGGGTCGCCCGCCTGGCCGTCGACGGACCCCCCCGCGCCGCCGGCCACGATCATGTGCACCCCGAACGGGAGCGATCCGCCGAGTGCCTCGCGGATGCGCGCGGCGTTGGCGTCGCTCGAGGCGACCACCAGGCCACTGGCGCTCGGGATCGTGCCGCGGACGAGCGTGAATGCGTCGGCGATCAGCCGTGCGTTCTTGCGCACCTCGCTCGACCGCGAGCCGGGCAGCAGCAGGATCCGCGGCGCGCCCCCCGGCAGGTGCGACGCCGCCTCGGTGACCCGCGCCGCGTCGAGCGGCGCCGAGAGCACCGGGTGGCCGACGAACTTCGCGGTCACGCCGCGGCTTCGGAACCACTCCTCCTCGAACGGCAGCAGGCACAGCAGCGCGTCGCTGATGCGCCGGACCTTGCGGATCCGCCACGGCGCCCAGGCCCACAGCTGCGGCGCCACCAGGTTCACGATCCGCGCGCCCATCGGCTTGAGGCGCGCCGACAGCGGGAAGTTCGCGCTCGGACTGTCGACCGGCATGTGGACCGCGACCGGGTTCGCGCGCGCCCAGTCGACGATCCGGTTGTGGAGCCGGCGCACCTCGAGGATCTTGGTCGCGCCCGCGAGCCCCATGACGCCGTCGTCGGCGGTCCGCCCCAGCATGGTCGCGCCCGCCTCCTCCATGCGGGGACCGCCGAAGGCCACCGGCTCGATGTCGGGGTAGGCCTCGCGCAGCCGGGCGATCACCGGGGCCGCGTGGGCGTCGCCCGACGGCTCCTGGGCGGTGAAGAGAACCACCTTGCGGGGATTTTCCCGAGCGGGACTTTCCATGGGGGGAGACTACCGAATTCGGCCGATACTCGGGGCCTGCGCGGGGATTCCGCGCGGGCCAAAATCAGTACCATCACCCCCCTCTCATGCTCAAGCGCTCACACATGTGCGGTTCGCTGCGCGCGAATCACGTCGGGCAGACCATCACCGTCTGCGGCTGGGTCAACACGTACCGCGATCAGGGGCGAGGACTCATCTTCGCCGACATCCGCGACCGCGAGGGTCTCTGCCAGGTCGTGTTCGACCTCGAGCAGTCGCCCGCCGACCTGGTCACCCTGTCCCGCACGCTCCGCCGCGAGTATGTGATCGGCGTGACCGGCAAGGTCCGCATCCGCGCGGGCGGCGCCAACCCGAACCTCGAGACCGGCGAGGTCGAGATCGTCGCCGAGAAGCTCGAGCTGCTCAACGCCGCCGAGCCGCCGCCGATCCTGCCCGACGACCGCGACGCCGACAAGATCGGCGAGGAGACGCGGCTCAAGTACCGCTACATCGACCTGCGCCGTCCGCGCATGCAGCACATCCTGCGCACGCGGTCGCGCATCACCAAGTTCGCGCGCGACTACTTCAGCCAGAACGGCTTCCTCGAGATCGAGACGCCGCTGCTCATCAAGACCACGCCCGAGGGCGCGCGCGACTTCATCGTGCCGGCGCGCCTGCACCCGGGCAAGTGGTACGCGCTGCCGCAGAGCCCGCAGCTCTTCAAGCAGATCCTGATGGTCGCGGGCTGCGACCGCTACCTGCAGATCTGCAAGTGCATGCGCGACGAGGATCCGCGCGCCGACCGCCAGGCCGAGTTCACGCAGATCGACCTCGAGATGAGCTTCGTCGAGCGCGAGGACGTCATGGACATGATGACGGGCTTCGCGCGCGGCCTGTGGGCGGAGCTCTTCAACTACGACATCGGCACCGTGCCGCGCATGACCTACTGGGATGCGATGGAGCGCTACGGCATCGACCGCCCCGACACCCGCTACGGCCTCGAGATCGCCGATGTCTCGGACATCGCCGCGCGCACCGAGTTCGGGGTCTTCAAGGAGGCGCTCGAGAAGTCGAAGAACGGCCGCAAGGGCGTCGTGAAGGCGATCCGCGTGCCGACCCCGAACGAGAAGCTCACCCGCAAGGTGCTCGACGGCTACAGCGAGTTCGCCAAGACCTTCAAGGCCGGCGGCATCCCCTACACCAAGCTCGGCGCCAACGGCTTCGAGACCGGCGTGGCGAAGTTCTGCGAGCCCGTGCGCGCGGAGCTGGTCGCGAAGCTCGGCCTCCAGCAGGGCGACATCGTGATCTTCGCGGCCGACCACTACGACATCGCCACCAAGACGCTCGGCGAGCTGCGCCAGAAGATGGCGCGCGACCTCGGCATCGTGCCCGAGGGCAAGTGGAACTTCCTCTGGGTCGTCGACTTCCCGATGTTCGAGTGGGACGACGACGGCAAGCGCTGGGTTGCGCTGCACCATCCGTTCACCAGCCCGAATCCCGACCAGTTCGGGATCCTCGGCACCGATCCGGGCGGCTGCCTGTCGGCCGGCTACGACCTCGTGCTCAACGGCAGCGAGATCGCGGGCGGCTCGATCCGCATCCACGACCAGAAGGTGCAGGCGAAGGTGTTCGAGCTGATCGGCCTCACGCAGGAGGATGCGAAGGTCAAGTTCGGCTTCCTGCTCGACGCGCTCAAGCACGGCGCCCCGCCGCATGGCGGCATCGCGTTCGGCCTCGACCGCCTCGTGATGCACATCGTGGGCACCGACAACATCCGCGATGTGATCGCGTTCCCCAAGACGCAGTCCGGCGCGGACCTGATGACCGACGCCCCCGGCCCGGTCGATCCCGCGCAGCTCGTCGAGACGCACGTGCGCTCGACCGCGCCGGAGCAGCCCGCCAGGTCCTGAGCGAAGGACGGTCCCATTCCCGAATGCACGCATGCCCCGGTCGATTACGATCGGGGCATGTCGCATGCAGAAGCTCCGTCGGGCCACGGCCGCATCCAGACCATCGCGATCTTCGCGGCGCTCGTGGCCGGCATCGCCGTCGGGCA
>CAMBUI010000254.1 GCA_945870915.1 Candidatus Kuenenia stuttgartensis | reverse complement strand
AGGGCATGCACGGCGTCGACTGGAACGCGATCCGCGCCAAGTACGAGGCCATGCTGCCCGCGGTCGTCACGCGCGAGGACCTCAACTTCCTCATCAGCGAGATGATCTCCGAGCTCAACGTCGGACACGCGTACCTCCAGGGCACGGGTGACGTCGAGAGCGCGCCGACCCGTTCGGTCGGCCTGCTCGGCTGCGACTTCGCCGCCGCCACCAACGAGGACGGAACCCCGGCCAACGCGTGGAAGCTCACCCGCTTCGTCGGCGGTGGAGCGTGGGACACCGATGCGCGCTCGCCGCTCGCGGCGCAGGGCCTCGGCGTGTCGGAGGGCGACTACCTGCTCGCGGTGAACGGCGTGGCCGTCGATCCGTCGAGCGATCCGTGGGCGCCGTTCGTCGGTCTCGCGGGCAAGGCGACCGTGCTCACCGTCTCGAAGAAGCCGGTGATGGACAAGGACGCGAAGGACATCGTCGTCAACCCGATCGCGAGCGAGGACAGCCTCCGCTACCGCGACTGGGTCGAGTCGAAGCGCCGCCGCGTCGAGGAGCTCTCCGGCGGCAAGGTCGGCTACATCTACGTGCCCAACACCGGCGTCGACGGACAGACCGAGCTCGTGCGCCAGTTCTACGGCCAGCGCACCAAGGCGGCGCTGCTCATCGACGACCGCTGGAACGGCGGCGGGCAGATCCCGACGCGCTTCATCGAACTGCTCAACCGCCCGGTCACCAACTACTGGGCGCGCCGCGACGCGCGCGACGGCGCGTGGCCGCCGGACGGCCACCGCGGCCCGATGGCGATGCTCATCAACGGCCTCGCGGGCTCGGGCGGCGACATGTTCCCGTGGCTCTTCAAGCACAACAAGCTCGGCGAGGTGATCGGAACCCGCACCTGGGGCGGCCTCGTCGGCATCTCCGGCAACCCGGGCCTGATGGACGGCGGCTCGATCAGCGTTCCGACCTTCGGCTTCTACGAGTCCGACGGCACCTGGGGCGTCGAGGGCCACGGCATCGATCCCACCATCGAGGTCCTCGACGACCCGTCGAAGATGAAGGATGGCGGCGACCCGCAGCTCGAGAAGGCCGTCGAGGTGCTCCTCGAGCAGATCCGCACCGGCGGCCACCGTCCGGTTCCGCAGCCGAAGGGCCCGGACCGCAGCGGCATGGGGCTGCCGTCCTCCGACAAGTGATTGCCCACGCGCGGCTTGCGTGACGCACGCCGGCCGCGCTCCACATCGCCACTTCCCGAGGGCGCGACCATCCGGTCGCGCCCTCGTTCATTTCCGCCCTGCAAATGGGACAGGCGCGGATGCACACAAGAATGCACACAGGGATGCACACAGGACAGGCAAGCACGCGCAGGCGCGACACGTCCCGTGTATCCCCCGTGTATCCCAGACCCGTCGCGCGGCTCCCTTCGCTTCAGACACGAGCCTTCCCACGCGAGCCTTCCCACAGAGCATTCCCACGCGAGCTTTCCCACGCGAGACCACCGGCACGGGTCCGCCCGCAGCACACCGACACGCACCCGCCCGACGAACACGCGAAGATGCCGGGGCGGCATCCGCCGCGCCCCAGAGGAGTCCACCCATGCCACGCATCCACCGAGCCATCACCGCCGCGCTGCTGCCCATCGCCTCCCTGCTCGCCGCCGGATCCGCGTCCGCGCAGAACGCCTGCACCGACGCGGGCGTCGACGCCGGCTGCTGCACCCTGGTGTGCGCGGTCAACCCGCTCTGCTGCGACATCGCGTGGGACGCGAAGTGCGAGACGATCCTCGCCGGCATCAGCTGCATCTGCTCCGGCGCGACGCCGATCACGGGAACGACCGCGCCGATCGACACCCTCGCGGCGAACCGCGACCTCGACCTCGCCGGCGTCTGCGACCCGGGTCCGTTCGGCGACGACCAGATCCACAACTACATCACCTACGCCTGGACGCCCGCCACCAGCGGCCGCTTCACGCTCTCGACCTGCAACACCGCCGACTTCGACACGCGACTCGCCGTCATCTCGGGCTGCACCACCAACGCGGTGCTCGGCTGCAACGACGACGGCGACGGCTGCTCGGTGTTCACCAGCATCCTCTCGGTCGAGGTGACGGGCGGCGAGGAGTACTTCATCGTGCTCGGCGGGTACAGCGAGGCCGACCGCGGCACCGGCACGCTCTCGATCGAGCCGTTCCAGGTGCAGCTCGCGCTCGAGGGCGCGCACCGCTTCGAGGTGTCCGCCGGCGGAAACGGCCGCTGGTACGCGAAGTACGCGGTCGGTCCCGGGGCGACCTGGGAGGATCTCGCCGCGAAGGCCGCCTCGATGGGCGCGACGCTCGCGTGCGCGAACACCGTCGCCGAACGCCGGCTGATGGGATCGATCCACATGGCCACCGGCGCGGGAACGGCGGTCGCCATCGGACTCCGCCAGGACCTTGGCGACGCGGCGTACTCCGAGCCGCTCGGCGGCTGGAAGTGGGCCGACGGCGGCGCGCTCGAGGTCCCGTTCTGGGCCAACGGCGAGCCCAACGACTCGGGCGGCGCCGAGCACTACGGCCAGTTCAGTGCGTTCTACTTCGGCGAGTTCGCCAACGACGCCGCCGATGGCGCGCCGTGGAGCCACGCGATCCTCGAGTTCGGTCCGAAGGGACCGCCGGAGGCGCCGACTCCTCCGTCGAACGACGAGGCCTTCGGCGCGATCGCGCTCGAGATCAACCAGCTCAACACCGTCTCGCTCGTCGGCGCCACCACCTCGTCCGACCCGGTGGGATGCGGCGAACCGATGCACTACGACCGCTGGTACGCCTTCACGCCGCCGTCGACCGACAGCTACGACATCGTGGCCTGCGGCAACGGATTCGGCTCGTCGGTCGCGGTCTACGCGGCGTCGGACCGCGCGCTGGTCGGATGCTCGGGAGGCGCGTGCACGCTCACGCTGCCGCTCGCGGGCGCGACGGCGTACCTCGTGCGCATCGGCTCTGCGGAAGGCGACCGCGCGGGCAACCCGACGCTCGTGGTCTACCCGACGCCCGAGATCGTGAGCCTCGACGCCGTCAGCGTGAACTTCGTCGGCGGCACGCTCGCCGACGGCGGCGACGGCGGACGCTGCAGCGACACCGCGATCTTTCCCGCGGGCGCGGGCGCGTGGGGCACCCTGCACTGGTCGAACATCGTCGGCGCGAACGACGCCGCGGCGGCCGGCTTCGCGGCCGCCGGCAACGGCGACGCGCCCGGCGGGCTGCGCGACGGCCGTGGCAACGCGACCACCGCGAGCCTCGCCTACGCGGTGCTGAATGGCTGGCGCATCTTCTCGTTCCCCTCCA
>CAMBUI010000253.1 GCA_945870915.1 Candidatus Kuenenia stuttgartensis | reverse complement strand
CGCCGAGCGCTTCGACCTCGAGGTCGACGCCGCCGACGCCGGCGTGATCGTCGTCGCCGCCCAGGCCTTCGCCACCGCGCGCGGCGAGGCGCTGCTCGATCCACGCGCGGGATACGGCGCACTCGCCATGCTCGCGCTCTCGCTCGAGGTGCGCCGCCGCCGCGCCGGCCGCGTGGTGGCGGTCGCGTCCGCCGTCCTCCGCGAGCACGCCTCGTGCGAGGCGCGCCTCGAGCACGACGGGCTCGCGAGCAGCCTCGCGGCCGGGCACTTCGCCGCGCACTTCGGCTTCGCCGCCGACGCCTGCGACCTCGAGACGCTCGCCGCGCGGGACGGCACCGGCGGCCTGCGCTGGAACGCCCCGCTCTGGGGCGCGCCCGCGCCGTTCGAGAAGTACGACGAGCGCGGCGCCTACCACTGGAGCCTCTACGCGAGCCACGACGCCTACCGCCGCCGCGCCGACACGCTGGTCTCGTTCCTCGCGTCGAACGCGCCGCACGGCGGAGCGCACGGTGCGCTTCCGGTGCTCGATGTCGGCGCGGGCGACGCGCTGTTCGCCGGCCTCGTCGCGCGGCACGGCATGCATGCGGTCGCGCTCGATCCCGAGCCGCAGGCGGTCGCGGGTGCGCGCGCCGCGCTCGCGGCCGCCGGACTCGCCGAGTCGGTCGCGTGCGTCGAGGGCGGCGCCGAGCGCATGCCCTTCCCCGACCGCGCGTTTCGCGCCGCACTGCTCCTCGATGTGATCGAGCACCTTCGCAACCCGGTCCGCGCGCTCGGCGAGATCCGCCGCGTGCTCGCGCCCGGCGGCGTGCTCCTGGTCGCGACGCCGTCCTGGCGCCACGGGCACCGCAACGACCCGGTCTACCACCTCGACGAGTACCGCGAGGAGGAGCTCCTCCGCCAGCTGCGCGCGTGCGGGTTCGAGATCGCGAGCACCGCGCGCATCAAGGGCGCCTACGACGACATCGTGGTGTTGGCGCGCGCCTGAGCCGCGTCGCGCGGAGGCTGCGCCGCCGCCGCGTGCGTCACGGGTGCTCGCCTGGCTTCACGACCTCGTCGAGGTACCGCTGGAAGTCGCCCATCTTGTACGAGATGAAGCACAGCGCGTGGTGCAGCGCGAAGTACTCGGGGTCGGTCATGTCCTTGTCGACGTCGGCGCGCAGGCGGTTGAGCTCGGCGATGACGACTTCGGCCTTGATCTTCATGGTGGACTCGCTGGGGCGGAGGCGTCTGCGGCCCGGCCGGCGCGCTCAATGCGCGTGGTCGTGGCCGTCGTGGCTGTGATCGTGGGCGTCGGCGGGCGCGGCCGCTGGCTTCGCGGCGGGATCGACCGCCGGCGCCGTCGCGGGCGCCCCCTCGGTCGCGGGGTCGTGATCATGGTCGTGATCGTGATCGTGGTCGTGCGTGTGATCGTGCGCCTGCGCGACGCTCGACTCGACCCGCGCGATCGTGGCCGCCAGCGCGAGCCCAAGCAGCAGCGACGCCGACAGCGCCAGGCGGTCGTGGCGGTGGAACTGGAGCTCGGGCAGCAGGTCGCTGGTCGCGATGCACACGAAGGTTCCCGCGCTGAACGCGAGCGCGTAGGGCAGCAGCATCGCGCCGTTCCCCTCCGACACGCCGAGCCACAGGCCCGCCGCGCCGACCGGCACCACCAGCGCGAACAGCGCGTTCACCACATGCGCGAACGCCGCGGGACGGCCCGCCGCGCGCACCAGCGTGGCGACCGTCAGGCCGTCGAACGGCTTGTGCAGCATGATCACGATGAACGTCGAGAGACCCGCGAGCGTGCCGCCCGCGCCGTGCTCGGCGGCCGCGAGGATCGCCGCCGCGAGCGCGACGCCCTCCAGGATGCTGTGCAGCGTCAGGCCGACGACCGCACCGACCCACCCGAGTTCGCTGACCTTCTTCGGGTTCCGTGCGCCGTGGGAATGACCGTGACCGTGTCCGCTCCCCTTGTTGGCGCCGTGCGCGTGTCCGGCCGCGCCGTGCGCGTGTCCGGCCGCGCCGTGCTCGCAACCGTCGTCGCAGCAGTCGTGGTGGCCCGCGTGCTCCGGCGTCTCGTGCTGGTGGAAGTGGAAGAACCGCTCGAGCAGGAACATCGAGACGAAGCCGAGGACCACGGCCAGCACGACGCCGTCGAGCGATGCGTGCAGGCTTCCGTGGGTCATCGCGCCCGTCCCGCCCGACTCGATCGCGAGGATCACCGCGTGCGGCAGCAGGTGCAGGATGCCGACGCCGAGCATCGTGCCGCCGACGAAGCTGAGCGCGAGCTGCAGTCCGCGGTGACCGAGTTTCAGCGACGCGGCGAAGGCGCCGCCGGCGAGCGAGGCGAGACCGACCGCCGCGCAGTACAGGATGAGCTGCGTGGCGGGCGCGATTCCCGCCGCTTCCTCAGCGGCCAAGATGCATGGAAGTGCCATAGGGGACGAGAGGATATCGCGGGACGCCGCGATCCACCCCGGAATGGCGTCGATCCCCGAAGACGGCGCCGCGACGGCCCGGTTCGCCCGCGCGGACATGGAGCCGAGGATTGCGGCCGAGGATTGCGGCCGAGGATTGCGGCCGGCGATTGCCGCCGGGCGATCCACCTCCAGGAAAAACAGCAACGCCGCGTTGCCGCGGCGTTCCTGTTCGTTCAGTGGAGTGGATGAGGATCGAACTCACAACCTCCTCGATGCGACCGAGGCGCTCTCCCAATTGAGCTACCACCCCATGGGAGGGTCGAAAGCATAGCACAAGTCCGACGGGAAGCAAAGTCCGCTTTCGGCTGGGAAATCCGCCCCCCCTTCGCCGCACGGGCTTCACGGACCACGCGCGCGGCGTTCTACTGCGCCTCCCGTGTCCGAGGCGCCGACCGTCCCCAGCACCCCCGCTCCCGCCCGCCCGGCGGCCAACGATGTCCGCTGGGCCGACCCCTCGCTCAACCCCCACTTCGCCACTCCCGCGATGCGCCAGTACGCGCGGTTCAAGCAGCAGCACCCCGACTGCCTGCTGTTCTTCCGCATGGGCGACTTCTACGAGATGTTCGACCGCGATGCGGTGCTCGCGCACAAGCTGCTGTCGATCACCCTGACCGAGCGGACGAAGGGCCTGCCGATGGCGGGCGTCCCGTTCCACGCGGCCGAGGGGTACATCCGCAAGTTGGTCGCGATGGGCCACCGCGTGGCCGTGTGCGAGCAGATGCAGGACCCGAAGGACGCGAAGGGTGTCGTCGAGCGCGCCGTGACGCGCGTCCTGACCCCAGGCACCCTCGTCGACGACACGCTGCTCGACAGCGGCTCGGCCAACCGCGTGGCGGCGGTCTCGATCGAGGGCGCCGAGGCGCATGTG
>CAMBUI010000252.1 GCA_945870915.1 Candidatus Kuenenia stuttgartensis | reverse complement strand
CGGTCGCGCCCGACGCGCGGATGGCGGTCCTGCTCGCGAACGGTGCGGTGGTGCTGCTCGACGCCTCGGGCGCGGTCTCGTCGACCTTGGTCGCCGCGGGCGGCCCGCCGGCGGGCACGCCGTTCGACATCGTGTTCCGCACCGCGCCGGGCGGGGGTGTCGAGCTGCTGGTGTCGTACTCGGCCGGCGTGATCCGGAGCTATCCGTGGAACGCGGGCGGTTCCGCGGGAAGCGGCGCGGTCTTCGCCGACCGCTCGGGCGCGCTGCCCGACTTCCGCGGCATGTTCGCCCTGGCCGACGGCTCGGTGCTGGTGGCGAGCGGCGCGCTGTCGGCGATCGTGCGCTTCGCGGCGGACGGGACCTACCTGGGCGAGTGGGACGTCGAGAACGGCGCGTTGCTCGTGAACCCGCACTCGCTGTGCGACGCCGGCGACGGGCGCGCGGTGCTCGCGACCGGTGGCGGCAGTTCCTCGACCATCAACGGCTACAACCAGGCGAGCGGCTACACCGAGCGGACCTACCGGGTCTATCCGTCCGACGCGCCGGCGGCGACCGCCATCGTGATCGCGCCCGCGAGCGGGACCGATGCCGACGGCGATCTCGTCCCCGACGAGTGCCAGGCTCCGAGCCCGGACCTCAACGGCGACGGTCTGGTGAACGCCGCCGACCTCGCGCTCCTGCTGAACGGATGGGGCGCGTGCGCCGGATGCGTGGGCGACCTCAACCGCGACGGCACGGTTGGTGCGGCGGACCTGGCGATCCTGCTGAACGCGTGGAGCTAGTTCCGCTGCAGCGGGGGAGCTCGTTCCGCTGCGGCGGTGGCGCTCGTTCCGCTGCGGCGGTGGCGCTGATTCCGCTGCGGCGGGGGCGCTGATTCCGCTGCAGCGGGAGCGCTCGTCCCGCTGCGGCGGGGGAAGCGGTGCGATTCGGTAGACTCCGCGGGACGATGACGCTCCGACGGCAGACGACGAGTGCGGCCTTCTGGCAGATCCTGGCGCGCGGTGCCGACCGCGGGCTGCGGTTCGCCGCCAGCCTCGTGCTCGCGCGGCTGCTGGCGCCCGAGGACTTCGGACTGCTGGCGGCGACCATGATGGTCGCGGGCATCATCGAGACGGTGTCGTATCTCGGCATCGACCAGGCGGTGGTGCAGTCGCCGCGCAGCGACGATCCGCGGTTCCTGGGCGCGGCGTTCCGCGTGCAGGCGGTGCGCGGCGCGCTGATCGCGGTGGCGACGGCGCTGCTGTCGCCGGTCGCGGCCTGGTACTTCGAGGACCCCGCGGTGCGGACCATGGTCCTGCTCATCGCCGCGAGCCCGCTGTGCGCCGGACTCGAGAATCCCTGGATGTTCGTCGAGCGCAAGCACCTGCGGTTCAGGCCGGTCTCGATCGCGACCGTCGCGGGCGCCTGCGCGCAGGTCGCGGTCTCGGTGGGCGGCGCGTACGCGGGGCTCGGTGCGCCGGCGCTCGCGCTCGGATTCGTGGCATCGTCGGCGGTCACCGTCGCGGCGGGCTGGGCGCTGGTGCCGCGGCGGCTCGATCTCGCGCGCGATCCCGCGGCGACGGCCGAGCTGCGCGGGTTCGCGCAGCGCGCGGCGGGCGTGCCGTTCCTGATCATGCTCTCGAACAGCGCGCCGTCGCTGGTGCTCGGACGCATCGCGGGGCTGCCCGTGCTCGGCGTCTACTCGCTGGCGCAGCGGCTCTGCTCGCTGCCGAGCGAGATCGCGCTGCCGATCATCGGGACCGTGCTCACGCCCGCGTACGCGGGGATCCGCGACGACACCGTGCGCGTGCGCCGCATCTGGGTGCGCACGCTCGCGGGGGTCTCGCTCCTGGTCATGCCGGTGGTGTCGGCGCTGGTCGCGCTCGACGAGCGGCTGCCGCGCGTCCTGTACGGCGAGAAGTACACGGGGTCGTCCGGCCTGGTGTCGATGATCGCGGTGGCGGGGCTCGTGTCGAGCGTGACCTCGTGCTGCGGACCGATGTTCTGGGGGCTCGGGCGGCCCGAGATCGACCGGCGGTCGCTGGTGCTGCGGGTCGCGCTCATCGCGGTGCTCGCGCCGGTCGCGGCGTGGTACGGCGCGCAGACGGCGTACGGCGCGGCGACGGTGTTCGCCGCGAGCGTGACGGTGGCGCTCGGGGCGGGACTGGTCTACTGCCTGCATGTGGCGCGGCGCCTGGTGGGCGCGCGGCGGCGCGAGGTCGCGCGGGCGTTCGTGCCCGGCGCCCTCGCCGGAGGCCTGGTGCTCGCGCTTTCGCTCGTGGCGCGCGAGGCGTGCGCGCGGTTCGGTCTCGGCGACGCGGTGCTGGTGGCGGCCGTGCTCGCGCTCGCGGGCGTCTCGATGCTCGCCTCGGGCTACGCCCTCAAGCGCGGGGCGCTCGGATGAACGCGACCTTCGAGCGGCGCCTGTGGATGCTGGTCGCGGCGTGCCTCGTGGCCGCGGTGGTCGCGCACCTCGCGGCCGACGAGCCCGTCGCGCGCGCCGCGCAGGCGAACCGGCTGGTCGAGTCGCAGGTGCTCCAGTGGACGACCGAGTTCGGCGAGGCCGGCTGGTGGCTGATCCCGGCCGGCGTCGTGTTCGCGGTCGCCGCGATCCGCCGGCAGCACAACCTCGCGCGCTGGGCGTTCGCGCTGATCGCGGCGGTCGGCGGCAGCGGCATCCTCGTGAATCTCCTCAAGATGGCGTTCGGAAAATCGCGCCCGAAGCTCCTCTTCGAGGAGGGTCGGCTCGACTTCACGCCGTTCAGCTACGGCCACGCGGTGAACAGCTTCCCGAGCGGCCACGCGACCACCTGCGCCGCGGCGACGGTGGTCCTCGCGCTGGCGCTCCCGCGCTGGCGCGGCCTGCTGCTGCCGACCGGCTTCGTGCTCGCGCTCACGCGGGTGGCGATCCACGCGCACTACCTGAGCGACGTGTGCGCGGGTTTCGCGCTCGGCACGGCGTGCGCGCTGGTCACGCTGCGCGTGTGGGCGAAGTGGTGGCCGGCGAGCGTGCCCCGCTGAGGTTCACGCGCGCGTCCAGCACCTCCGAAGGCGGCGGCCGCTTGCCGCCGCCGCTCAGAGTCGCGCGCCGCACTCGCCGGGCTCGAAGCAGTGCGCGTGGGCGGGATCGAAGGTGAAGGCGGTGGCGTCGCCCTCGCGCGCGGCGCGCGCGGCGTCGGCGTCGAGGCGGGCGACGATGCGGCCCCAGGCGCTGTCGAGCGCGATGTCGGTGCGGTCGCCGAGGCGCTCGACGGTGGCGATGGTGGCGGGGATCGCGCCGGGCGAGCCGGGCGCCGCGAGCTGGACGCGGTCGGGGCGGAACCCGATCGCGCAGGCGCGGCTGCCGATGGAGGCGG
>CAMBUI010000251.1 GCA_945870915.1 Candidatus Kuenenia stuttgartensis | reverse complement strand
GGGCGAGACCGAGCCGTTCGCGCCGCACGCGCTGCTGCGCCGCCTCGGCCCTTCGCCGCTGCAGGGCAAGTTCCCGCTCGTCGGACTGCTCGCGTCGATCTACGACTCGATCGCCGAGGACGGGCGCAGGCTGCGCGACGAGTCGGACCAGCGCGCCGCGGGCGAGTGATCCGCAGGGCGCGAGTGCCTCGCGGCTCGCGCCGCGCGTGCGTGCGTATCGCCGCGCGTGAGCGCGTACCTCCCCGCGCGTGAGCGCGTACCGCCTCGCGCGTGAGCGCGTACCGCCTCGCGCCTAGCGCCGCGCCAGCAGCTCCGCGTAGTCGAGCATCGACGCCGACACGACCTTCCACGCGTGGGTCACGCTGTAGGTGCCGGCGATCTGGACCTTGTTCTCCTCGCCGGGCATGGTCTTGTACGACGAGAAGTAGTGGATCAGCCGGTCGATGAGCGCGCGCGGCAGATCCTCGAGGTCGACCGCGCGGCCGTACACCGGATCGCTCGGCAGGACGGCGATGATCTTGTCGTCGGCCTCGCCGCCGTCGATCATCTGGATCCCGCCGAGCACGCGCGCATCCATCAGGATCTCGGAGCGGGCCACCGGACGCTCGGTGAGCACGCAGATGTCGAGCGGGTCGCCGTCGCCGCGCGACGAACTGGGCGAGAGCGCCGCCACCCGCGTGCCGCAGTAGGTGCGCGGCACGAAGCCGTACAGCGCCGGCGGCACCGAGCTCGAGCGTTGCGGACGGTCGACCCGCAGGTAGCCCGACTGCTTGTCGATCTCGTACTTCACCACGTCGAACGGGGTGATCTCGATGAATGCGTGCACGACATCCGGCGCCTTCGGACCGACCGAGAGGCCGTGCCAGGGATGCGGGCGCCAGGTGCTGAACTGCAGCTTGTCGTGTGGTGTGGCCATCGCGTCGCGCGCTTCGGGTTTGGTGTGGATGGCGTTGGGATCGCCGCCGCGGGTCCGCCGCGGCGGGACTACTTCTTCGGCAGCTTCTTCATGAGCTCCTCGACCGCCTTGGCGAGCTGCGCGTCGAGCGCCTTCGACTCGTCCTCGGGCGTCTGCACGACCACGACGTCGGGCATCGCGCCGTTCTCCTCCATGTCGCGGTCGCGCTCCTTGCCGGTGCCGGCGATGTACCAGCCGCGGAACGGCATGCGCACCGTGGTGCCGTCGACGAGCGACTCGCTGCCGGTCGAGATCACGCCGCCGGCGGTCTGCTGGCCCACGAGCAGGCCGCGGCCGAGGTTCTTGAACGCGTGCGAGATGATCTCGGCGTTCGAGAAGCTCTTCTCGTTGCAGAGCATCGCCATCGGCATGGTGTAGCGCTGGATGTAGAGGCGGTCCTGCGGGTAGCTCGAGCGGCGGCTGCGGTCGCCCTCGCGCGGGATCGCGTAGGCGTGCTCGCGCACGTCGATCGACGAGAGCAGGCGGTCGGCGGTGAATCCGCCGCCGTTGTTGCGGACATCGACGAGGAGCGCGTCGCGCCCGTGCGCCGCCGCGTAGAGGTCGCGCTCGAAGCGGTCGAGCGACGCCTGGTCCATGCCCTGGATGTGGATGTAGCCGATGCGCCCGCCGGAAAGCTCGGCGACCTTGGCGCGGTTGGCGAGGGTCTCGGCCTGGTAGCGCAGCGCGCGCTCGGTGCCCGACGACATCGGCACCATGATCACGCCGAGCTCGGCGGCCGCGGCGCCATCCTTCGCGGGACGGGTGAAGGCGACGAAGACCTCCTGCCCGGTCTTGCCGGCGAGCGCCGTCTCGAGCGGCTTGACCGGGTCGAGCGCCTCGAACTCGATGGCGGTGATCACATCGCCGACCTCGAGCCGCGGGTTCGCGAGCGCGGCCGGGGAATCGGGCAGCACGGCGACGACGGCGCGTCCGCCGGCGGCGGGCACGGTCTTCACGCCGAGGCGCCCCTGGGCGCGCGGGGACGAGGACATCGCGCCGCGCGCGGGCGCCGCACCGCCGCCCTCGGGCGAGCGCACGCCGAGGTGCGACGCGTCGAGGTGGCCGATGAACATGTTCGCGACGAAGTCGAACTCCTCCGAGGTGCGGGCGCGGGTCGCGAGGTCGCGGTGGCGCGCGCTGAGCGCGGGCCAGTCGAGCTTCTTCTCGCTCGGCGCGACGTAGAACCTGCCGCCCATGATGCGCGAGACCTCGTCGAGCTTCTGGGCGTTGCGCCGGGCGAGGACGACCTCGCTCACCGCGGCGATGTCGACGACCTTGGTGTCGCCCGCGGCGGTGCCGACCGACTGCGCCTGGCCGGCGTTGACGCCGTAGATCCGGTCGCCCGTGAGCGAGATGCCCGCGACGCCGATGCTGGCGCCGAGCTTCTTCTGCTCGGTGCCGTCGTACTTCACCGAGAAGAGCGCGGAGTCCTTGCCCTCGCTGCCGGTGAAGTAGAGGCGGTCACCGGCGGGCGAGATCTCGAGGTTGCCCTCGTCGCCGGGCGCGGTGGTCACGCGGCGCACGCGGAGGTAGGCGTCCTCGAGCTCGAGATCGGCGAAGGCGGCCTTGGCGGGGGCGTCCTTCTTCGCGGTCTCGTCGGCGGCGGGCTTGGATGCGTCGGCCGCGGGCGACTCGGGCTTGGCCGGCTCGTTCTTGGGAGCATCGCCCCCGGCTGCGGCCGTCTCCGGCTTGGCCGGCTCGGGCTTCGCGGGCTCCTTCGCCTCGAGCGGCTTGCGCTTCTTCGCCGCGTCGTTCGCGTCCTTGAAGTACTGGTCGAGGTCGCGCTGCGAGTAGCCCTCGAGATCGCGGTCGAGCATCACCATCCAGACATCGCCCTCCTCGTTCGTGCGCTCGGAGAGGAACGCGAGGATCTTGCCGTCGGCGCTGAAGCGCGGCCGTCCGTCGTTGTCGGGGTGCTGGGTGACGTTGACCGCCGGCTTGGATCCGTCGGCCGCGAGCAGCCAGATGTCCTTGTTGAAGTCCTGGTCGCTCTCGGCGACGGCGATCATGGTGCCGTCGGGCGAGTAGACGTACTCGAGTTCGTCGTCCCAGCCGGTGCGGACCATGGTCACGGCGCCGGTGGCGAGGTCGAGCCGCGCGAGATCGCCGAGATTGCGGGTGAAGAGCAGCGACTTGCCGTCGGGCGAGGCGACCGGCCGGCGGTCGTTGTCGGGCCCGGTGGTCACGGGCTTGACCTCGAAGCGCACGGCATCGGCCCAGCGCTCGGGGTTCAGCTTGGGATCCTTCTTCTTCTCGGGCTCCTTCTTGTCGCCGGGCTTCTTGTCGGCATCCTTCGCGTCGGCGGGCTTGGGCTCGGCGGACTTGGGCTCAGCGGACTTGGGTTCAGCGGACTTGGGTTCAGCGGACTTGGGCTCGGCGGCGCTGGGCTCCGCAGGCTTAGGTTCCGC
>CAMBUI010000250.1 GCA_945870915.1 Candidatus Kuenenia stuttgartensis | reverse complement strand
AACGGGCCGCGAACATCTTCGCATCGGGGTGGCGCAAACGCACATGCAACGGGGAACACGACGCGGAGCGTCGCGGTGTACGCTGCGGCGATGCGGTGCATCGCGGTACAGACGGCTCCGGTGTGGCACGATGTCGTCGAGAACCGGCGGCGGATCGAGGGCGCGTTGGACGCGAGCGGCTTCAGGGCGGGCGACTACCTCGTGCTGCCCGAGATGTGCGAGACCGCCTGGACGACCGATACCGCGGCGCTGGGCAAGGCGCATGACTCGATCGGCTGGTTCGGCGAGGTCGCACGCGCGCGTGGAGTCTGGCTGCAGGCCGGCTTCGGCGAGCCCCGTGGCGATGGCCGCTTCTCGAACAGCGCGTGTGTGATCGGACCAGATGGTCGCCTGCGCGCCGTCTATCGGAAGAACTTCCTGTTCCCGAGCGAACGCGATTCCTTCGTCGCAGGCGACGACCTCTGCCTGATCGACACCGGGTGGGCGACCATCTGTCCGCTCGTCTGCTACGACCTGCGGTTCCCGGAGTTGTGGCGGCTCGCCGCGCGTGCGGGCGCCGAGATCTTCGCCGTGAGCTCGTCGTGGCCTGCGGTGCGGCACGAGCATTGGCGCGCCCTGCTGCTCGCGCGCGCGATCGAGAACCAGGCGTGCGTTATCGCCGCGAACCGATGCGGCAGCGATCCGACGAATGCATATGCAGGCGGCTCGGTCGCGCTCGGCGCGCTCGGCGTGCGCATCGAGGAAGCAGGCGCCGACGAGTGCGCGGTCGCGCTTCCCTTCGACCGATCCGAGATCGATGGATGGCGCGCGCGCTTCGGCGCACTGCGCGATGTGCGTCCATCGCTTCTCGGAAACACGGCGGTCCGACGCTCGTAGAGCCGCTCCGCGATTTCTCCGCGAATTGCATTCCGCGTGCTGCACGCCGTGCGACGACCGCTACATTGCGGTCACTCCACCGAACGGTGGACGAGGGCACGATTGATGAAGGACGATCGACATGAGGAGCCGTGCGCGCGTGATGTAGGCGCCCGCGTCGACGTTGCGGAACACCCGCAGAAGAAGGCCGTCGCAGCACGCCCGGGCCCGAAGCCCGCCGTGCGCCGCGCGGCGCAGCAGGATGCCGCGCCCCTTCTCACCAGCGACTGGCACGAGCACCGCTCGCACCTGCTGCGCGCGTTCTTCCGCGATGCCGCGCCCCTTGCGGCGCGCTACCGCGTGAGCGGCGACGATGTCGCGGATCACGCGCACACGCTCGCGCGTCCGCGGATCGAGCGAGGTTCGCTGCTCAAGCCCGTCGTGTGCGTCGCGGATCTCGCCGTGGCGACGGCGTGCTGCCTCGGCCGCGCCAACGCCTGGAACGAACTCTGGATCTTCGCCGAGCCGTCGATGACGCGCGCCGCCTTCTCGCGGCTGCCCGAGACGCTCGCGCTCACCTGGACGCGCCGCTACTGGACGCAGCTCGAGCGCATCTCGCGCGCGGGCACCGGCGGGCTGGCGCAGTACGACGGATCGCGGCCCATCCGGCTGTGGATCGTCGAGCAGCTGCTCGGGACCCTCGAGGAGGAGCGCGCCGCGGGCCGGCTGGAGATCCGCCGCGAGCACCTCGGCCGCCCGATCCCCCTGCGGCTCGTGGGCGAGCAGCTCGCCTGACGCAGCCCGAGCGGTCCCGTTCGCGCGCGTCGGAGCACGACGCGCGGTGCGGCACCGAGAAGCGGCGCCGCGGCACGGCGCCAAAAGCACGCCGACGAGGACGCCCAAGAGGACGCCGAAGAGGACGCGAAAAACGACACGGCCCGCCGAGAGGCGGGCCGGATCGTTTCATGCCAACTCCCGGACTTGAACCGGGGACACTCGCATTTTCAATGCGATGCTCTACCAACTGAGCTAAGTTGGCTCACCGCTTCGCGCGGGACGGGAAGAGTAGCCGAACCGAGCCGCCTGTCAAGCGGCCGGACGGCCGGTCATGCCGCCCTGCGGAACAGGCCCGCGAAGGAGGTGCCGTCGAAGATGCTCTTGTCCATTCCCCGGATGGGGTACTGGTGCGCGAGCAGCTGCGAGAGCTCCTCGTCCTCCGCGATCTCGAACTGCACGGGCATTCCGAGAACGCGGGTGGCGAAGCGGATCGCCCGCGGGAGCTGCTTCCGGCTCGTCGCGGCGATGAGGTATCCGTCGTCGAGACGCAGCGGGACGATGCCGAACTGCCAGGCCTGGCGGCGAACCACCAGGTCCCGGGCCTCGTCGTCGACGCCGCGTGCGGGATCGAACATCGTGGCGCGCTCCTGGGTCTGCTCGATCCAGGCACGCTCGATGGTGTCGGGAGCGATGCCGAACATGCGCTCTGCGATGGCCCCGAAGGGCTCGTTGCCGGTCTGCTGCTCATCGAGGATGGCCTCGACTTGCGCGCGATTGAGTACGCCCATACGGACGAGCATTTCTCCGATGCGCATTGCATTCTCCTCCGCGGAGTGTGTCGGCGCGACCCGCGGGGTCTGTGCGCCGGAGGCTCGGGAAATCGGGGATGCCCTTCGGTGGCGCCCGCGCAAACCGCACGAAGCGCGCGGGGGTTCGCCCGCGAGGCTTGCAGCGGCGGCGGGAAACACCGATAAATCGGACCACGATGTCCCGCCGTCCCGACGAACGCAGCGTCCTCCGGCCTCTCCTCGCGGAGATCGGGCGGACCTACGCGGCGCGCGAGGCGGCCTGGGCCGAACAGATCGATCCGCGGGTTCTGCGGCGCTTCCGCCGCGACCTCGCGGGCAGCGCCGAACGGCTGGCGGAGACGGGCGCCTCCCCCGCCGTGCTCGACCGCGCGCGCTCGATCGCGGCCGAACTCCTCGTCGCCTCGCGTCTGCTCGAGGCCGGCTGCACCGTCGAGCACGAGGCCGAGACGCCCACGGGAAGGCATGTCGACTTCGTCGCGCGCAAGGCGGGCGCGACGCTGTGCGTGCATGTGAAGCGCGCCCCGCATCCCACGCTGCGCGATGCACAGGTCTCGATCCCCGCCTCGTGGCGCGCGCTGGAGACCGTCGACCGCGGCATCGTGGTGGCGCTGTCGCTCTCGCGGAATCTCCGTGGACGCGCGCTGCAGGCGGCGCTCGGCGACGCCTTCGCCTTCGTCGAGCAGGCGTCGGTGGGCGACGAGACGACCTACCGCGACGGCGAGGGTCGCACCGCGGCGCGCCTGCGCGTGATCGCTCCGTCGACCGCGCGCCGGGTCGAGCTGGTGGCGGACCTCTCGGCGAGCTTCGACGACCATGTGCCGCGGTTCCAGGCCACGCTGCGGAAGGCGTTCAGCCAGTTCATGCCGCGCCACGAGAACCTGATCGTGGTCTGCGGCAGCTCGGGTGGCATCGACGCGTTCGCG
>CAMBUI010000249.1 GCA_945870915.1 Candidatus Kuenenia stuttgartensis | reverse complement strand
CGCGGGAACGAGCCGCGCGTGCGAGGCGCCGACGAGCCGCCGCGCGATGTGCGGACCGATGAGCCCGACGAAACCGATCGGGCCCGCGTAGGCGACCGCGACCGCCGCGAGGGCGCCGCCCACCACGAAGAGCCCGCGACGGAGTGCGCGAAGGTCGACGCCGGTCGAGGCAGCCTCCTCGTCGGAGAGCGCGGCGACATCGAGCGCGCCGGCGCGCCAGGCGAGCGCGAGCGCCCCGAGCACGACGCTCGCCGCGAGGGTCCAGAAGGCGCCGCGCGTGGGGAGTTCGGGCAGTCGCCCGGCCATCCACGAAAGCAGGTCGCCCCGCAGTCCGTAGGGCACGAACTGCTCGACCAGCATCGTGCCCGCGCTGAACACCGCGCCGACGACCACGCCGGACAGGACGAGCGTGGTCGGATCGCTGCCGGCGGCGCGCGCGCGGCCAAGCCACGCGACGAGCGCAAGCGTCGCCAGCGAGCCCGCGACCGCACCCGCGACCTCGCCGCCGAAGCTGACCGCGGGAACCGCAAGCAGGTACGCGCCGGCGATCACCAGCGAGACTCCGAAGCCGGCGCCGCTCGAGATGCCGAGCACGAACGGCGAGGCGAGCGGGTTGCGCAGCAGCGTCTGCAGCGCGAGCCCCGACAGCCCGAGCGCCGCGCCCAGCAGCGCCGCCGAGGCGACCGCACCCGCGCGCAGCGCGAGCACCTCGCCCGTGGGCACCGACAGTGCGAGTCGCATGGCCCCGCCGTCCGCCACCGGACCGACGGCGACCCGCACCAGCGCACCCGCCACGGCCGCCAGCGCGAGCAGCGCGATGCCGCGCGACCTCACGGGACGCCCGCGCTTTCGCCGCGCAGGAGCCGCGCGAATCCGTCGCGCCGCGCGACCATCCGCAGGCTCGGCATGAGCAGTTCGGGCAGCGCGCCCGCGGTGATCGGCGGCGGCGCGCCGTTCCACGGAAGAACCTCGAGGAACCCCTGCACCTCGAGCGCACCGACCGGCGTCTCGCCGATCGCGACGATGCGCGCGGGCGCGAGCGCGACCACGGCCTCGGCCGAGAGCTCGATCCAGCCGTCGTCCTCGACCGCGTTGGCGAAGCCCGCGCGCGCGATGAGTTCGTGGATGTAGTTGCCGCGCCCGACCGCGAGCACCGGGTCGACCGACACCACGACGAGCACGCGCGGCGCATCGGCGGACGGCGCGGCCGGCTCCGCATCGAGGAAGGTGCGCGCCTCGGCGAGCTTCCGGCGGGCGTCGTCGGAGAGCCGCGCGCCCGCGCCTCCGCCCGCATCCTCGGCTGGGCCCGCATCCTCGGCTGCGCCCGCGAACACCCGCTCGATCCGCGCGGCGAGCTGCGAGATCTCGGCGAGCGAGTCGATGCGCTGCTCGACGAGTTCGATCGACTTCCGCTCGCAGAATTCGCGCAACGCCGGGTCGGTCCCGGCGAGCGGCGGCTGCACGAACAGGACGTCGGGCTTCGCCAACGCCAGCCGCTCGGCGTCGAAGCTGCGGAGGTCGCCGATCACCGGCACCTCCGCGGGAAGACCGCGGCAGTAGCCGCTTCGACCGACGACATGGGCCGCGAGCCCGAGCTCGAGCAGCGATTCGGTGATGGCCGGGCTCGTCGAGGCGACCCGCGGCGCCGGCGCGTTCGGAAGAAGCAGCGCGGGTCCGTCGCCGGAGCCCCCGAGCCGGAACAGCACCCAGAGCATCACCGCCGCGAACAGCAGCCCGATCATCCGCTGCAGAGGCGACACGCCCTTCGGCTTCGCGGGCTTCTCGAGCTCGGCGCGGAGCTCCTCACCGATCGTCGGCGGAGCCCCGCTCATCGGATGAGTGCGACCACGAGCACGAGGATCAGCACCGCGATGATGATCCGGTTGGTGCGGTCGGAACGGTCGGCGCGTGTCCGGCGCTCGTCGACCTCGCGCATGAGCGCGGCCGAGCGGTCGGCGACCGCGACGAGCCGGGTGACGGCGTCCTCGAGCGACTTCATCTGCCCGTCGAGTCCGGCGATGACGCGCCCCTGGCGGTCGAGCTCGGTTCGGCTGAGGGCGATGATCTCGGTCTGCGTGCGCGCCTGCTGCTCGAGCCGGTCGATGCGGTCGTCGACATGGTCGAGGCGCTCGGCGGCCGCGGTCATGGTTCGCCCGAGCGAATGGACGAAGGTCTCGAGCTGCGCACGCATCTCGGGCATGGCCTCGACCCGCGCCGAAAGGCGCCCGAGCTCGGCGCGCATGGCTTCGATCGACTGCACGTGGTCGCGGAGCTGGCCGTGGAGGGAGCCTTCGCGCACCTGCGCCACGAGCACCTTCATCTCGTCGGCGGCGGCGCGGGCCTCGGCCGCGACCTGCACGGCGGAGCGCAGCGCGTCGACATCCGACTGCGGCGCGGCACCGATGGAGTTGCGGAGAAATGCGGCGATTCCCACGGGAGACCTCGGGGCGCACTGTAGCAGGAAGGCGCGGGGCGACGCCCGCGGCGGCGCTACGCGACCAGCTGCGTCGAGACGAGCCGGCGGTAGAGGTCGCATCGCCCGAGCAGCTCGTCGTGGGTGCCCACGTCGGAGACCGCGCCGTCGTCCATCACGACGATCCGGTCGGCGCTGCGGACGGTCGAGAGCCGGTGTGCGATCGCGATCAGCGTCCGCCCGCTGCGGAACTCGTCGATGGCGGCCGAGATCTGGGCCTCGCTCTCGGCGTCGATCTGGCTGGTCGCCTCGTCGAGGATCAGCACCGCCGGGTCGCGCATGAGCGCGCGCGCGATGGCGAGCCGCTGGCGCTGGCCGCCCGACAGTCCGCTGCCGCCCTCGCCGAGTTCGTTCTCGATCCCCTTGGGAAGTGCGGCGACGAACCGCTCGGCGTGTGCGAGCCGGAGCGCGCGGGCCATGAGCGGCGCCGCCTCGCCCGCGTCCATCGGCTCGAGGCCGAGCAGCAGGTTCTCGCGGATGCTTCCGCGCACGAGCAGCGGATCCTGCGGCACGACGCCGATCTGGCGGCGCAGCGACACGAGGCTCACGCCCTGGATGTCGATGCCGTCGATCCGGACCGAGCCCTCGGTCGGGTCGAAGAGCCTGGTCAGGAGGCTGGCGAGCGTGGTCTTGCCGCAGCCGTTCGGACCGACGACCGCGATGAACTCGCCGTGCCGGACCGCCAGGCTCACGCCGCGCACCGCGTCGCGCTCGGCGCCCTCGTAGCGGAAGCGCACGGCGTCGAACTCGAGCGAGCGCGCGTGCCGGGGCAGCGACGGGAGGTCGCGCTCGCGCATCCCCTCGGCGGGGATCGCGAGGATCTCCGCGAGGCGCTCGGCCGGCGCGCCCGAGGCCTGGATGTCGTTGAGAAGGCCCGTGAGGGGGCGGAAGCTGCCGCCCGCGACGGCGAGCGAC
>CAMBUI010000248.1 GCA_945870915.1 Candidatus Kuenenia stuttgartensis | reverse complement strand
CGGTCCTCCTGCTCGCGCTTGCCCTTGACGAGTTCCTGCACGAAGTCGCGCGACGACGCGAGGAGCGGCACGGGAATCGATCGGCTGCGGTCGAGCACGAACGCGGTGGTGAGCGCCTCGCCGCGCAGCACGAACGCGGGCTGCGAGATCGACGCGACCAGCAGCAGCACGACCAGCGTGCGCAGCGCGAGGCTCGACCACCACTTCCACGCCTCCTCGCTGCGACGGCCGCGCCACGCGAGCGCGAGCACCGGCACCAGCAGCAGGAGAAGCAGGAGGAGTATGGGGCGCTCGAAGTGCATGGTCCCGCCGTTCGCTCGATCACGCGATCGTACGACCGATCGCCCACGCGCCTGCCAACCCGGTCATGGCGCCGGCGCCGCGCCGGAACCCCGCCACCGCGGCATCGTGAAGAAGACGATCCGCGAGTTCCCGTGGTCGCACACCGCGTAGCGCTGGCGACCGTCGGCCGAAACGCCCGCCGGCTCGATCGCCCAAGGATACTTGAGGCGCCCCTTCTCGCGTCCGAGGCCGCCGGCAATCCCCAGCGATTCGCCGTCGTGGGCGTCGAGCCGCTGCAGCCGGTGGTTGCTGTGCTCGACCACGACGACGGTGCGGCGGGCGCCTTCGCCGGTGCCGCTGGCCGCGCCGTCACCAGCCTCGTCCAGCCCCACCGCGGCGCCGACGCGGTCGACCGCGCGGCCGCCGATCTCGAGCACCATGCCGAACGGGTACGAGAGTTCGCCCGCCCCGAGCCCGGGGCGACCGATGGCGCGGCGGAACTCGCCGTCCGACGTGAACACCTGGATGCGGTGGTTGCTCGTGTCGCACACGTAGAGCTCGTCGCGCGCCGCGTCGTAGGCGAGGCACTGCGGTCGGAGGAACTCCCCCTCGCCGGTCCCGCATCGCCCGAACTGGTACATGAAGCCGCGGTCGGCGCCGAAGGCCTGGATGCGGTCGTTGCCGCCGTACTCGGAGACGAGCATCCGGCCGTCGGGGGTGAACACGACATCGGTCGGGTAGATGAACCGCCCCTCCTCGGTGCCGTAGCCGCCGAGGGTCCACAGCAGCTCCCCCGTGGGCGCGAAGCAGACGATGCGGTGCTCGTGCGTATCGACAACGACGAGGTTGCCGTCGGGTGCGACCGTCGCTCCAACCGGCTTGCCGCGGTCGGACTTGGGAAGGCGCCACTCCGAGGCGACCTCGCCGCCGGGGAGGAACCGCTGCACGCGCGCGTCCTTGTCGATCACGAAGGTGATGCACTGGTCGGCGGCGCCGCCCACGATGGCGCCACCCGCGACGGCGCCACCCGCGATGGAGGATGTATCGCACGCGACCACCCGCGGACCGTTGAACTGTCCGGGAGCGCGCCCCACCCCCGCGAGTTCGCGGTCGACGGGAAGGAGTTCCGACACCACCGGCGAGGCCTGGCGGAGCGCGGCCATCATCGGATCGTCGACGCCGCCGTCCGCCGTCGCGGCGTCCTGGCGGCCGCAGCCGACCAGCGACCCGACCAGCGACGCGAGCAGCACGCCGGTCGCGATCGCGAGCATGGGCGCCGCGGCGCCGCCGAACCGCGCGGTGCCGCCGCGCCGCAGGAGCGCGCGCGCGAACCCCGACCCCTGCAGGTGCCGGAGAAGCGCGAGCATCGCCAGCAGTGCCGGCAGCGCGGCGACGATCAGCGCCCCCGCCGCGAGGAAGACCGTGTCGGGCCGCTGGAAGTGCACCGCGTTCAGGACATCGGTCGCGAGCCACGGGAGTCCGGGCGGCACGACCCGTCCGCTCGCGGTGAGTTCGCCGAGGCACCAGGCGAATCCGACGGCCCCCGCCGCCAGCGCCGACATGCCGAGCTCGGCGCGCATGGCGCGCCACGACGCGAGCAGCGAGTTGCCGTCGATCGCGCGCAGCCGACGCGCCGAGGCCGGCTCGCGCGCCTCGAGCGCAAGCACCACGATCGCCGCCGCGGGCGCCGCACGCAGGGCGAGCGCGAGCACGACGGCCGCCGGCGAGTCGTAGACCGCACCGAGCACGTCGTTGTTGTAGGCCGCTTCGATCGCCACCGCGGCGATGGTCGCCGGCGCGAGGCCGCACGCGAGCGCGCCGAAGGCGGTCGTCCGCGCCACCGCGCGCGCGATCGGCGACTCGATGGCGATGAGGAGCCGCATCCCCGCGGCGAGCCCCGCGACCAGTGTCGCCGCGCAGAGTCCCATGACGACGGTCGACACCAGCGCCGCCCCGTGCAGACGCGGGAAGTCGGATACGCGCGGCACGGCCAGCACCGCCGCCACGAGCGCCGCGACGACGAGCGAGGGGAGCACCGCGGCCGCAAGCAGCGCCGCCGCGGGCCGGGCGAAGGACGGCGAAGCGAGTCCCCGCGGCGGGAGGCCTTGCGAAGCGTGGCTTGCCCGCGCATGGCGCGCCGCGTGCCTGTCCGCGTGCGTGGACCGGTGGTCGCGTCCGCCGCGGGCGCGCAGCCCATGGTCGCCGAAGGCGCGCGCGAGCAGCGGCACCGCCGTCACCAGCGCCACCACGAGTCCGATCGCGGGCAGTCCGGCGCGCAGCACCTCGCCGCGCGTGCCGCCGAGCGCATCCAGCGTCTTGATCTCGAATCCGTAGGTCGGCACCAGCGCGAGGTCGAACACCGTCGTCTCGCAGAGCAGGAACGCCGCGGTCGCCAGGACCGCGACGATGATGCTGCGTCCGTCGCGCGCGAGCGCCGCGCGCACACGCAGCCCGAGCCGAGCTCCATCGAGGGCGAGCAGCCGGCCGTCGGTGATGATCTCGGCCGGCCCCGCACTCGCAAGCGCCGCGAACGCCGCACCCGCGCTCCACACGAGAAGCGAGACCGCGAGCAGCACCGCGCGCTGCACGCCGACGAGGTCGCCGCGGGCGCAGAGGTCGCCCACCGCGGTGCCGGGGCCGGAGGACATCCACAGCGCGGCGTAGAGCAGCCACGGCGGAAGCGCGACCGGAAGCAGCACGGCGCACGCGACCAGCTGGTTGCTGCGCATCCAGGGATTGCGGCGGAACGCGCGCGATGCGGGCCAGGCGATGCAGGCGCCCGCGATCGCCGCGGCCAGCGCGATCGCGGCGCTCAGCGCGAGGGTCGCGAGCGGAGCATGTCCCGTGATCTCGGCCGCCCCGCGCCCGGCGCGGTCGCGCACGCCCTCGCCGAGCAGCGCGGCCGCTGGGAGCGCGAGCACCGCGATCGCGATGAAGGCGGTCACGATCCACGCTGCGAGGCCGAGCGGTCCGCCGAGCGCGCGACGCCAGGTCGCGGGCATCATGGCGGACGCGGCGGCACGGGCGACGGCGCCGACCACCGTCCCGTGCCTGGCGGGGCTGCCGGGGGACGCGCGGGGTTCTGCGCGGGGTTCTGCGCGGGGTTCCACACGTGCCTCTGCGCGTGGCTCCGGTCC
>CAMBUI010000247.1 GCA_945870915.1 Candidatus Kuenenia stuttgartensis | reverse complement strand
GGTACGAGCCCATCTCGGCGCGCCCCACGTCGCGCACCCGCACCACCGCGCCCGACTCGCCGGTGCGCACGACGATGTCGTTGAACTCGTCCTCGCCCACCAGGCGGCCCTGCGTGGTCAGGCTGAACACGAACGCGGGCCTGTCGCTGCTCGGCTCGGCGCCGATCGAGCCGATCGCCGACTGCTTGTTCTGCGCCTGGACCGCCTTCATGACGTCGGCCGAGGTGAGCCCCATCGCCGCGAGCTTCGCGGGGTCGAGCCACACGCGCATCGAGTACTGCTCGAGGCCGAAGATGGTCACCGCGCCCACGCCCGGCAGCCGCTGCAGCGCGGGCGCGACCGTGATGTCGGCGAGGTTGGTGAGGTAGCGCGAGTCGTAGGCGCCGTCGGGCGAGCGCAGCGCGGCCACGATCGTCATGTTCGACGACTGCTTGGTCACCGTGATGCCGAGCTGCTGCACCTCGGGCGGGAGCTGCGAGAACGCCTGCTGCGCGCGGTTCTGCACGTCGACCGCGGCGATGTTCAGGTCGTAGCCGACCTCGAAGGTGCAGGTGATGATCGACTGCCCCGTGCTCGTCGAGTTCGAGCTCATGTACAGCATGCCCTGCACGCCGTTGATCTGCTGCTCGAGCGGGCTGGTCACCGCGTTGGCGACGGTCTCGGCGTCGGCGCCGTTGTAGACGGCGCTCACCTGCACGGTCGGGGGGACGATCGTCGGGAACTGCGCGATCGGGAGCGTGAACATCGTCGCCACGCCCGCGAGGAGCATGATGAGCGCGATGACCGTCGCGAAGATCGGCCTGCTGATGAAGAACCGCGACATGGATGCTCCTTACTTGGACGGCTGGCCGTTCGCGGCGCCCGCTGCGGCGCCACCCTGCTCCACGACCTTCGCGCCCTCGGAGAGCTTCTGCCCGCCGGCGACCACGATGCGGTCGCCCGCGACGATGCCCTCGACCACGCCGACGCGGTCGTCCTGGCGAACCGAGAGGCGCACGCGCACGTTCTCGGCGGTCCCGTCGGACTTGACCCGCCAGACGAAGAAGTCGGTCTCGCGCGCGACGAGCGCGGCGGTCGGCACCATCACGACGCCCGGGATCTCTCCGAGGTCGACCGCGACGGTGGCGAAGGTGCCCGGCCGGAACGCGCCCGCCGGGTTGGGGAACGACGCCCGCAGCGTGATGGTCGAGGTCGACGCGTTCACCGTGTTCGACGAGAAGGTGAGGTCGCCCTCGGCCGAGATCGACTCGACGCCGCCGTAGACCACCTTCGCGCGCACGGGGCCCTTCGCGAGGAGCTCGGAGATGAGCGGCCACTCGGTCGCGCTCGGGCTGAACTCGGCGTACATCGGGTCGAGCTGCACGAGCTGGTTGAGCTGCACGGTGTAGCCCGGGCCGACCATCTGGCCCTCGTAGGCGAGGCTCTTGCCGAGGAGCCCCTCCATCGGGGCCTCGATGCGGCAGTACGAGAGGTTGAGCCGCGCGGCGTCGGCCTGCGCGCGCGCCGCGTCGACCGCGGCGTTGGCGGCGGCGAGCTGCGCGTCGGCCTGCGCGCGCTTGGTCTCGAGCTGGTCGAAGGTCTGCTTCGAGATCGCGCCGCTCGCGGCGAGCGGACGGTTGCGGTCGACATCGCGCGCGGCGAGGTCGAGCGAGGCCTGCGCCGACGGAACCTGCGCCTCGGCCTGCGCCTGCGAGGCCATCGCCTGCGCGAGCGACGCCTGGAACGGCCGCTCGTCGATGGTGTAGAGGAGGTCGCCCGCCTTCACCTGCGCGCCGTCGACGACATGCTGGGTGTCGAGGAACCCGGCCACGCGCGCGCTGATCGCGACGGGGCGCACGCTGGCGGTCACGCCGGGGTAGGTGCGGATCCGCTCCACCGACTCGGCTTCGGCGCGGATGGTGCGCACGGTGATCTCGGCCGGCGCCACGGGCGCCGCGGGCTGCCCGCCGCAGGCGAGGGGCAGCGCGACAAGTGCCAGCGCGAGAAGGCCGGTTTCCGCTGCGCGGGTCGTACTGCGCGCGATCGCGCCCACGGTTTCGTTCGTCGTCATGCGCTTCATCGTGCTTCCTCGCCCGGCTGCTGCGCCGCGGCCACCGCCTGCTCGTCCCCGCTCCAACCCGCGCCGAGCGCGCGCTGCAGGGCCACGAAGCCCTGCACCACGCCCGCACGCGCCTGCACCGCCGTGTTCTCGGCGTCGAGCGCCGAGCGCTGCACATCGAGCAGCGTCGAGAAGTCGGTCACGCCCGCGTCGTACTGCTGCTGCGCCAGCACGAGCGCCTGCTGCGCGCTGGCGAGCGCCGCGTCGGCGCGCACGCGCGTCTCGCGCGCCTGCGCGAAGTCTCCCGCGCACGCGCTCACGTCGCCGACCGCGGAAAGCACCGCCTGGCGGTACTGCGCGAGCGCGCCCTCGGCCTCGGCCCGCTGCTGCCGTACCGCGCTCTCGATCTTGCCGCCGGTGAACAGCGGCAGGTAGAGCGACGGACCGATGCTGTACGCCTTGTTCGCGAGGTCACCCAGCCCATCGACGCCGTTGGCGGCGATGTAGAAGTTGCCCGACACGGTGAGCGTGGGCAGGCGCTGCGCCTCGGCCACGCCGATCGCCGCGGTCGCCGCGAGCAGCCGCTGTCGCGCGGCTCGCACATCGGGCCGCCGCGCGAGCACCTCCTCGGGCAGGCCGATCCCGGCGACATCGGGCGCCGACGGCATCGCGCGCTGCGGCGACACCTCGGGCGCGAGCTCCGACGGGTTCGTGCCGCAGAGCACCGCGAGCGTCGAGATCGACGAGGAGATCCCCGCGTCGACCTGCGGGATCTGCGCCTCGACGCCGTCGAGCGCCGCCTGCGCGCGCGCGAGGTCGAGCGCGTTGGTCGCCCCCGCCTCGTAGCGCGCCTTCACCAGGTCGCGCGAGCTCGCCAGCGCGTCGCGGTTCGCGACCAGCACCACGCGCTGCGCCTGGAGCATGCGCAGCTGCAGGTACGACGACGCGACCTGCGAGCGCACCGAGACCAGCGCGTCGCGCAGCGCGTCGACCTGCGACTCGGCGCTGGCCTTCGCCGCCTCGACCTGCCGCTTCACGCCGCCCCAGAGATCGATCTCCCACGACGACATCCCGACGCCGTAGGCGTAGGTGTCGTAGGGCTCCACCCGCACGCCCGCCGCGGCGAGCTGCGCGATGTTGGTCAGGGTGCGCGAGTACTGCGCGCCCGCCCCGATGCTCGGCCAGAGCTCGGCCTCGCTCGCGCCGACCGACGCGTAGGCCGCACGCACGTTGGCGATCGCGGCCGCGAGCGACTGGTTGCGCTCCTCGGCGCGCGCGACGAGCCCGTCGAGCACGGGGTCGCCGAGCGACACCCACCAGCGCGGCGACGGCTGCTGCGCCGGATCGACCGACCCACCCGGCACCGGGAGCAGCGCCCCCGGCGGCGGCGGAT
>CAMBUI010000246.1 GCA_945870915.1 Candidatus Kuenenia stuttgartensis | reverse complement strand
CACGACGCGCACGGGGTCGGGGTAGCGCTCGCCGAACACGGCGCGCACGCCGTTGATGCCGCGGGCGACCGCGAGCGGGACCTCGCGGGCGTCGACGGCGAGGTTCGCGGCGATCGCGGCGTTCACGCGGCGCTCGACCTCGCGGATCTGGTCGACGGTGAGCGCGGCCTTCGCGGCGTAGTCGAAGCGCAGCTTCTCGTCGTCGACAAGCGAGCCCTTCTGCTCGACCTCGTCGCCGGCGACGGCGCGCAGCGCGAGGTTGAGCACATGGGTGGCGCTGTGGTTGGAGCGGATCGCCTCGCGGCGGTCGCGCTCGAGCATGAGCTGGCCGGTCTCGCCGCAGCTCATGCGGCCGTGCTTGAGGCGGCCGATGTGCAGCACGTAGCTGCCGGCGCGCTGGACATCCTCGACGACGAACACCGAGCTGCCGCCGCTGGTCCGCTCGATGTCGCCGCCGTGGCCCGACGAGCGGTCGACGCGGAACGATCCGTGGTCGGCCACCTGGCCGCCCATCTCGGCGTACATCGGGGTCCGGTCGAAGATGAACGCGAGCGCGGCCGAGCTGTCGGCCTCGACGTGCTCGTCGAAGCCCTTGCCGTTCCAGATCGCCATGAGCGTGGCGTTGGCGGGCTTGCCGGCGAAGCGGCCCTGGTCGTCGGTCGGCTTGATGCCGAGCTCCTCGAGCTTGGCGATCGCGTCGGGCGGGAAGTGCATGCCCGCGTCGGTGCCGCCGGCGCTGCGGCTGCGCTCGCGCGCGGTCTCCATGAGCGCCTCGTAGCCGGCGGCGTCGACGGTCATGCCCGCCTCCTCGGCCATCACCTGCGTGAGGTCGATCGGGAAGCCCGAGGTGTCGTGCAGGCGGAACGCGTCGTCGGCGGCGATCTGCGTGCCGCCGGCCTTCTTCACGCGCGCGGCGGCGTCGGCGAACAGCGCGAGGCCGCGCTCGAGGGTCTTGCCGAACTGGACTTCCTCCTCCTCGATCAGCTGCGCGACGCGCTTGGCGGCGGGGGCGAGCTCGGGGAACGCGCCGCCGAGGCTGGCGACGACCGCGGGCACGAGGTCCTTGAGGAACGGCCCGCGCACGCCGAGGGTCTGGTGGCCGTGGCGCACGGCGCGGCGCAGGATGCGGCGCAGCACGTAGCCGCGGCCCTCGTTCGAGGGCGTCGCGCCGTCGGTCAGCGCGAGCGTGAGGCAGCGGATGTGGTCGGCGATCACGCGGTAGGCGATGTCGGTGTGGTCGTCGAGCCTGCCCGAGTAGGCGCGCGCGCCAGTACGCACGCGGATCGCCTCGAAGACGGGCGCCCACAGGTCGGTGTCGTAGTTCGAGCGCTTGTCCTGGATGACCGAGACGAGGCGCTCGAGGCCCATGCCGGTGTCGACATGCTTCGCGGGCAGCGGCTTGAGCGAGCGGTCGGGCTCGCGGTTGAACTGGATGAACACGTGGTTCCAGATCTCGAGCACATCGGGGTCGCCCGAGTTCACGAGGTGCGCGGCGTTGCGGCCGCCGCCGATCCGGTCGTAGTGGATCTCGGTGCACGGTCCGCACGGACCGGTGTCGCCCATCTCCCAGAAGTTGTCCTTCATGTTGCCGGGGATCACATGGTCCTTCGGCAGAAGCGATTCCCAGAGGGCCTTCGCCTCGAGGTCGGGCTCGAGGCCCGCGGCGGGGTTGCCCTCGAACCAGGTGGCGTAGAGGCGGTTCGGGTCGAGGCCGTAGACCTTGGTGAGCAGCTCGAAGCCCCAGCGGATCGACTCCTGCTTGAAGTAGTCGCCGAAGGACCAGTTGCCGAGCATCTCGAAGAAGGTGTGGTGGTAGGTGTCCTTGCCCACATCCTCGAGGTCGTTGTGCTTTCCGCCGGCGCGGATGCACTTCTGGGTGTTCACGGCGCGGGTGTAGTCGCGCTTGCCGCGGCCGAGGAACACATCCTTGAACTGGTTCATGCCCGCGTTGGTGAAGAGCAGGGTCGGGTCGTCGTGCGGGACGACCGGGCTCGACGGGGCGAAGGTGTGGCCGGCCTTCTCGACGAAGAAGTCGATGAAGGCCTTGCGGATCTCGGCGGCGGTGGTTGGGCGGTTCGCGGACATGGGAGCGGCAAGATAGGGGAGCCGCGGCGCGGTTGGCGCGGTAGGCTGCGCGGGAACCGCATGACTCCCTCGACTCCGACCACGAACCCGGCCACGAACCCGACCACGAACCCGACCACGAACCCGGCCACGAACCTGGCCACGAACCCGGTCACGAACACCTCCACGCCCGCGGCCGTGCCGTTCCGACGCCGGCCGTTCGTCGGCGGCAACTGGAAGATGAACCTCCTCGCGGCCGAGGTGGTCGCGCTCGCCGAGTCGATCGCGGCACCCAGCGGCGGCGACGGCGGAGCGGGGGGCGTCGATGTCGTCGTCTTCCCGCCGTTCCCGTACCTCGCGACGGTGCGGCCGGTCCTGAAGCCGGGCGTCCAACTCGGCGGGCAGGACTGCTCCGCCGAGAAGCAGGGCGCCTTCACCGGGCAGGTCGGCGCGGCGATGCTCCGCGATGTCGGGTGCGCGAGCGTGCTTATCGGTCACTCGGAGCGGCGGCACGGCTTGGGCGAGACCGATGCGCTGCTCTCCCGCAAGATCGGACAGGCACTCGATGCCGGCCTGGTTCCCGTGCTCTGCGTCGGGGAAACGCTCGCCGAGCGGGAGTCGGGCCGGGCGCACGGGGTGATCGACGCCCAGCTGCGCGGGTCGCTCGCCGGACACGCAGAAAGTGCGCTCGCGACCCTGGTCGTCGCCTACGAACCGGTCTGGGCGATCGGCACCGGTCGCACCGCGACCCCCGATGACGCCGCCGAAGCGCACCGCACCGTGCGGCGGACCCTGAAGGAACTGTATAGTGCGCGATTCTCCGAGCAGGTCCGTGTCATCTACGGCGGCTCGGTGAACGCCAGGAACGCCGCCGAACTCCTCGCCCGCGAGGAGATCGACGGAGGTCTCGTCGGTGGGGCATCGCTGGTCGCGTCGGACTTCGCCGCGATCATCGCCGCCGCCTCGCGGCGATCGTGACGGAACGCCTGATGTGATGCAGGCGAACGCCCGATCGCAAGTGCCAGCAAGACAGCCAGATCGGGTCACACGCCAATGCTCCTCAACATTCTCACGCTCCTCTTCATCGTCGTCTCGGTTGCGCTCGTCCTGATCGTGCTCGTCCAGCGCCCGCAGGGCGGCGGACTCACTGGCGCGTTCGGCGGCGGCGGCGGCACCGACACCGCGTTCGGCGGCCGCACGGGCGACGCGCTCACGGTCGCGACGATCACCGCGTTCACCATCTACCTGCTGCTCGCGATCGGCCTCAACATCACGAGCAACATGCAGCAGCAGGCCGCGGCGGAGCCGGCGGCGAACACTGCGGCCAACACTGGCGCACCCGCCGACGGCACCACGCCCGCGGGCACGACCCAG
>CAMBUI010000245.1 GCA_945870915.1 Candidatus Kuenenia stuttgartensis | reverse complement strand
CGAGCGCAACCACCGCCCGCGAGGACGGTCGAGTTGGCGGCAGCGATGCCATCGGCGGCGCACCGCCGGCCAACGCCCAGCGCGACCCGCCCAGCGCCCGTCGCGACCCGGCCTGCGCCCATCGCGACCCGGCCAACGCCCATCGCGACCCGCCCAGCGCCCGTCGCGACCCGGCCAACGCCCGTCGCGACCCGGCCAACGCCCGTCGCGACCCGGCCTGCGCCCATCGCAACGCGGTCAGCGCCCGTAGCAACCCTTGTGACCGACGGGCACATACTGGCCCCACACGGCCTGTTCCGCCTGGCGGCCGGTCGAGCTGTAGACCATGAAGGGGATCCAGGTCAGGCCAAGCGTGTCGGCGTTGGGCACGACGCGGAGATTGACGCGCATGACCTCGCCCTCCATCGCGGCGCTGACGAGCTCGACCTTCGCGGCGCTCGAGGCGCTCGCGGCCGCGACGATCTTCTCGTCGGGGTTCATCTTGGTGAGTTCGAGCACGAAGTCGTAGCTCTTGCCCTGCTCGAGGCGCCCGAAGGTGTGGCGGTACTCCGTCGGCGCGATGCCGCGCGGAAGGACGACCGTGGTCTCGTGCCGCACGAAGATGTCGACCAGCGGGCAATCCTCGCGGTCGGTCTCGATCAGCCAGTAGCGCTTCGCCTCGCCGGGCGCGAAGTCGCGCTCGAAGTCCCACTCGAGGAGGTACTGGGAGCGCGGCTCGTCCTTCGCCGGATCGAATCCGACGAGGTTGGGCTTCTTGCCGCCGATCGCGCAGATCGTGAAGGGCTTCTTGTCGATCGACTCGATCACGGTGCGGCCCGTGGTGGGCTGGCCCTTGACGACATTCAGATAGGACGGGCTGACGCGGATCGGGAGCGACACCTCCTGCTTCAGCTGGATCGGAATGACCTGGCTGTAGCCGTCGATGAGCACCTTGATCTCGGCGGTCTTCTTGCCGGGGGCCGACTGGGCCTTCATGTTCGCCTTGAGCTCGATGAAGCCGCCGGCGGGGATCTTCTTGCCCGACACATCCTCCAGCGTGGTGCACTTGCAGCTCGGCTGGACGGTGAGGATCTCGAGTTCCTTCGTGCCGGTGTTCACCAGCTTCACGACGCCCTCCTTGGTCACCGACGGCGGCAGGATGCCGAAGTCGATGAACTCGGGCTCGAGGCGGATCGGCGGCGGACCGTCGATACCCTCCGAGCTGGTCTCCTCGGCCGCCGGTGCCGGGGCGGGCGTGGCGGCCTGCCCGGGCGCGGCGGTCGCAGCCGCAGGAGTGGAGGCCGCGGGAGTGGAGGCCGCGGGAGTTGAGGCCGCAGGAGTTGAGGCAGGCGGAGTGGACGCCGCAGCCGTCGAAGTCGCCGCGGGCGTGGTGGTTACGCCGCCGGCGGACCCGGTGGCCGGGGGCGCGCCGACCGAACCGGCCCGATCGCAGCCGCCCTGACCGAGAAGCGCACCCGCGAGGGCCAGCGACATGAGGACCGAGCGTCCGGTGCGGGAGAGTGAGTTCGGTGACTGGCGGTTCATGCGGGACATCGGCGTTCCTTGGCGTAGTGAGGGCCGCTGCGTTGGCGTCGCCCTGCTGTCGGGCGCATCCGATCCATCGGACTGGTCCGAACGGTCGGAGGCACCACCGTCGGACGGGGGCGCGAGCGGTCGGGTACCTGTGGAATCCCGGGCCGTTGCAGCCCAGGCCACCCCCTTCGGGCGGGGGGAGACAGTCTATCGAAGCGGCCGAGTCGTGGTTGGCCGCGATCGGCCGCGGTTCGACGGGGATGATCGGGGTTCGTCGGGGGAATCGTCACGCCCCGCAGCCCCCTCGCGACCGGCCGACGGGGACATGCGGGTCGTCCCGGACACCCGACCTGTGTCGATCAGGCGGAACGGGGGAACAAATCCAAGAAAAATCACCCCGAGTCCTTGCCTAGGGGGTTTTCCGTGACATCTTGTTTCTCGAGTTGAGTCGCAAGACTCCTCCTAAAGAGCCCTTTTCCCTCCCTCCGCCCCCGGCCATGTGCCGGGGGTCTTTCATTTTGCGCATTTCGTTTCGCGCCAACCGCGCGGCGCCGCGGCCACCCGCCCTGCCGCTGCGCTCGCGTCGCGCGCGACGCTGCCGTGCTACATTCCCCCTCCGCTTTACTCCCTTGAGGAACTCACTTTGAACAGCACCGACCTGACTCCCGGCATGGCCATCAAGATGGATGGCAAGCTCTTCCTGATCACCGAGACCGAACACCGGACCCCCGGCAACCTCCGCGCGTTCGTCCAGATCAAGATCCGCGACCTCAAGTCGGGCTCGCTGATCGAGAAGCGCCTCCGCTCGGGTGAGGACGTCGAGCAGGTCGACCTCGACCGCCGCCAGATGGAGTACCTGTACGACCAGGGCGGCAAGTCGGTGTTCATGGATCTCGAGAGCTACGACCAGGTCGAGCTGTCGAAGGAAGTCGTCGGCGACCTCGCCCTCTTCGTCCTGCCCAACACCCAGATGATCGTCCTCTGGTGCGACGGCAAGCCGATCTCGGTCGAACTGCCGCTGACCGTCACCCTCGAGGTCACCGACACCCCGCCGGGCATCAAGGGCGCGACCGCGACCAACCAGCTCAAGGAAGCGACCTGCGAGACGGGCCTCAAGACCCGCGTCCCGCCGTTCATCACCATCGGCGAGAAGATCATCATCAGCACCGCCGACGGCTCGTACCGCAGCCGCGCCTGACGCGCCGCAGCGGACGCACCCGACGCAACGACGCAACGACCGGACCGCGCCCGCAGCATCACGCTGCGCGCGCGGTCCGGTTCTGCGTTGCGAGCGACACCAGCACCAGCGTCACGAACCCGAGCGGCACGGTCACGATCGCCGGCTGGCTGAAGGGCACGATCGACGCCGCCGCCGCGTCGGCGGCGGAGTAGCCGTACACCTTCTCGAGCGTGTCGGCCGAGAGCAGGATCCACGCGAGGCTCGACAGCAGGCCGACCGACATCGCGGCGATCACGCCTTCCTTCGTCGTCCGGCGCCAGAAGAGCAGCATCGCAAGCGACGGGAGGTTCGCGCTGGCGGCCACGTTGAACGCCCAGCCCACGAGGAACGTCACGTTCATCCGCTCGAACAGGATCCCGAGCACGATCGCACCCGCGCCGAGCACCACGGCAACGCGCTTGCCGACGACCACCTGCTGCGCGTCGCTCATGCTCCAGCGGAAGCCGTCGCGCAGGAGGTCATGCACCACCGCGCCCGCGCCCGCCATCACGAGGCCGCTCACGGTGCCGAGCACCGTCGTGAACGCGACCGCGCTGATCACCGCGAAGAGGCCGCTGCCGTAGCTGCGCGCGAGGAGCGGCGCCGACATGTTCGAGTCGGTCGGATCGAGCGCACCGCTCGTCATCGCGCCGATCCCGAGGTAGAGCGTGAGGATGTAGAAGACGCCGATCGCGGCGATGCCGACGACCGTGCTCTTGCGCGCGGCCCC
>CAMBUI010000244.1 GCA_945870915.1 Candidatus Kuenenia stuttgartensis | reverse complement strand
CTGGCGGGCTGGGAGGTGTTCGTCGAAGCCGCGAGCCTCGCGCCCGGCGAGGCGATCGTCGCCTGCGGCGCGCGCGGAGGCACGGTGCGGATCGGCGACGACGGCGCGGCGACCATCGAGGGGTGCGAGGTCCCGGCCGACGCCGTCGAGTTCGCGCTCTACCCGGGCCGCGTCCGCGCGAGCTTCTTCGTGCCGCCCGAGTGGATCGCGCGGGAGGACGACGCGACCATCGTCGAGGTGGGGTTCCGCAGGGAGTTCGCCGCCGGATTCGTCGACGCGCTGGCACCGACGGTGCCGTGGCGCACGCGTCCGCGGACGGTGGCGCTCGATCTCTCGCCTCGGCCGTAGGTTGCGTGCGCGCGCCGCGGCGGCGGAATCCCGCGGGTTCTGCCCTATACTCGCGCCCCATGCCACAGGACGCCCCGAGCAGAGCAGTTCCGCCTCGCATCTCCGCCTTCCTCAACCAGAAGGGCGGCGTCGGGAAGACGACCTCGACCGTCAACATCGGCGCCGCGATCGCGTCGCTCGGCCGCCGCACGCTGCTGATCGACCTCGATCCGCAGTCGCACCTGTCGCTCCACCTCGGCGTCGACGGATCGACCGTCGGCCGCACCGCCTACGAGGCGCTCGTCGAGGACGACGCGCAGCTCCGCGATTCGATCGTGCAGGTGCGCGACAACCTGTGGCTGCTTCCGTCCACCACCGACCTCGCGGGCGCCGAGACCGAGCTCGCCGGGCACCCCGACCGCAACCGCATCCTCCGCGAGCGCTTCGAGCAGGTGGCCGACGAGTACGACTACGTGCTCATCGACTGTCCGCCGAGCCTCGGCGTGCTGACGCTGAACGGCCTCTGCCTCGCGCAGGAGGTCGTCGTCCCGATGCAGGCGCAGTTCCTCGCGATGCAGGGACTCACGAAGCTGCTCGAGACGGTCCAGCTCCTGTCGCAGGGGCTGAATCCCGAGCTCAAGGTCGGCGGCGTCGTGCTCTGCATGCACGAGACGCAGACGGCGCACAGCCGCGAGGTCGTGAACGAGCTCGTGAACTTCTTCGCCGAGAACGAGGGCAGCGGGCTTCCGTGGGACGGCGCGAAGGTCTTCATGCCCGCCGTGCGCCGCAACATCAAGCTCGCCGAGGCGCCGAGCTTCGGGCAGACGATCTTCGACTACGCCCCGTGGTGCCCCGGCGCGATCGACTACCGCGCGCTCGCCGAGCGGTTCGTGCGCGAGTGGGAGCTTGCGCACGGCGTGCCCGACGCGCTGGCCGGGAAGCCGACTCCGGCCGCCGCCGCCGCCGCCGCTGCTGCTGCCGCCGCGGCCGCTGCCGCCGCCGCCGCCGCGCTCCAGTCGACGCGGTTCACGCCCGAGACTGCCGCCGCCGCGCGTGCCGCGAAGGCGGCCAAGGCTGCGACGCGGCCTGATTCCCCATTGGATGCCGGATCGCACGGCGCGATGCAGGGCGCGATGCACGGCGCGATGCACGGCGCATCGCAGGGAAGCGTCCAGCGCGTGGTCGCCGCGAAGGTGACGCCGCGGCCATCCGCGCCGGTTTCGGCAGCGGCGCCGAGCCCTGCGCCGGCGCCGAAGTCCTCCGCGTCGAAGACCGCGCCAGCGAAGCCCGTCCGGACCGCCGAGGTGAAACCGGCCGCCGCGACGAAGGCCGGGTCGGCGGTGGCGGCGGCCGCAGCGACGGCACCTGCGAGGGTGCCTGCAACGTCGCCAACGTCATCCGCGTCGACGCCCGCGCCCGCCGCGAAGCCCACCGCCAAGGCCACGAAGACGGTGAGCGCCGCGACTCCGTCGGCGAGCGTGACGAGCCCCATCGCCACGCCCTCGGCCAGCGCTGCGGCGGCCAACGCCAACGCCAACGGCGACACCGAGCCCGAGCCGGTCGACACCTTCCACCCGTTCCGTTCGGCCCCGCGCATGCGCGGCGTCTGAGCGGTTCCTGAACTGCGATGCTGGATTCGAGACACGACCCCGCCGCTGCGGAACACGGTACCGCCGCACTTCTCCACGCGCGCGCCGTGCGGGCATGGAGGATCGCCCTCATCGCCTATCTGGTGCCGGTGAGCGTGCTGACCCACTGGCCGCGGCTCGGCTTCGGCGGGGGCGGCGTGATCGACAAGTTCATCCACTTCCTCGGATTCGGCGTGCTCGCGTGGCTGTGGATGCACGCGCGTCCGTTCGGCCGCGCCACCGCTGGGTTCGTCTGCGCTGCGGCATGGGTGTATGTCGACGAGCGCACCCAGGCGCTCGAGATCCTCGGCCGGACCTTCAGCCTGCACGACATGGTCGCCGGCTGGATCGGCGTCGCGATCGCGGGCGCGATGTACGCCGCGTCGCGTTGCCGTGCGCCCGCGGGGACCGATGCCCGGGCCGACGCCGACACGCTCGTCGCCATCGCCTACGGACGCGGTGCGCACTGGGCCATCGCCGCGGTGGTCACGCTCGCGGTCATGGTGGTGGTCGGCGCCTGCATGCTCGGCGTCGACTGGTGGCGCGAGGGAGCGATCTACTTCGGACATGTCGTCTACGCGATCGGCTTCGGTGGCTTCATCGGCGTGGTGGTCGCGGCGATGGTCGTCGAGGGGGGGTTCGCCCGGTTCGGCTTAGAGGGCACGATCGGGCGCAGGCCCGTGACGCTCGACCGCGGCGCGACGGCCGGTGTGCCCCGCCTGCTGGCCGCGATGGCGATCGCGTTCCTGCTGCTGGCCGGCTACCGGGGCCTCGTCCTTGCGATGTTCGGCGCCGAGCCCAGCGAGAAACTCGCCACCGATGCCGAGGGGTTCCGTGTGCTTGCGAAGGGGTTCATGTTCGCGGCGATCGTGCTCGCGATCCTGGGCGCGGAATCGCTGTTGGCGCGTCGGGCGTTCCGTGCGGACCCCGCTCGCGCGCGTCGCGGCGGCGGTGCGGGCACCGACCGCGGGACCGACCCTGCGGTCGCGGCAACTCCCGACGGGCGTCCGCGTCGCTAGCCGGGGCCTGCGGCCACCGTTGGTGCATGCCTGTCCCATCACGGGCCCATCACGCACCATGTGCGGCGACCAGCTCCCGCGCATGCCTGTCCCATCACGTCCGTCCCATCACGTCCGCGCATGCCTGTCCCATCACGGGCCACGCTCCGAATAGGATCCCCCGACCACCATGTCGAGCAGCAGCAGGCACATCATCGTCGTCGGCGCCGGCATCGCCGGACTGTCGGCCGCCCGGACACTCGCCGACCGCGGCGCCAGCGTCGAGGTGCTGGAGGCGACCGACCGCGTGGGCGGGCGGGTCGCGAGCGATGTCGTCCACGGGCCCGGCGGCGCGTACATCGTCGACCGCGGGTTCCAGGTGTTCCTGTCGGCGTATCCCGAGGCGCCGCGGTTCGTCGACCTGCGGGCGCTCGACCTCAAGGCGTTCATGCCGGGCGCGGTGGTCTGGAACGGGCGGAGCGCGGCGACCATCGCGCATCCGCTGCGGGAACCGCTGGCCGCGGTCGCGGGCGTGCT
>CAMBUI010000243.1 GCA_945870915.1 Candidatus Kuenenia stuttgartensis | reverse complement strand
GCCTCGCGGTGTCGCTCGGCGACGTGGTCAACCTGCTCGATCCCGACTGCATCGTGCTCGGCGGCGGGGCCAGCAACCTGCGCGCCGCGACCGACCTGGTGCCGGCGCGCGTGGCGCACTACACCTTCGGCGATGCGTTCACCACGCCGATCGTGCGCGCCGAGCTCGGCGACAGCGCGGGGGTGATCGGCGCCGCGTGGCTGTGGTGAGGCGCGTCATCGGCGCCTAGAAGCGCGCCGGATCGAGCATCGACACATCGAAGCACGGCTTCTCGCCCGCGACGATCTCGGCCATCGCCTTGCCGGTGACGGGTCCGAGCGTCATGCCCATCATGGCGTGGCCGGTGGCGACGAAGAGCCCCGGCTTGCCGCGCACGCCGCCGATCGCGGGCATGCCGTCGGAGGTGCAGGGGCGGTAGCCGGCCCACTCCGCGGCGGGCTTGAGGCGCTCGAGTCCCTCGAGGTACGCGTTCGATCCCTTGACCAGCATCGCGAGCCGCTCGTGCATCCACGGCTGGCCGAGCGGACCGATCTCGAGCGTGCCCGCGAGCCGGAGCTGGCGGCGGCCGTCGCGCACCATCGGCGTGACGGCGACGAAGGTCTCGTGCAGCACCATGCCGGTCGAGGGGAGCGCGGGCGCGTCGGTGTCGGGATAGTCGTACTGCAGGTGGTAGCCGCGCGCGCCCTGCATGGGGATCCGCACGCCGGCGAGCCGGCCGAGCGCGTCGCTCCAGACGCCGGCGCAGAGGACCACCGCGTCGGCGGCCAGCGTCTCGCCGTTCTCGAGCTCGACGGCGGTGACGGCGCCCGACTTCGTCTGCCGGAACGCGCGCACGCCCGCGTCGAATCGGACCTTCACGCCGTGGCGCGGCAGCGCGCGGATGAGGCCCGCGATCAGGTCGTTGGGCGCGCAGTGCGCGCTGTCCTTCATGTGGATCGCGCCCGCGACCTCGCGGCGGAAGCACGGGTCGCGGCGCCGCAGCTCGTCGCCGTCGAGGCGCTCCCACGCGTAGCCGAACTTCTCGAGGCTGCGCGCCTCGGCCTCGGCGTGCGCCATGTTCTCCGGCTTCATGACCACATCGAGCCAGCCGTCGCGCGCGTAGTCGCAGGAGATGCGCTCCTCCTCGAGCATGTGCTCGAGCACCTCGAGCGTCTGCCAGCCCATCGCGCAGAGGACCTCCATGCAGCGGTCGAGGTAGCGCTGGTTGCAGTGCAGGTGGAAGTTCCACAGCCACGAGACCAGCTCGCGGTCGAGGCGCGGCTTGATGTAGAGCGGCGCGGTGCGCGAGAACATCCACTTGAGCCCGCGCCACGAGACTCCCGGCCGGGTGAGCGGGTAGTGTCCGATCGAGAGGAGGCCGGCGTTGCCGCCGCTCGCGCCCTCGGACATCGCGCGCGGCGCCTCGCGGTCGACCAGCGTGACGGCGAAGCCGCGGCGGGCGAGATGCCACGCCGTCGAGGCCCCGACGATGCCGGCGCCGACGACGACGACGTGCTTCTGGAGACCTTGCGCGAGTGATCCACCGAACGCGTGCGACGACATGCGTGGGAGCATAGCGAAGCGGGCGCGCGCCTTGGTTCGACCGAAATCGAACCGAGGTCGCGCGCCCGCGATGTTCCGTCCCGCGCACGCGGTGCCGCGTGCGCCGGATCAGCCGTGCCGGATCAGGCCTTCTTGAGGGCGGCCTCGTACTCGGCGAGCGCCTTCTTCATCTCGGCCTTCATCGGGCCCTCGGGGGTCTTCTCGATGGCGGCCTTCTGCAGCTCGATCGCGCGCGCAACATCGCCCTTGAGGAAGACGACGCGGGCGAGGGTGTCGATCAGGGCCGAATTCTCGCCCTTCGACGCCTTGTGGCCGGCCTCGGCGGCCTTGAGCGCGAGGGCCAGGTTCGGCTCCTTCACGCCGCCCTCGGGGTCGACGATGGTCCAGGCGAGCTGGTTCATCATCATCGCGTTGTCCTTGTTGGCGTCGAACAGCTCCTCGCCGAGCTTCCAGGCGTCGGCGGGCTTGCCCGCGGGGCCGGCGAGCATGCCGAACAGCTGCATCTTGAGGCCGTCGTTCGGGGTCTTCGCGAGGACCGCCTTGATCGCCTCGACGGCCTTGGTGTAGTCGCCGGTCTGGTTGGCCTCGCGCATGAGCATCGCGAGCTTCATCTGGGCCTCCTCCGCGGCGCGCTCCTCCTCGAAGAGCTTCTTGGCGGCGGCGGCGTCGAACTTGCCGGCGAGGACCTGCTCGAGCGGCTGGTCCATCGAGGCCGGGTGGCCGATCCAGGCGATGGTCGAGTCCTTGTCGACGATGAAGGCGCAGGGGATGCCGTTCTGGCCGGCGGCCTGCATCCACGGCTTCGACATCTTCTCACGGTCGCCCGCGTAGACGATGCGGTACGACATCGTGTCGCCCTTGCCGGCGACGAACTCCTTGACCTTCGCGATCTTGGCGGCCTCGTCCTTGCCGCGCTCGCTGGCGGCGACGCTCACGACCACGACCTCGGGGTGCTTCTTCTGCAGCTCGCTGAGGTGCGGCATGACGGCGATGCACGGACCGCACCAGGTCGCCCAGAACTCGATCACATGGACCTTGCCCTTGGCGATGCCGTCGATCTTGTCGCCCTTGATCCACTCGTCGAACTGGAGGGCGGGGGCGGCGTCGCCGATGCCGAGCTTCTTGACCTGCGCCTGGGGGGCGGCGGCCTGCGGCGCGGCGGGCTTGATGGCGGTGGCGGGGACGGTCTTCCCACCATCCTGCGGGATGGCGAGGAGCGCGACGGCGATGAGGCTGGTCAATGCGAGCATGTGGTTCCTTTCGGGACCCGCGGGATGCGGGCGGACCACCATGCTACCGCCCAAACCGCTCAGCGCAGCGCCGCATCCACGGTGTTTCTCAGGAGCATCGCCACCGTCATGGGGCCGACGCCGCCCGGAACGGGGGAGATGAAGCCCGCGACCTCGCGGACCTCGTCGAAGGCCACGTCGCCGACGGTGATCGACTTGCCGTCCGGGCCGGCGACGCGGTTGATGCCGACATCGATCACGACCGCGCCCGGCTTGACCATGTCGCCCTTGATGAGGCCGGGCACGCCGGCGGCCGCGACCAGCACATCGGCCGAGCGGGTGAGGTCGGCGATGCCGCGGGTGAACTTGTTGGTGGAGACCACCGTCGCCTCGGCGCGCATGAGCAGCACCGCGATCGGCTTGCCGACGATGTTGGAGGCGCCCACGATCACGCAGCGGGAGCCGCGGAGCTCGACGCCGGTCGACTCGATCATCTCGACCGAGGCGAGCGCGGTGCAGGGCACGAGGCTGCGGCGGCCGTAGACCACATTGCCGATGTTGGCGGGATTGACGCCCTCGACATCCTTCTCGGGCGCGATGAGCGCCTGGATGCGCTCATGGTCGACGCCCGCCGGAAGCGGCAGGTGGAGCATGATCGCGCGGACATCCTCCTCGGTGTTGAGGAGCAGGATGCGGCCGGCGATGTCGTCGTAGACCGCGCCGTCGGGAAGGCGGTGCAGCCGGTAGTCGATGCCGAGCGCGTGCAGTCGCTCATCGCGCCCGAGAAGGACGTGG
>CAMBUI010000242.1 GCA_945870915.1 Candidatus Kuenenia stuttgartensis | reverse complement strand
CCTCGTGCACCGCGTTCCAGAGCAGCCAGTTGACCGTCTTGACCACCGGCGAATGGCCGGCGACCTCGCGGAGGTCCTCGATCTCGGCGACCTCGCGCTCGACCACGCTGAACGCCTGCTCGTCGACATCCCCCACGATGTCGTCGATCACGAAGACGTTGGCGGCCGGGACGTAGGCGTCGAGCGCCGCGCGGATCTCGGCGGGCGTGGTGGCGACGATCTGCACCTGCCGCCCGGTGCGGCGGCGGATCTCCTCGAACAGGTAGAGGTTCGCCGGCTCGGCCACCGCCACCGTGAGCATGTCGCGCACGAGGAACAGCGGCAGCACGAGGTGCTCGAGCAGGTACTCGCGCGGAAGCACCTCGAGGCAGCGCGGGTCGGCGATGCGGGCGATGTCGCGCGCGAACGGGATGCCGTAGCTGTCGGCGACCGCCTCCATCACGTCGTGGTCGGTGACGAAGCCGAGCTCGACGAGCGTCTCGCCGAGGAGCCTCCGGTGGCCCTTCTCGCGCTGGTGGTCGAGCGCGTCGCCGAGCTGCTTGGGCGTGATCAGCCCGCGCGCCACGAGCAGCTCGCCGAGCTGGAGCCTCGGGAGCCGGTCGACGATGGCCTGGTGTCGTGGAAGTGCGCCCATGGTGTTCGTTCGTCCTTCGCTCGGTCGTCGCCGCCCGTCGGCGTTCCTCAGCGCATGGCGCGCGCGGCGCCCTCGACGCTGTCCGCGCACTCGAATCGGTCGGAGAGACGCGTGAGGCGGAGCGCCTCGCGCACGGCGTGCTGCGGCTGGACGAGACGGAGCGCGCCGCCCGCGCGGGCGGTCTCCTCGGAGAGCCAGAGCAGGCTCTCGAGCGCCGCGCTGTCGGCGAGCGTCACGTTCGCGAAGTCGAGCACGAAGCTGCGCGCGCCGCCGGCGAAGCGCTCGCCCGCGACGCGGCGGAAGTTGTCGGTCGCGTCGGCGGAGAAGTCGCCGCTCGCGATGAGCAGCGCGACGGCGCCGTGGTCCTCCCAGGAGAGCTTCATGCGGCCTCCTTCATGGCGGCGGCGTGCGCCGAGTTGAGCGCGTCGTAGCCGCGCAGGTCGATGGAGCGGAAGTGCGCGAAGAGGCGCGGATCGTGCTGGGTTCCCGCGCACGCGGCCATCTCGGCGAGCACGGTCTCGCGCGGCTTGGCGGCGCGGTAGGTGCGGGTCGAGCTCATCGCGTCGAAGGTGTCGGCGATCGCGATGATGCGCGCGAACAGCGGGATGTCGGCGCCCCGCAGGCCGTGCGGGTAGCCGCGGCCGTCGAAGCGCTCGTGGTGGTAGCGCACGCCGTCGAGCACGGGCGCGAACTGCGGGATGTCGCGCAGGATGCGCCAGCCGATCTCGGGATGCTGCTTGACGACCGCGTACTCCTCGTCGGTGAGCCGGTCCTGCTTGCGGAGGATCGACTCGGGCATGCCGATCTTGCCGACGTCGTGGACGAGGCCCGCGATGTGGATGTTCTTGAGGTCGGCCGCGGGAAGGCCCGCCGCCTCGGCGATCTGGCGCGAGAGCAGCGCGACGCGCTGCGAGTGGCCGCGGGTGTACGGGTCCTTGGCGTCGATCGCCGAGACCAGCGCCGACAGCGAGCCCATGAACATCGCGTCGAGGTCGCGGTACAGCCGCGCGTTGTCGAGGAAGACGGCGAGGTGGCCGGCGGCGGTCTCGACCAGCGTGCGCTCCCAGTTCGACATCGCGCCGTCGCCGGCGTGCCTGTCGGCCGCGGCGAGGAGTCCGAGGTCGCCTCCGTCGCGGCGCACCGGCGCGAGCACGAGGTCGCTGCCGACGACGAGGGCGCGCGCGGGCGCGGACGTTCCCGAGAGGATCCGCCGCGCCGATGCGGCGTCGATGCCGTCGCCGACGATGCCGCCGAGCGCGGGATCGAGCAGCTGCTCGGCCGGCCCCGACACGCGCAGCGCGGTCCAGCGGCAGCCGAGGGTCTCGCGCAGTTCGGCGAGCGTGCGGGTGATGAAGTCGCGCGGCGACGCGCCGACCGTCATCTCGCCCGAGAGCGAGTGGAGCAGGTGGAGTTCCTCCCACGCTGCGCCGAGTCGTGCGCCGGCCTCGGCGCCCGCGATGCGCTCGCCCTCGCTGCGCGCGAGGGAGGCGACGAGGCGCGCCAGCCTCGCGGCGGAACGGCGGTCCCACGGCGAGCCCGCGGCGATGATGCTCTTGGCGAGGCGCGCGTCGACCTTGGCGCCGTGCGCGAGCTGGTCGACGGTCTCGCCCTCGAGCGCCTCGGCCAGCAGCGTGACGGCGACGAAGCGCCCGCCGGCGACATTGCGCGGGACGGGCACGGGAAGGACGAGCAGTCCGAAGCGGGGCTCGATCGGCTCCTCGGCCGACACCGCCCAGCGCGCGACGGCGCGGGCGATCCAGCCGCGGGAGAGCGGGCACGCGCACAGCGCGCGCAGCAGGTCGGTGCAGGGCTGCTGGAACGGATCGGCGGCCGACGGGTCGGCCGGCAGCAGCACGACGTCGGCGTCGCGCAGCGCGCGGTTGAGCGGGGCGAGCGGATGCGTGGTCGCGACGACGCTCATGCGGCGGCGCGCTCCCCCGCCGCACCTTCGCGGCCGTCCTCGGCGCCTCGGGCGTGGTCGTTGGCGCCCCGGGCGTGGTCGTTGGCGCCTCGGGCGTGGCCGTTGGCGCCTCGCGCGTGTGCATCGAGGAGCCCGAGCACATCGGAGAGCAGTCCGCGCGGCGAGAACGGCTTGTGCACGACGCGCGCGATGTTCGCGCTGTCGGCCTCGCCGTCGCGCAGCAGGTGGCCGCGCGCGGTGAGCATCAGGACGGGGATCCGCGCCAGCGCTGCGTCGGCCGACATCGCGCGGGCGAGCTCGATGCCCGACATCGCGGGCATCTGCAGGTCGGTGACCACCAGGTCGAACGGTGCGCGGCGCAGCATGCCGAGCGCCTCGTCGCCGTCGCTGGCGGTCTCGACCTCGAGCCCCGCGTTGCGGAACTTGAGCGCGACCACCTGGACGATGTGCGCCTCGTCGTCGACGACCAGGATGCGCGGAGGTGTTGCCGGGTGATGCTGCATGTTCATGCCGCCTTTCGACCCGCCTGCTCGAGCGGGATGGCGAACCAGAAGCGCGAGCCGACGCCCACCTGGGAATCGACCCCGATTTGTCCACCGTGCACTGCTTCGACAATATTTCGGCACAGGTTGAGCCCGAGGCCGGTTCCCTTGGCGACCTTCTCGTGGTTCTCGACCCTGAAGAACTTCCCGAACAGCTGCGGGACCGCGTGCGCGGGGATGCCCAGCCCGTTGTCGCGGACCGAGACCACCACCGACCGCGCGAGGTTGTCGATGTCGACCTCGACCGACACGGTGCCGCCGTCGGGCGTGTACTTGAGCGCGTTCGACAGGAGGTTCAGCAGCACCTGCTTGAGGAGGTGCGGATCGGCGACCGCGACCGCGCCGGCGCTGCGCCGCCCCACCGACAGCGCGATGCGCCGCCGCAGCGCGTCCGCCTGCTGCGCGCGCACGCAGTCGTCGGCGAGCGCCCCGAGGTCGACCTGCTCGAACCGGGCGCGCGAGATGCCGCTCTCGATGCGGCTGATGTCGAGCATCCGG
>CAMBUI010000241.1 GCA_945870915.1 Candidatus Kuenenia stuttgartensis | reverse complement strand
GGTGCTGCTCTCGCTCCCCTCGCTCGTGGCGACGCTGCTCGCCCAGCTTCCCGACGCGGCATCGTGCCGATGCGCGCGGCACCAGCCGTCGGCGGCCGACCACGGCCGACCCGACTCGGGGCGCGGGATCCTCTCGCTGGTCTCCCGGTGGACGACCTGACGCACGCGTGACACCACGCGTCCGTTTTTGTCAACATTCCACCGCGCCAACGAGAGGCTCCATGAACCGCATCCTCACCGCCTGCGCACTGCTGTGCGTCGCCGCATCCACCGGCTGCAGGACCAACGCGTCCTCCGCCGCCACCTCCGAATCCACCTCCAGCTCCGGCACCGACGCCCCCCGCAGCGCCCCCGCCGCCGTCGCCGGGCCCGCCAGCCTGCCGGATGGCCGCTACACCCTCGTCGTGCACGGCATGAGCTGCCCGAAGTGCATCTCGAACGTCGAGCTGCAGCTCACCCGCATCAAGGGCGTCGTGCGCCCGGTGATCGACATGCAGCACGGATTCGTCGTGATCGAGGTCGAGGGCGGAACCGCGCCGACCAAGCTCGCGATCACCGACGCCGTCATCGACTCGGGCTTCACGCTCGTCGAGATCCGCGGAGGCGGCCGCTGATGCCGCGCGGCACCATCCTCGTCGCACGCGCACGCGCGGCGGCCCCTGCACCCACCCGCGTCGCCCGCCGCACCGCCGCCGCGCTGCTCGCGCTCTGCGCCGCCGCGTCGGCCGCGGGCTCCGCCCTCGCGCAGGAGATGCCCGGCATGCCCTCCGCCACCGCGCCGTCGCCGGGCGTGCTCATCCCGCGCGTGCAGGCGCGCGCGTGGTTCCTCGAGGGCGACCAGACGCTGCTCGAGCAGAGCGTGCGCCTCGAGTACGGACTCGTGCGCGACCTCTCGATCTCGGCCGAGATCCCGCTCTACCAGGGCTTCTTCGACCCGCCCCGCCCGAGCGACGGCGCCTTCGGCCTCGGCGACACCGACCTCCTCGTCGAGCTTCGGCTCCTGCGCGAGGACCTGAACGCCCTCGACACCATCCGCGCGTCCGTGTTCGCCGGCGCCGAGCTGCCGACGGCCACCGGCGGCTTCGCCGACGCCACGCTCGACCCCTGCATCGGCGCGGTGTTCACCTCGATCAGCGGGCGCCACGGCGTCGACCTCTCGGCGCGCTTCACCTTCGTCACCGGCGACGGGCTCGACGCGCCGCTGTTCCTGACCGACCTCGGCGAGGACTTCGTGAACCTCGACGCCGGCTACGGGTTCCGCATCCACCCCGAGCGCTACGGCGAGGAGCGCACCGCCGCCTGGTACCTCACCGCCGAGATCAACTCGGTCTGGACCACCGCCGGGCAGCACGAGGTCATCCTCGCCCCCGGGCTCCTGATCGAGGCGCCGACCTACGCCATCGAGCTCGGCGTCGCGCTCCCGCTGGCCGAGGACCTCGAGGGCGACCGCGGCGCCGCGCCCGGCCTCGATTTCGCGCTGCTCGCGGGCGTGCGGCTCCTCTTCTGACCCGCGCCCGCTATCTTCCGACCCACCTCCATTCCGGGGGCCGAAACAGGAGCGCATCAATGGGATTCATCGAGGAACTCAAGCAGTTCGCCGCCAAGGGCAACGCCGTCGACATGGCCGTCGGCATCCTGGTGGGCGGCGCGTTCACCAAGGTCGTGAACAGCATCGTCGCCGACATCCTCATGCCGCCGATCGGCGTGCTCATCGGCGGCGTCGACTTCAAGTCGCTGCAGGTCGTGCTCAAGTCGACCACCAAGGACGGCGTCGAGACGGTCACCGCCGCCATCAAGTACGGCGCGTTCATCAACAACCTCGTCGAGTTCGCGATCGTCGTGCTCTGCGCCTTCGTCGTGGTCAAGATGATGAACAAGATCATCGCGCTCCGGATCAGCGACGTGCGCTCCGCCGTCGAGGGCATCCAGTCCGCCGCCGACCTCAAGAAGGCGACCGCGAAGATCGACGAACTCAAGAAGATGGTCGACTGACCATCCACTTCGACTGACGATCCACGCCGACCGACCATCCACCTGGTCGGCCACGGCTTGGCCCACCACGGCAACCAGACATGCACGGAGGCATCATGAAGCTCACCCGCCTGCTCCTCATCGTTCCGTTCCTCGCGCTCGCGGCCTGCAACGCCACCATCGGCGAGCGCATGGGCACCTCGCTCGCGGTCGTCCGCGGATTCCAGTCGAGCGACCACCGGATCCCCTCGACGGTCTTCGCGAACGCCAAGGGCGTCGCCATCCTGCGCGAGACCAACGCGGCGCTCGTCGTGGGCGCCTCGGGCGGCGAGGGCGTCTTCATGAAGCGCGCCGGCCTCGAGTGGAGCGCGCCCATCGCGATCAACACCGCGGGCGCGTCGGTCGGCCTCCAGGCGGGCGGGCAGCGCCGCGACATCGTGATCTTCCTCAACACCGACGCCGAGGTGGCGAACTTCCTCGACGACGGCGTCTACGCGCTGGCCGAGGCTTCGGCGGTGGCCGGCCCGGCCAAGACCGACCCGAAGAACGCGGGCGGCCCCGTCCCGGCGAGCTACTACTACATCCGCAACGAGGGCCTCTTCGGCGGCCTGCTCGTGGGCGGCGTGTACTTCACCGTCGACAAGAAGGTCAACCGCGAGGCCTACGGCGAGGCGTCGGTGGGCGACATCCTCGCCGGCAAGACGGCGAAGCCGCAGGGCGCGACGATCCTGACGCAGTCGCTCGACTGATGCCCGCGGCGGACGAGGCCGGTGTACGAGACCGCTGTACGAGACCGCTGTACGAGACCGCTGTACGAGACCTTTGTCCGGCGACGCTGTCCGATGACGGCACGCGGCGACGTCGCCCGGGCACGCCGTCGCGCGCCGTGACCCTCGCATCCACCGCGTTCAGCCGACGTACGCCTTGAGGGCGTACTCGCTCACCATGCGGTGCGTCGAGAAGAAGTCGGGGATGGTCGCCGCGCTCGCGAGCGCGCGCTTGATCCACTTGCGCGGCAGCCCGTCGCGTCCGCGGTCGTAGAACTCGGGCACCATCCTGCGCTCGAGCAGCGTGTACAGGCTCTCGGCATCGCGCAGATCCCGCGCCGCGCCGGCGCCGTGCGCGTCGGCCTCGCTGAAGTGGCCGTCGTCGGCCTTGCCGATCGCCCAGCCGTTGGTGCCCTCGGCGCCCTTCACCTCGACGAAGCCCTCCGGCCACCAGCCGTCGAGGATCGAGCAGTTGATGCCGCCGTGCGGGGGTGCCTTCATGCCGCTGGTGCCGCTCGCCTCGTGCGGGCGGATCGGGTTGTTGAGCCACACGTCGCAGCCGGACACGAGCGCGCGGCCGACCTCCATGTCGTACTCCTCGATGAGCACGACCCTGCCGCGCAGCTTCGGGTGGCGCGTCATCTCGAACACCGTGCGCGCGTAGGCCTGCCCGCCCGCGTCGCGCGGGTGCGCCTTGCCGGCGAAGATGAACTGCACCGGGCGCTTCGCGTCGCCCACGATCGCCGCGAGCCGGTCGATGTCGGTGAACACGAGCGGCGCGCGCTTGTAGGTCGCGAAGCGGCGCGCGAAGCCGATGGTGAGCGCCTCGGGGTCGAGCATGCCGGCGAACTCGTCGAGCGC
>CAMBUI010000240.1 GCA_945870915.1 Candidatus Kuenenia stuttgartensis | reverse complement strand
CTCGTACTTCGTGCTCGGCACGCTGCACGCGGCCAGCGACTGGGACTGGCGCAAGGCCGACGAGATCCCGCCGCCGCCGGGCTACGCGAGCGACCACTGCCCGGTGGCGATAGACCTGGTCACGAAGCCCGACCGTCCCGCGGCCGCGTTCACCAAGGAGAAGCCGAAGTTCGAGGAGAAGAAGCCCGCGGTCGCCGCGCCGAAGGGGCTCCGTCCGCTCGAGGGCGGCGCGAAGGCGCCCACGGCCGATGTCGCGCTCGCGACCAGGCTGCAGGCGGCCGGCTGGGTCTACATGATGCCGATGCCCAAGAGCAAGACCGCGCAGTGGGGCAACGACAACGCCGAGACGACCTGGTTCCCCGGCTACTGGGCGAACGCGGCGAACGGCGCGACCAGCGTGGCGCAGCCCGAGCAGGCCAACGGTTTCAAGGGCGACGGCGCGAAGAAGCCGGGCTGGAGGAAGGGCGGCTCGCCCAAGGCGCCGTCGTTCGTCGAATGGCTCTGCTCGACCGAGGGCGGCATCGCGCCGAAGTGAGGCGCGCGGCGCCGCTCAACGCTGCCCGAGCAGGCGCATCACTTCCGTCACATCCTTGTCGCCGCGGCCGGAGACGTTGATCACGAGGTCCTGCTCGCGCCCCATCGCGCGCGCGGCGACGACCGCGCCGTGGATCGCGTGCGAGGTCTCGAGCGCCGGGATGATGCCCTCGAGCCGCGCGAACAGCTGGAACGCATCCAGCGCCTCGGCGTCGGTGGCCGCGACGTACTCGACGCGCCCGGTGTCCTTCCACCAGCTGTGCTCGGGCCCGACGCCGGGGTAGTCGAGCCCGGCGCTGCACGAGTGGACATCGGCGGTCTGGCCGTAGGCGTCCTGCAGCACGTAGCTCATCGAGCCGTGCAGGACGCCCGGCGTGCCGAGCGTGAGCGGGGCGGCGTGGTCGCCCGGACCGGCACCGCGTCCGCCGGCCTCGACGCCGATCAGGCGCACCGCGGCATCGGCGACGAACGGATGGAAGATGCCCGCGGCGTTCGAGCCGCCGCCGACGCACGCGACGACCGCATCGGGCAGCCGGCCGAGCTTCTCGAGGCACTGCGCGCGGCACTCGCGGCCGATCACGCTCTGGAAGTCGCGCACCATCATCGGGAACGGGTGCGGCCCGACCACCGAGCCGATGATGTAGTGCGTCTGGCCGACCGAGCCCATCCAGTCGCGCATGGCCTCGTTGGTCGCGTCCTTGAGCGTGCGCGAGCCCGAGTCGACCTCGATGACCTTCGCGCCCATGAGCTTCATGCGGAAGACGTTGAGCGACTGCCGCCGCACGTCCTCGCTGCCCATGTACACGCAGCACTCGATGCCGAAGCGCGCGCACGCGGTCGCGGTGGCGACGCCGTGCTGGCCGGCGCCGGTCTCGGCGATGATGCGCGTCTTGCCCATGCGCTTGGCGAGGAGCGCCTGGCCAAGCGCGTTGTTGATCTTGTGCGCGCCGGTGTGGGCGAGGTCCTCGCGCTTGAGCCAGATGCGCGCGCCGCCGGCGTGGGCCGAGAGCCGCGGCGCGGGCGTGAGCTGCGTCGGGCGTCCCACGAACTCGCGCAGCAGCCGGTCGACCTCGCCGAGGAAGCCCGGGTCGGCGCGCGCGTCGCGGTAGGCCGCGTCGAGCTCCTCGAGCGCGGCGAAGAGCGTCTCGGGCACATAGCGTCCGCCGAACGGGCCGAAGCGGCCCTGCGGGTCGGGAACGGCGCGGAAGTCGATGGTCGTCATGGCGTCGCCGTTCCTTGTGGTGCCGCGCCGCCGGAGCCCCCCGCGCCGCCGGAGCCTGTCGGCTTCGCCGGGCGCACCAGCGCCATCACCGGGCCCGACAGCGCGTAGAGCACGAAGCCCGCGGCCAGCGACTCGCGCCACCACCACATCGCGACCAGCACCGGCAGCACCACGCGCACGAGCGCGGGGAAGCCGAGGCGCGAGCGCAGGGTCTTGTTGACGAAGTGCGAGTAGCGGATGCTCGACACCATCGCGAACGCGACGATCGCCGTGACGAGCGGGATGCCGAGCGCGGCCGAGCGCGCGAAGGTGAGGCCCTCCTCGATGCCCTCGTGCCGCGACACCAGGTACTGGTGCAGCACGATCAGGCTCGCGACGGTGCCGCCGGCGCCGGGCGAGGGGAGGCCCTTGAAGTAGAGGTGGTCCTCCTCGCGGTCGCTGCGGACCTCGGCGTTGAAGCGCGCGAGACGCAGCGCCGTGCAGCAGACGTAGAACGCCGCGATCGCCCAGAGGATCTTCGCGTAGGCGTTGTCGGCCGGGCCGAGGATCGCGTGGCCGCCCTCGGCGCCGTAGTAGTGGCTCACCAGCCGCAGCGTCATGAACGCGGGCGCGACGCCGAAGGTGATCACATCGGCGAGGCTGTCGAGCTGCGCGCCCATGTCGGAGGTCGAGCGCGTGAGCCGCGCGACCGTGCCGTCGATGGCGTCGAAGAACATGCCCATGAACACCAGTCCGCCGGCGACCGACAGCGTCGAGAAGCCGAAGGCGGTCTCGTCCATCGGCTTGGCCGCGTAGTGGATCGCCGCGAAACCGCAGAGCACGTTGCCGAGGGTCATCAGCGTCGGCAGGACGCTCGCGGCGCGGCGGCGCCGGCGCTGGCGGAGCTCGCCTCGACCCTCGCGGGCGGTGGACGCGCCGGAGGAGGAGGCGGAGGTGGCGGCGGAGGGTGACCTCGCGGCCTCCTGCCGGTGGGGTTGGCTCGGCTGCATGCTCATCGCGGTGCCCGCGGGCCTTCGGTCGGCGGAGCGGGGGGTGGCAGCATATCCGCGAACCCAGCGCCCACGACGAGGACGGTTGCCCTTCCCGCGATCGCACGCTCGGCGAGCAGCATCGCCGCCGGCGTGGGCGGCGGGGCGACGGCGAGGCCGTCTGCGGCCGCATCGTCGGGTGGCACCAGCGGGGTCTCGACGACGAGCAGGACCTCCCCCGGTGCGATCTCGGTCGCCGCGCGGCCGCCCTCGAGCTCCTTCGAGCGCAGGCGGCCGGGCGTGAGCTCGAGCGCGGGTCGATCGCCGCGGAGTTCCTCGGTGGTCAGGCGGATCTCGACGCGGGCGCGCGCGCCGTCGGTGGTGGGAAAGCACCAGCCGCGCAGCGAGAGCCGGAGCAGCGCGTCCGGCAGGGTGCGCGGCCGCCCGCCGAGGAACACCGTGCGCCCGCGCTCGATGCGGACGGTCTCGGTCTCGGCCCAGTCGCGCAGCGTGCCGAGGATGGTCGAGTGCATCTGCGGGCTGCCCCCGAGGCGCGCGACGACGGCCGCGAGGTCCTCGTCGCGGCAGCGGTAGAGCGCGATGCCGCAGGGCGCCATCGGCTCCACGCCCGTGCCGGCGGAGTCGACGGGACCGGAGGTCACCTTCGCGAGCAGTCCCTCGGAGACCAGCGCGCCGAGGGCGACGCTGCGGTCCTTCGGGTCGATCGGCACGAAGAATCGCCGCAGCTCGAGGCCCTCGGTCGCGGCGGGAAGCGCGGCGACGGCGGTCGTGCCCGAGAGCGGTCGTCCGGAGGACGATCCGTCGGAGGTCGCGCATCCGGCGGCCGCGAGCATCGTCATGGCGATCCCGGTCACGCCGGCGGGCATGGTCGCGCGCGCGCGCCGCATCGGGCGGCTACTCCCAGCGCCTCGGCGGCATGCCGTTGATGGCGTCGATGAGGGCGCGCAGTCTGCTCCACGCGCGGCGGTTGAAGCGGAGCGCGATGCGCG
>CAMBUI010000239.1 GCA_945870915.1 Candidatus Kuenenia stuttgartensis | reverse complement strand
GCGCTCAAGCAGGCGACGCTCTCCGAGGTGCGCGCGCTCGAGCGGTTCCGCCTCGAGCTCCTGCGCCGCGGGACCGAGGTCGGCGCCGCCATCGCCGACGCGGCGCGGCGCGCGGACTACCTCTCGCGCCTCGACGCGTTCCTGCACGCGGGCGTCCGAAGCGCGCCCGCGCTGCGCGCATTCCACCAGATCGGCCGCAGCATGCTCGTGCGATCGGGCGCCGACGAGGCGCAGGTCGCACGGTTCGACGCGCTGCACGACGACACCGTGCGCCGCGACGCCGAGCTCCGCCCGCGCCTCCGCTCCGGCTCGCGGCAGGCGCGCGAGGAGGCCTACCGCGATCTCGTCGGACTGGTCGCGCCGATGCGCAGCTTCATCGACTCCGCCGTGCGCGGCATTCCGAACGCCGCGGTGCGCGCCGAGTTCGCGACCTTCTCGGTGACCGACGGAACCCGCACTCCCGCGCAGGCCGCGGACGCGATCGCCGCGGCCGTCGCCCGCGAGGAGGCCGAGCGCGCCGAGCAACGACCCGCGCCCGACCGCGGATTCCCCGGACGCGACCGGTCGGAGCGGATCCTCCTCGGCGTCCCGCTGCGCCGCGACGTGCTGCAGGCGCTGTGCGCGCGCGTGCGCCTTCCCGCCGCGGAACTGCCGCGCATCGAGCGGCTCGCCGACGAGCTCCGCGCCGAGCTCCAGGCGCGCACCGACGACGTGCCCGACCAGATCGGCGCCGAACTGCGCGGCCTGCGGGGCGCGCCCGACGACGCGCCCGGCCTCCTCCGCGGCTTCATGGCCTCCATGCGCGCGAAGATCGAACGCGTGCGCGCACTCGACCGCGCGGCCAACGAGCGCATGCTCTCCGAGATCGCGCTCGCCGCATCGGTGTCCTCCGACGACGAGCGCGTCGCGATCGCGCGCCTCGAGCTCGCGCTTCTCTCCGAGATCGGAGCCGACCCCGACGCCCGCGAGGCCGAGGGCATCGGAGGCCTCACGTCGGTCGCGCTCGTCAATCCCTTCGAGGTGGTCCGCAGCATGGGCGCCGACGAGGCGCAGCGCGCGATCGCCGAGTCGATCGTGTTCGCGCGCGGCGCCGAACTGATGGCGGCGGGGCGCGACGCGCGCGCGGCGTTCGAGCAGAACGTCCGCGCGCTCCTCGAGATCCTCCTGCGCGCGGAGTTCAGCCGCGCCGCCGGCCTGCGCTTCGAGACCGACGCGCCGTGGCGTCCGCGCGTCGCCGGCTCGGAGGCCGTCGCGCTGCGGCTCCGCCTCGCCGACGACCTGCGCTCCGCGCTCGGCGAGCCGACCGCCCGCGCGTACCTCTCGCGCCTGCGCGAGATCGCGGAGCCCGCGGTCGCCCCGGCGCGCGCGCCCGCGTTCCTGCGCCTCGACCGCTTCGCGGCCGGCGTCGGAATGGACCCGACGGAACGGTCGGCGACCGACGACATCCGCACCGTGGTCGCCGAAATGCTCGATCAGGCCGACGAACGGCGCGAGGCGGCGCTGACGGCGCTGCTCCGCTGGCGCGGCGGCTGGGTCGGCAGCGGCGACCTCGACTCCCCCGCGCGCTGGAACGACCTCGCGCGCGCCGGCGCCACGGGATGGCTGATCCGATCCCGCGCGATCGATGCCGACGAACGCGCCTTCGCCGCCTGCGAGTCGCTCCTCGGCGGCGACCAGGCGCGCGATCCCACCCTCGACGACGGCCGCCGCGCCCTGCGCGCATTCCCCCTGGTGCTGCCCCGACAGCTCCAGCCGCAGTTCGAGCAGTGACTGACGTGACTGACGGGACAGGCATGCACGCCACCGACGCAGTGATGGGACAGGCATGCTGGGACTGATGGGACAGGCATGCATCGGCGCGACGGCGGGCGGACGGGCCGGGCGGACGGGACAGGCATGCAACCCACCCGCACCACCCGTCACCGATCAGCCGGTCCAGCGGCGTGGCATGCGCGTGGCATGCCTGTCCCATCCGATCCGTATCATGCCTGTCCCATGTCGCGACCGACCCCGAATGCCCGCGAGCACATGCCCATCCAGATCGGCCTGCCCGCGGAGCCGGCGTGGGAGGTCGTGGAGCCCGCCCCGATCTCGTACCTCGCGTTCGTGACCGGAGAGGCGATGCCCGATCCCGGGGCGGCCTTCGCCGCCGCAGGCGAATCGTTCGGTCGCGCGCCGCAGGATGTCGAGCCGCTTCCCATCGACGACGACCGCGTCGCCTGGGCGTTCTCCTTCACCTTGCCGAGCCGCGCGGCGCGCGCCATGCTCTGGTGCGAGCACGCGATCGAAGGTGCCTCGCCCGACGGCAGGGCGAGCGATGCGCGGTGGGTCATCTTCATCGAGACCCTCCTCGAGCCGTCCCGCGCCGTCGACGACGCCGTCGCACTCGCCGCGACCGTCGCGCGCGCCGGAGGTGCACCGACCCGGCTCGTCTTCGACCCCGGACTCGGCGTCGCCTGGACCCGCGACGAGATCGACGAGCTGCTGCTTGGGACAGGCATGCACGCCGCCGGTGAACTCATCGACGAGCGCCACCTCTACCGTGTCGAGCTCGTCGCCCGCGACCGCGCCAACGGTCCCTACTGGATCGCGACGGTCGGCCTCGCCCGCGCCGGCCTGCCCGAGCTCGAGCTGCTCGAGGTCCCGGTGGCGCAGGTGCGCGCCGGACTCGAACTCATCGACGCGCTCGCAGCACGCCTTGTCGGCCGCGATGGCGCCGCTGGGCTCGAGGTTCCGCACGCGGGTGTCCCATTCGAGGCCGGACCCGGCCTTCGCGTCGCCCTCGTGCCGGTGCGCGAGGCGATCGAGACGCTCGCCGCGGGTGCACCCGGCGGCCCGGACGACCGTCGCGGACTTCCGCCCGGGCCGCGCGCCGCCATCTGCGCGGCGGGCAAGCGCGGCGCCTTCCGCCAGGTCTGGGTCGGTCCGACGGACGAACTTGCATGCCTGTCCCGGAACGAAACGGGGTTGTACCTCGCGCCACGCGTCAGCCTCGTGCGCGAGCGTGTCGCGCGCCGGACCTGGGGCGCCTTCCGCGCGGCGTTCGCGCAGCACAACGAAGTCACAGCCACCGCCTCCACCGCCTCCACCGCATCCACAGCCGCCGCCACCACGGCTCCCGCGCCGCGCGACGCGGCGTTCCTCGCCAAGATCGCCCGCGGCGACGCCGAGGGATCGCGCGAGCATGTCTGGATCGCGGTCGAGTCGGCCACCGCGGAGGGCGGACACGGAATCCTCGCCCGCGCGGGCGCTGGGCCGGAGCGCGTCGTGTTCACGCTGGAGAACCTCGGCGACTGGCGCATCGTCGGACTGCGCGACGACCTTCCCGAGGTCGGCCCCGAAAGCGCACGACTTCTCGCCTGAAGCAGCGCGACGCTTCCCCGCGCGCAGCCACGCTGCCACAATGTTCGGAGTGACCGGCTCGCTCCCACGACCGAAGCGACGCACCCGCCTGGCGCCGGCGGGGCTGGTCTACATCCTCGTGATCGTCGCGGTCGGGCTCGCGGCGGGGGGGCGGCCGAACAACCTCCTCGTGTGGGTGTTCAGCTTCCTGCTGGCGGCGATGCTCGCGTCGGGCGCGGTCTCGGGGTTCATGATGATGCCCGTCCGCGCGCTGCGGATCGAGCCGCGCAGGGGGCGGGTCGGCGAACCGCTCCTGGTGCGCTATGAGATCGCGAACTCCTCGCGGCTGGTGCCCGCGTACGACCTGCGGGTCGACGAGTGGATGTTCGAGCCGCGCGACGCGGTCGGCGCGGGTGGAC
>CAMBUI010000238.1 GCA_945870915.1 Candidatus Kuenenia stuttgartensis | reverse complement strand
GAGAGCCAGAAGAGGTACATGGTGACCCCTTCCATCGAGAGTCCGGCGTTCAGAGCACGCATCGTTGTCGACATGTCCGCAAGAATTGTCATAGGGTAAATCTCCAGTTGCATGGAAACAGCGACCCACCGAGGGCCGAGCTCTCATGCATCGATGTCACGGGGGGGAACGCACCCCTGCCGTGTGGGATTTGCGTCCGCAGTGCGGTCGGATTCAGAATCCATGGAGAATCGATGATCTTGTCAGGAATTCCATGCAACCCCCCGGGCTGCCGCGGGGGCGAGATCCCCGCGAGGCGCGCGCCCTCGGGTATCGGGGCTGGGGGCCACAAGGCGGGCGGGCGGCCGACGATCTCGCCCTCGCGCTCGTACTGACTGAGCGAGATGGAGATCGCGCCACAACGCGTGCGGGAGCATCCGCCCCGCGTGGCCGGAGTCGTCGGTGCCGTGGTCGGCGTGGACATGTCCCGTGCAGACCGAGGCACCGTCGAACGTGTCGCGGTCGTCCATCTCGAGCCCATCCTCGACGCGCACCACGAGGCCAGTGCGCCGCATCGACTCGTTGGCGATCTCGCGCGAGCGGTCGCGCGCGTCAACCGCGTAGCTGAGGATCGCGAAGCGCATGCTGTCGCGCCCCGATCCGCAGCCGACATCGAGCATCCGCCCGTCCGCCGGCAGATGTCGCAGGCACCGCGCGCGGGCGGGCTTCATGTCAATCGCGAAGTTCAGCGCGCAGAAGGCGGGGGCCTGGGCGGAGTACCAGTCGGGGGTGGGCACGCGAAGGCTCACGCGGTGGTTCGGTAGATCCAGTTGCTTATGGCTTCTGCGGCTTCGGCGTCCTCCGCTGGCGCGCCGAATCCTGTGGGTTCAGGCGCGGTCAGCAGACCAAAGTCGGTTTGGTTGCGGGTGAGCCACTTGCGCCTCCACTTCGCTGGCTTCAACTGATCACGCAACTCGTTGTTGATCCTCCTATCCACGAGGACCAGGTTAAATGGCGAGTCGAACGGATACCTCGCCCAGGGAATGAAGTGGTCGACCTCCCAAGCGCTCGACTTCGTGAGCATTTTGCCTGAGTAGAAGCACACTCCATCCTGCAGCAGGTACAAGCGCTTCGCATACCTGCTTACATTCGTCCGCTTTGGGACGAATAGAAACTCCTCAAGATTGGAGTCCGCGCCGAGGCTCTTGTTGTTCTCGCGCACCCATTGGGCCCATCGTGTCTCGGCGATACTCAGGACGACACCGCGCAGCTTTCGGAGGCAGGCGGCAACGCCAGGCTTGAGCTTCAGACGTCTGAGCCGCCTGCTTTCGGAGGCGGTTCTTGGCCTGTCGAATAGGAATCGTCCTAATTCGGGGTCGGGCTTGGAGGAGTCCCCAACCGTCTGCAGCCGATGCAACACATCCTTCGCAAGCGTGCTTCTCGCCTCGGAGAGGAGCGTATCTCGGCGCTCGCGGTACACGCGAAGCCGCTGATAGCTGGACTCCGAGTCGTGCACCTGATTGATGAGCAGTGAGATCATCTTCGCAGGCCTCGCTACGTTGGTCGACTGCCGGAGGACCTCTCTAAGCTGAGGGTACGGGCGAGCCATGTTCCAGTAGAGCGAAAGGAACTGACGCGCAATGTCATCGATGCTGATCTCTAGGGCGTCGCCGGAGTCATCGCCTTGCTCTACTGCGAGATTCGTAAGTGCGATGAGCAGCGCAAACTTGTAGGTCGTCGTTCGGCGGCCCTTGGCGAGTAACCGCTCGATCTTCACCAGGAAGTCGAGTTGCTGCTGGGCGGTCGGGGCGGGGCGGGCCATGTACCGCAGCGTACGGGAGGAATGGGCGCCGTCGAGGTGGTGCGCGAGGAGCGCTCGATGCGTTCGTCACTGATCTTTGAGCAAATGTTTGCGAGGTTGTAGACAGGATTCTCCGTCAGGTATACTTTGTCTACGAGTCGTCGCGGTCCGCCTTCGCCCGACTCCGAGACACCGTTGACACAGGGAAACACCATGATCGCCCAACGCATCAAGCAAGCCCGCATCGCCGCGGCGATGACCCAGGACGAGGTCGTCGCGGCGCTTTCGGCGGCGGGGCATCCCCTCAGCAAGGCGGGGCTCTCGAAGTACGAGCGTGGGGGCAGCGTGCCGGCGGCGACTACGCTCCGAGCGCTCGGCAAGGTCTTCGGGGTGTCGGCCGACTTCTTCATCGAGCAGCAGTCGGTCTCCGTCGAGTGGCTGGCGTTCCGCAAGGCCTCTGCGATGACGCGCGCGGCGCAGGAGCGGGTCAAGACGCTGGCATCGGCGCAGGTCGAGGCGTTCGTGACGCTTCGCCAGGCACTTGAGCCCACGCAGACCTGGCCGAAGGTCCCGCGTACGAAGGTCGGCTCTCTCGACGACGCAGAGGCCGCGGCTGCCCGTACTCGGAGGTACTGGAATCTCGGCGAGGCGCCCATCGAGAGCGTCACGGCCGCGATCGAGGACGCGGGTGGCGTCGTCGTTGAACTCGACACGCCCGCAACGGGGTCGCCCACCGGGTTCGATGGCCTTTCCGGATGGGTGGCCGGCGCGTCGCCCGTGGTGGTCGTCGCGAGTTCTGCGACGGACGACCGTCGGCGCTTCAGCCTCGCGCATGAACTCGGCCACCTGTGCATGGATGTTGGTGAGTGCACCTCGAAGGACGCGGAGAAGTTTGCCCATCGCTTCGCTGCGGCGTTTCTCGTGCCGCCCGAGACCGCGCGCCGCGAACTCGGGCATCGGCGCCTCCGACTCGATCTGCGCGAGCTGTCGATGCTGAAGCTCAAGCATGGCCTCAGCATGCAGGCGTGGGTGTACCGGGCGACCGACCTCGGCATCATCGATGCGGCGCATGGTCGAAGCCTGTTCGCCGAGTTCAGCGCCAAGGGGTGGCGGCGTGACGAGCCCGTGCGCTTCGAGGGCCGCGAGCGCCCGATGCGGCTTCGGCAGCTCACGGTGCGGGCTCATGCCGAGGGTTTGATCACCTCTGCGCAGGCCGATCGAATCTGCCCGGAGGCGGTGCAAGCCGAGGCTGGCGAAGGCGCCAGGCCTGTGGCCGCCACCGATGCGCGCGCGCTGATGAAGTTGCCGCGGGGCGAGCGGGAGCGCCTCCTCGCGCGCGCAGCGATGCATGTCCGCGGCGACTACGGCGCGGGCGGCGCGCTGTCGGGCTTCGAGGCGGGGGAGGTAATCGAGCCGCGCGGAAGCGCTCTTGAACTCCGCGCGGCGAGAGGAGCACGGCGTGCCACGCGTCGCAAGCGCTGAGCTCTTCCCCGCGCCTGTCCGCGGCGAAGTCTGGTGGATCGAATTCGACCCGACGGTCGGTTCAGAGGTTCGCAAGACACGCCCTGCGGTGGTTGCGAGCGTGCCATCGGTGGGGGTGCTGCCGCTCAGGATCGTGGTGCCCGTGACCGAGTGGGACGTGCGCTGGGCCGAGGTGCCGTGGATGGTGCACCTGGGGCGTGGACCGCGAAATGGCCTCGCGAAGGACTCCGCCGCCGACTGCTTTCAGGTGAAGTCGCTCTCGCTCGAGCGCTTTCGCTCGCGGCTGGGTGTCGTGACCGCGGGCGAGGTCGAAGAGATCGCCGCGGCGGTGGCGCTGTGTGTGGGCGCGGCGTGAGGCATGCCCCGCTCGCAGTTGCTCCGGCCATGAATTTTGGAAGGTACACCTTCCAAAATTCATGGATCGGCCATCCTCATGCGCACACACTTCATGGCCCGCTGTCTCGGATCACACGCGCGTTCTCGCCCCGTCGCAGAGAGTGAGGCCGACGATTGCTTGTCGAGAAGCGAAGGGAACTTC
>CAMBUI010000237.1 GCA_945870915.1 Candidatus Kuenenia stuttgartensis | reverse complement strand
GACGCCGGACTTCCACGACGGCGACGGACTGTCCATCATCGGCGGTTCGTACCGCACCTTCGGCAACGACGGCGCGCACTACAACCTCGCCATCAACAGCGGCAACAACAGCTACTTCCCCGGCGACCTCGTGCGCTCCAACGCGGTCGCGGACCTGCTGTTCGCCGCGAGCGACCACCTGCCGGTGCTCGCCGACTACCAGGTGCCGCCCGTGATGACCGCGACCATGCCGTCGACCTTCGCCACCGTGATCGCGGGCGCGACGGTCGTCGTGCCGGTCGCCGTGTCGAACACCGCCAGCGTGGTGCATCCGCTGGGCACCGACGCGCTCGTGGCGACGGTCACCGGCAGCGCCGGCCTCGTCGGATCGCAGACCGTCACCGCGGCCCTCGCGCCGTCCTCGACGACCGTCAATCTGCAGGTCAACACCGCCGCGGCCGCCGCCATCAACGCGTCGGCGCTGATCACCACCGCCGTCGAGGGCGCGCAGAACGCCTCGCTCACCCGCACCATCGCCGGCACCGTGCTCGGCCACGCGCGCCCGTCGTTCAGCCAGAAGACGCTGCAGGCGTCGGCCACGGTCGCGAGCTCGACCGCTGCGAACGCAGGAGCCGTGTCCATCACCGTGCCCGTCGCGAACTTCGGCTACGGAGCGCTGCAGGCGCGCCTCGACATCGACGGCGTCTCGGGGCTCTCTGCGCCCTTCAGCGTGGTCGACGGGACGCAGGCCAACGTCGCCGCAACTCCCACCGGGCTCGTGTTTTCCTTCGATTCGAACGGCCGCGCGCCCGGCGTCTACACCCAGGTCGCGACCATCGCGACCAGCGACGAGAACCTGCCCGGCGCGACCAGCGGCGCGCTCTCGCTCACGCTGAGCGTGACCGTCACCGCGAGCGGCAATCCGGCCGACCTCGACGGCGACGGCTCGGTGGGCGGCCCCGATCTCTCGATCCTGCTCAACCAGTGGGGCGGCGCGGGAACCGCGGACCTCGACGGCGACGGAACGGTGGGCGGCGGCGACCTCGCTATCCTGCTCAACGCGTGGGGATGAACGCGCGCCGCGGGCTCGTTCCACGCCGCGTGGCGAATCCGTGCCAGCCGCGAAGCGAAGCAGTGTGTTGTCCGCTGAGGAGCCATCCGTCATGAAGAGCCGTTCGAACCCCGCCGCGGTCACCACCGCGATCACCGTCGCGCTCGCGCTCGGCGTCGCGTCCGCCGTGTCGGCGGACACGGTCGTGCTGACCAGCGTGACCGACAACACGCTCATCGAGGACCCGACCGGCGCCTTCAGCTGCGGCGCCGCGCAGTACTTCTTCGCCGGGCGCGTGGGCGTCAACGGGGGCAGCACGATCCGCCGCGGCGCGGTGCGCTTCGACCTGTCGTCGATCCCCGCCGGCTCGACCATCACGGGCGTGTCGCTGCGCATGTACTGCTCGGCCGCCGGACTCACTTCCGCGCAGACGGTCAGCCTCAAGCGCTTCCAGGCGTCCTGGGGCGAGGGTCCGAGCGTCGCCTTCGGCGGCGGCGGCGCTCCGAGCCAGACCAACGATGTCACCTGGCTGCACCGGCACTATCCGGGCACGCTGTGGTCGACGCCCGGCGGCCAGTTCACCTCCACCATCACCGCGTCGCGCTCGGTCGGGACCGTCGGCTACTACACCTGGGCGAGCACGCCGCAGTTCATCACCGATGTGCAGGCGATGGTGAACCAGCCCTCCTCGAACTTCGGCTGGATGGTGCAGGGCAACGAGACCACGCTGCAGGCCGTCAAGCGCTTCGACTCGCACGAGTCGACCGTCGCAGCGTCGCGTCCCCAGCTCACCGTCGTCTACCTGCCGCCCACGAGCTACGACCTCACCGGCGACAACAAGGTGAACGGCGCCGACCTCGCGGCGCTGCTCGGCGGCTGGGGCGTCGATGGTCCCGCCGACTTCAACAACGACGGCACGGTCGGCGCCGCGGACCTGGCGGTCCTGCTCGGCGCATGGACGAGCTGAGCCGCGCCGCGGCGATCACGGCCGACGGCGGAGTTCCGCACGCAGCCAGGAGATGAACGACGCGGTTCCCGCGGAACGGTCGCCCTCGGCCTCCGCCGTGGTGGCGTTGAGGTAGGCCGCCTGCACGTCGCCGCGGGCCGCCTGCACCGCGGCCATCACGAGCAGCGCGTCGATCGACGGTTGCGGCGCGATCGCGGCCGGCTCGACCGCGCGCTCGAGCGCCTCGAGTCGCGCGACGAACTTGCGGTCCTGCGACACCTGCGTCATCACCGAGCCGTCGAGCGCGAGCGCCTCGCGCAGCAGCGTCGCCGCGCGCACCGTGTCGCTGCGGAACGCGCGCGCGATCGCCTGTCCGGCGACCCAGCGCGCATCGTTCGGATCCGCCGACTCGAGCAGGATGAACCCGTCCTCGGCGTCGCGGTCGTAGCCCTCGGCCAGGTAGGTCCACAGCGCGTCCGGGTTCGGCAGCGTGGGCACGATCACCGGTGGCGCGGTCACGACCGGCGCGTAGACGTAGGTCGCGCCGTACGGGTAGTACGAGTAGCAGGGGGTCCAGGCCGGCACCGGACAGGGGCCGCAGGCGTACCAGGTGTGCCACCAGGGGCGGCACGGGTTCACCCACGCGCAACCGGGGCGGTACCACGGACGCCAGCCGCAGGAGTAGGGCGCGACGCTCCACGAGCACGCGTAGCCCTCCCACCAGGGATTGCACCAGCTGGTGCAGAGCGGCGCGCAGCTCGAGCCGTAGAAGAAGCCGAAGCTGAAGCCGGAGCCGAAGCCGATCGCCACGCTCACGCCGTCGTGGCAGTCGTAGCGGTCCCAGGTGTGGCAGGGCCCGCAGTCGGCCCAGCGCGAGCCGCCCGACCAGCCGTTGCAGCGCGAGATGTTGGTGACGTACTGGGTGTAGGTGCGGTTGTCGTTGTAGATGGTGACGTCGTCACCGCCGCGTCCGGGCCCGCGGTCGCGGTCGTCGTGACGATCGCCGCGTCCGGGCTCTCCGGCGCGCGCGCCGTTCCCGCGGCCACCACCGAGGTCGCGTCCGCGCGCGACCGGGACCCCGAACACGGTGTCGCCGACGACCGTGGCGTCTCCTGCGCTGCCGCTGTTGCCGCCACCGCGGCCGCGATCGGCGTCGCGGGGCTTCGCCTCGGGCTTTCCGACGTCGGGCTTCCCGGCGTCGGGCTTCGCAGTCGTCGGAGTGAGAGGGGTCGGCTTGACCGAAGGGGTCTTCGTGTCGGACGGGCGCGTGCGACCTGGTTCGGTCCCGCGCGGTTCGCGCGTGTCGGGGGACTTCGGTGTGGAGGGTGTGCGCACGACGGGCCTGTCGTCGCGGTCGGGACGCACGGTGGGGGACGCGCCCTCGTCCGCGGGTCGGTCGTTGTCGCGGGGCTTCTCCTCCCGGGGCTTCACATCGCGCGGCTTCGTGTCCTGCGGCTTTGCGTCGACCGGCTTGCGCGGTGTGCTTGGCGAGACCATCGGCGGGTTGGTCGGCCGATCGATCGTTGATCCGGTTGGTCTCCGCGGGTCGGGGGTGGAGGGGCGCGCCGGACGCGAGGGCGCGGGCGCGGCGTCGACCGGCTTGCGCGGCGCGTCGTCTGGCTTGCGCGGCGCGTCAACCGGCTTGCGCGGCGCGTCAACCGGCTTGCGCGGAGCTTCGACCGGCGCGCGCTGCGCGGGTGGCTCACTCGGGCGCGCCGATGGCTGGCTCGGCCTCGAGGCCGGCGGAGTCGGGGCTGCGCCGCTGGGCCGCGGCGGGGCGACGCTCGGAGCACTCGCAGGCGGCGCGCTCGGCTTGGTCGGCGCAGGTGCGCTGGGCGCGGCGCTCGGA
>CAMBUI010000236.1 GCA_945870915.1 Candidatus Kuenenia stuttgartensis | reverse complement strand
GGTGAGGTGCGCCGCGTTCCAGAGCAGGGTCTCGGAGATCTGCCGCAGGTCGAACACCACGAGCTGGTCGGGCTCGAGCAGCAGGAAGACATCCGCGCCGCCGTCGGGTTCGATGCCGCTACCGAGGCGCACGCACGCGACGCCCACCGACGCCCAGTAGGCGTCGTGGACCTCGATCGCGTCGAGTCCCCAGATCCGTGCGCCCACCGCGGGCGCCTGCGCCAGCACCGCCGCCGCCATCACGCCGCTCCCTTCGCCTCGCCGTAGCCGTTCGAGGGCACGACGCGTCCCGTGCCGAGCAGCGGGTGCTTCTTGACGGTCACGTTGCCGCCCTTCTCGAGCGCGCTGGCGACCTCGGTCGACATGCGGGAGATGGAGCCGTAGCGCATGCAGTCGCCCTGCTCTGCGTCGTTGAGGACGAGTCCGAGGTACTCGGCGCCCGCCGCGCGGATCTCGGCCACCGATTCGGCGAGCCGGCTGCGCGAGCGGCCGCGGCGGAGCACCAGCATGGCGCCGTCGCAGCTCGCGGCGACCGGGATCGCCTCGACGCTGGCCGTCACCGGACCCGCGTCGACGATGATGATGTCGAACCGGTCGCGCAGCGTCCGCAGCAGGCGGCGCATGGCGCCCACCTGGAGGTTGCTCGCCGACACCGTCGGATCGACGCCGACCGGAAGCAGCCACACGCCGGGCTGGGTCTCGACGACCTCGTTCTCGAGGGTTCCGCGGCGGATCACCTCGCGCACGCCGGGAGCGTGCAGCCGGTCGAGCATGCCGCTCATCGCGCGCCCGATGAAGTCGACGTCGACGATCACCGGCCGATGTCCGGCGCGGGCGTACGAGATCGCCAGCGAGAGCGCGATGGTGGTCTTGCCGTCGCCCTGGGCGGGGCTCGTCACCATCATGGCGTAGCCGTCGCCGGCGGTGCGGCGCGACTCGATCTTGTTGCGGAGGCGGTCGATGCAGTTGATCGAGAGCTCGTGGGTGAAGCCGTCGTTGGCCGCGCCCGACATGTCGGGCACGACGCCGAGCCAGTGGAGCCCGCCGGCCTCGTTGAGCAGCTGCGACGCGCGGAAGGCGCGCGGGCTGATCGTGCCGAGCACGAAGAACACGCCGAACGAGATGCCGAAGCCGCCGAGGAAGCCGAGCGCGGCGAACTGCGTGCGCTTGTCGGAGTCGGGCATCGGCAGCTGGCTCGCGTAGCGGGCGATGCCGACGCGGCCGCGGCGGATGCTGTCCTGCTCGCGCTCGAGCTCGGCGATGCGCGCGGCGAAGCTCTGCTCGGCGGCGCGGGCCTCGTCGATCCGGCGGTCGGTCTCGGCGAGGCGCGCCATCAGCATGTTGGCCTGGTCGATCTCGGTGCGCAGCCCCTGGCGGTCGGCCGCGGTGCGGACCTCCTGCTTGCGGAGCGCGCCGTACGAGAGGTCGCGGCCGGTGCCCTCGGACCACATCGTGCGGGCACCCTCGCGCGAGGCGGCGAGCTGCGCCTCGAGGTCCTCGACCTCGCGGGCGGCGGTGTCGTAGATGCGGTGACCGGGCTTGTAGGTGCGTGGAAGCCCCTTGAAGCGCACGCGGGCCGCCTCGAGGGTGCGGCGGCGCTCGAGCAGCGTGGGGTCGATCGCGTCGAGCTCGGCGAGGGTCGGCTCGAGGCGCATGTCCTCGGGCACGGGCTGCGCCGCCGGGTCGGCCGCGGCGGGCGATCCGGGCTGCTTGAGGAGCATCTCCTCCCACTGGCGCTCGATGTCCTGCTGGAGGCGCTTGTTGGCGAGGATCTTCTCCTCGACCTCGCGCAGCTTGGACACGCGCTCCTCGACCACGGCCGCGAGGTTCGCGCTGCCGTACGGCGTGTCCTTGAGCACCGCGATGCGCTCCTCGACGAACTTGGTCTCGTCGCGGCGGGCGAGCGTCATGAGCTCGCGCAGCGAGGCGATCTTGCGGCTGTAGACGGTCTCGGCGCTGGGGCCGTAGATGTCGAGGTAGGCGTCGGTGACCCAGTTCGCCATCGGGGCGGGAATCGCCTTGTCGCCGGACTCGAAGCGGATCTCGATCATGCTCGAGCCGCGCGGGCTGGTCACGACCAGACCCTCGTCGAGCGCCTGCACGCCCTTCTCGGCGCCGTGGCGCTCGAAGAAGCGCTTGACCGCGGCGAACTCGGCATCGGCCTCGCCCGGGCGCTCGGCGCGCGAGCGCGCGGTCGGCTCGCTGCGGCGCGCGGCGTCGGCCACGGCCTCGAACACGCGCGGATCGTTGATGAGCACGACCTGCTGGGCGACATACGCCTCGTAGTTGTCCATCGCCGCGGTCTCGGGCATGTCGGCCGCGAGGATGGTGTCGAGCTTGGCGTCGATCTTGACGTACGACGCCGCCGCGTACTTGACGGGCGCCGCGAGGTACGCCGTCAGCGCCAGCCCGAGGCCGAGGCCGAGGCCGATCGCGAGGCAGAGCTTCCAGCGGTTCTGCAGGCGGTCCTGCACCAGCACGAACGGGTTCGGCGCGGCCGCCGCCGCATCAACGCGGGTCGCCGCGGGCGCCGCAGCGCCGGCGGAGAGGGTCGAGAGGGCCGTGCTGTCGTTGTGGTCGTCCATGGGGCTCATTGCGATCCTCCGGTCCTTCGGTCGATGCGGCCGTCGATGCGGCCGTCGATGCTCTCGTCCATGCTTCCACCGATGCGCTCGCTGGCGGACACGCCATGGAGCTTCACATGCCTCGCGGCGTCGATCGTGCTGCGGCGTGCGCCGCCCGGCGCTGCGATCCCGGCGCCGGGCGCGCCGACGCGTGCCTCGGAGCCCGGATCGGGCAGCCCCTTGAGCGCACGGATGCACTCGACGGGGATGAGCGACATCAGCTGGCGGGCCGTCTCCTCGACCTCGGCGGTCGCGGGCCATCCGTCGACCACGACCTGGATCTGGCCGACGCCCATCCGCGAGATGTCGAGCTTCGCCGCGCGCGAGCGCAGCTGCCCCATGTCGGAGGTGATCGCGCCCTCGGGGAGCACGAAGAACCCGACGACCGACACCTCGCGCAGCGCGCCGGTCGAGTCGGTCGAGTTGAACCGGTACAGGCTCGCCGTGAAGCGCTCGCCGTCGAGCTCGAGCTCGACCGTGTCGTGGCCGCCCTCGCGCGGGCGCCAACCCGACGACGGGTAGCACGACGGCGGATGGTGGCCGTGCATGTCGCGCACATCGCCGCAATGGATGATGCCGAGCGTGGCGCGGCGTCCCGTTCCGAGCTCGACGAAGCGGCGCGAGAGCACCGCGGTCGGCATGAGGATCTCGGTGGCGCCGGCGGGCAGCGGGCAGTCGGTGCCGACCCAGTCGCCCGCCATGAACGGCACGTCGCCGAGCGAGGCGCGGATGCTGCGGGCGCGCGCAACCGCCTGGCCACGGTCTCCGACCGAGTCGTGCGAGAGCATGTAGCCCGCGGCGAGCAGGCTCGCCAGGCAGGCGACCGGCGCGATCCGGTTGACGCGGTGCAGCAGGCGGACGGTGGAGAGCGACGGCTTCATGCCTGCAGGAACCTCCACGTGAAGACCGGCAGGTCGAGCCACCGCATGAAGCGGATCAGCCCGAAGAGCATCGCGATCGCCAGCGGCAGCATGAGCCAGCCCGCGATGTCGTGGAAGTACTCGGCGTCGGCTGCGCTCGCGTAGGCGTACGCCAGCGCCGTCGGCACGAGGCGCACCACGTTGCAGACGATCGCGATCAGCGGCGCCGCGGCGAGCAGCGCGATGCGGGCGTTGAGCCGCAGCGGCACGCTGAACACGAAGGCGAAGAAGGTCAGCGCCAGCGCGAACACCATGCGCATGCCGTCGCAGGCCTCGCCCACGAAGATCGAGCGGCCCGAGATCTGGATCGAGTTGCCGGCGCGCTCG
>CAMBUI010000235.1 GCA_945870915.1 Candidatus Kuenenia stuttgartensis | reverse complement strand
GCTTGTGGACGACGCTATGCGCAGCCGCATGGTTTCGGAACTCGACGCTATGAAGCCGCACGCCGGAACTAGAGCTTTTGCTGCGCTCCGCCGTGCACTCGAGTTCAAGGATCTTGACGCCATCGTACTCTTCACAGATGGCGCGCCGGATTCCCCAGCGGAAGTCAAAGCATTCATTCAGGAATGGCGTAAGACGGAGGCAGGGGGTCGGGCTCGGTTGCATACAGTCGGCGTGGGTGACTACTTCAACCCCGAGTCGGGCAGGCTCCTTCGCGAGCTCGCACGCGTCGGCGACGGTGTGTTCATCGGTAGATGAACCATCGCGTGAGGGTTGGCTGCGTATTGCGCCAATGCTGTCGGTGCGCCTCGGCGGCGTGCGCTGCCGAATGTTCTGACGTCGTTACGGGGGCGCTGCGCGATAGTTGAGCAGCTCGAGGCGATGTGCGATTCAGCAACCGCTGCTCGGAGGTTTCCGACGTTCAGTGGCTCATTGCGGCGGAAAGTGATGGCCTCACTGTCGGGTCCTAGCAATGGAAGCAACCCGCAGCTTCGGTGCGCGGTGGTCGATCAGTATGCGCCTCGTTCGCGCTGTATAGAAAGCCGCGGCGCTCCTGCTCGATCTCGTGAGGAGTGCCGATCTCGCGTCGCGCGTGGTGTCCTGCGCGGGGCTCAGAGGTTGCCGCGGCGCTCCTGCTCGATCTCCAGGCTCTCGAAGAGCGCCTTGAAGTTCCCCTTGCCAAAGCTCTGCGATCCGCGCCTGCAGATGATCTCGAAGAACAGCGTCGGGCGGTCCTGCAGGGGCTTGGTGAAGAGCTGGAGCAGGTAGCCCTCGTCGTCGGCGTCCACGAGGATGCCGAGGTCCTTGACCGCCTTGTGGTCCTCCTTCACGACCTGGTGGCCGTGCTGGGTCAGCATCTTGTCGACGCGGTTCCAGACGGTCTCGTAGTACGCGTCGGGGATGGTGAGGAAGTCGACGCCGCGGCGGCGCAGCTCGGTGATCGAGTGCAGCTCGTCGTCGGTGCGCAGCGCGAGGTGCTGCACGCCCGGCGTGTTGTCGTGCCAGTCGAGGTACTCCTGGATCTGGCTCTTCTTCTTGCCCTCGGCGGGCTCGTTGATCGGCATCTTGATCAGGTGGTTGCCGCTCGCCATGACCTTCGACATGAGCGCCGAGTATTCGGTGCCGATGTCCTTGTCGTCGAAGTGCTTGAACATGGCGAAGCCGAGGACCTGCTCGTACCACTTCACCCAGTGGTTCATCTTGCCTTCCTCGACGTTGCCGACGGCGTGGTCGACGTACTTGAGGCCGCAGGGGTTCGCCTTGTTGTAGGCGTTGAGCGCGAAGCCCTCGACCTTGCGGAAGCCGGGCATGAAGAGCCCGCCGTTCTTGACCGCGGGCAGCGCGTAGGCGCCGGTGCGCGAGACGAAGGTGTGCTGGGCGCGGCCGTAGGTCTTGATGCCCGCGAAGGTGACCGAGCCGTTGGCGTCGGACCAGGTCTTGGGCTCGTACGCGCTCTCGCCGCCGTTCCTGATCGCCTGCTTCCAGGCGGCCTCGGCGTCGAACACCGTCAGCGCGAGGTCCTTGACGCCGTCGCCGTACTGCGCGGACTCGCGGGCGGCCTGGCCGTCCTTGGTGAGCGAGCTCTCGAGGATGATGCGGATGTTGCCCTGCGTGAGCAGGTACATGGCGCGGTCGCGGCTGCCCGTCGTGAGGTCCGCGATCTGGTCGACCTGGAAGCCGAACGCGCTCGCGTAGAAGAACGCGGCCTGCTTGGCGTTGCCGACGAAGAAGCGGACATGGTCGACATCGATCAGCTGCAGCGGATCGGTCGCGGTCGAGACACCTGAGGACGGGCTGAGGGTGGTCATAGGGCGCGATTCTAGTCAGACCGCCGCGCTCCGCTCAACCCGATCGCCGCCTCCCTCGCCGCCGCTGCGGGCCGCTGCTACCCTTGCCGTCCCATGAACGCGCCGTCCCGACCCGATTTTGCGCCCGAGAATCGCTCCAGCAGCGCGGGCAAGCTCGTCGCCGTCTCGGTGTTCGCGCTGCTCATCCTCGGAGGTCTGGCGACGCTGGTGGTGGTGCTCACGCGCGGCAGCTCCGGCATCACGCCGCCGCCGCAGGAGATCCCGTCGTCGCGGCAGGTGCTGTCGGGCGAGGCGAAGCGGGGTGACGCGCCCGCGGACGGAGAGCACGGTGGCTCAGCGCAACCCAGCGGCACCGAGCAGCCCGGCGGCGTCAAGTAACGCAGCGGCGTCACGCCGCGCGGTGGCGCGCAGCTGCCGATCCGCTCGGCGGCGTACTCAGTAGCGCAGCAGCGATTCGGTGCGCAGCCCGCCGAGCACGCCGCGACCCTTGAGGAACTCGAGCTCGATCAGCACGCTCGCGCCGACGATCTCGGCGCCCAGGCCCTCGGGGCCGAGCAGCTTCACGCTCGCCGCCAGCGTTCCGCCGGTCGCGAGCAGGTCGTCGACGAGCAGGACGCGCATGCCCGGGCGCACCGCGTCGACATGCACATGCAGCTGGTCGGTGCCGTACTCGAGCGCGTACTCGATCGACCGCGTGCGGTAGGGGAGCTTGCCCGGCTTGCGCACCGGCACGAAGCCCGCGCTGAGCGCGGTCGCGACCGCGGTGCCGAAGATGAAGCCGCGGCTCTCGGGTCCGACCACGACGTCGATCCGCTCGTTGCGGAACGGATTCGCCATGAGCTCGATCGCGAGCGCGAGCCCGGCGGGGTTCGCGAGCAGGGGCGTGACGTCCTTGAACACGATGCCCTTCTTGGGGAAGTCGGGCACGTCGCGGATGAGGCTCGTGAGCTGCGGCAGCATGTTCGGAAGGTAGCGGAATCGCCGCATCCGTGTCCGGCGGAGCCCGCGCTATCATCGCGCCATGGCCGACGCCAGCGACAGCACCAAGCGCAGCAAGAACACCATCGAGGTCGTCGAACCGATCGGGAAGCGCGTCCTCATCCGCAAGGACGAGGACAAGAAGATCACGAAGGTCGGTCTCCACCTTCCCGACAAGATCGAGATCCCGACCATCACCGGGCGCGTCGTCACCGTGAGCGCCGAGGTGGAGCGCGACGAGAACTACCCGATCAAGCAGTACGACCGCGTGCTCTTCAACCCGAAGCACGCGATCCCGGTCGACTTCGAGGGCGACAACCGCCTGTTCGTCATCCCCGTCGAGGATGTGGTCGCGGTGTTCAGGCGGGAGATCGGTTGAGCGGAGCCGCGGCGACGTCCGATCCGCTGCCGGTCGCTCCAGCGGACCGTCCGGTCGCGGGGTCGATCCGCGTGCCGGGCTCGAAGAGCCAGTCGAACCGCCACCTGATCCTCGCGGCGCTTGCCGGCGGGAGCACCACGCTGCGCGGCCTGCTCGCCTGCGACGACTGCGATCGCCTGCGCGCGGCGCTCGACGCCTGCGGGGTTCGCCTCGATGACGTGGGTGATGACGGTTCCGAAGGTCTGGGTGAAGGTGCCGGTGTCCGGAGCGTGCGCGTCACGCCCGCGGCACGGGTCGTCGGGACCGCGGCCGCGCCGGTCTCGCTGCATCTGGGCGACGGCGGGACCCCGACGCGGTTCATGATCGCCTATGCCGCCGCGCAACCCGCGGGCGTGTTCGTGATCGACGGCAGCGCGCGCATGCGCGAGCGCCCGGTCGCGGAGGGCGTCGCGATGCTGCGCGCGCTCGGTGCGCGCATCGAGTACGCCGAGTCCGAGGGCAGGCTCCCGGTCCGTGTCTTCGGCGGCACGCTGCGGGGCGGCGCGATCGAGGTCGGTCGCACCGCCTCGAGCCAGTTCGTGAGCGCGCTCCTGCTGGTGGCGCCGCGGCTCGCGCAGGGGATCGACATCCGCTTTACCGAGGAGCCGACGAGCGCGTCGTACCTCCACCTCTCA
>CAMBUI010000234.1 GCA_945870915.1 Candidatus Kuenenia stuttgartensis | reverse complement strand
AGCGCGCACGCACGGTCGAGATCCGTGTCGGCGGCGTCGATCGCCGCCGACGCGCGCGCACCTTCGGGTGTCTTCCGACCGAGCCGCATCGCCGACCAGACCGCCGCACCGCGCGGCCGCACCGGCTCGACCAGCATCGCCACCGCGAGCGCGTGGTCGAACTCGAGCGCGCATCCGAGGACAGGCGAGAGCAGCTCTCCCTCGTGCCACGCCGCCATGCGCATCGCGCCGACCGCCTCCTCCGCCAGCAGCTCGACCAGTCGCCCCGCCTCGTCGGAACACGCGGCCTCCTGTCGCGGCTGCCCCCCCGCCGCCGCCGCCGAGACGGCACCGCACGGCGCCAGCATCCCGGCCACAACCAGCACCATCGCTGCCGCTGGCGGCCGCGCGCGCGTGCACGCACGCCCAATCGGCCACCTCCACATCCACGCCCACATCCACGCCCGCACGCATCCCTTCTCCCACGGTTTCATGACGCGCCCCCTTTCGAGCGCGCGCGAACATACCCGCGAAATCGCGGCCTCCCCGAAACAACGCACTTTTGCACGCACTTCCCCGCGGACGCCTGGCAGGACCGCCGGCCGGTCAGACGGTCACACCGTCACCCGGTGCCCGCCGCCGCGCTCGTCGACGAGCTCGCGCACCTTCGCAAGCAGTTCCGACGGCGTGAACGGCTTCGGCATGTAGCGCTGGTGCGCACGGAGCGCACCCGAGCGGATGAACTCGTCCTCGGTGTGGCCCGACATGAAGATCGTCGGCACAGCGCCGCACGCCGACTCGATGCGCGCCGCGAGCTCGGGGCCGGTCATGCCCGCCATGACGACGTCCGACACGAGCACATCGAACGCGCGCTCACGCTCGGCCAGCGCGAGCGCCTCGATCGGATCGCTCGACGAGCTCACCGGGTAGCCCGCGCGCGAGAGCAGCTGCTCGAGCAGCTTCCGCACCAGCGGCTCGTCCTCGACGAGCAGCACGCGCTCGCCGCGTCCACCCTCGGCCGGCGCCGCCACCTGCGCGGGCGCAGCCTCGGTCGCCTCGATGCGCGGCAGGAGCACGCGGAACAGCGAGCCCCGCCCCGGCTCCGACTCCACCTCGATCGCGCCGCCGCACTGCTCCACCAGGCCGTAGACCTGCGCGAGCCCGAGCCCGCTCCCCTTGCCCGGCTCCTTCGTGGTGAAGAACGGCTCGAACGCCCGCGAGCGGGTCGCCTCGTCCATGCCGATGCCCGAATCCCGCACCGACAGCTCGATGAAGCCGCCGCCCCGCACCGTGTCGCCCGGCACCTCGTGGCGGATGCGCGAGCGGATCTCGAGGTCGCCGCCGTTCGGCATCGCGTCGCGCGCGTTGAGCGCGAGGTTCATCACGATCTGGTTGATCGCCGACGCATCGGCCCACGCGTGGCCGAGCCCGGGTTCCGCCGTCACCGTCAGGCGGATGCGTTCCCCGATCAGCGGACCGAGCAGCTTCTCGAACTCGCGCATCTCGTGCGCGAGGTCGAGCGCCTGCGGCCGCAGCACCTGCTGCCGGCTGAACGCGAGCAGCTGGCGCGTGAGGTTCGCCGCGCGGTCCGCGGCCTTGCGGATCTCCTCGACCCACGAGCGCACGGGATCGTTCGGCGCGATGCGCGACAGCGACAGCGCCACGTAGCCCTGCACCGCCATCAGGATGTTGTTGAAGTCGTGCGCGATGCCGCCCGCGAGGCGACCGATCGCCTCCATCTTCTGGCTCTGCCGCAGCTGCGCCTCGAGGCTCGCCCGAAGCGCCATCTCGCGCTCGATCTCGCGCGTGCGCGCCTCGAGCGCGGCACCGGTCGCGCGCAGCCGCGACGCGAGCTGCTTCAGGTCGGACAGCGTCGATTCCTGCGTCTGGAGCAGCACCAGGAAGTCGCCGCGCGGATCGTGCGGCGGGAAGTCGGCGAGACCGAGCCCGAGCCGCGCGAGCTCCGCGACCTGCGTGATCCACGGCCCCCCCACGAACAGCAGGCATCCACCGCAGGAGCACTTCGACCGCGGCACGAACTGCCCGCGCAGCTTGAACGACGGCCGCGTGCGCAGCGCCAGCACGAACACGTCGTCCGCCCGTGCCACGATGTCGGCCTCGCCCGCGATGCCGGTCGGCCGCTCGATCTCGAACACCTCGAAGAAGCCAGCGCCGACCTGCACCGATGCGTCGAACGACTCCCAGCGCTGCCCCACCATGGCGATGCGCAGTCCCTCGTCCACGGTGAAGCAGAACGGGAACAGCTCCCGCACCAGCCGCACATCGGGCATCGACGACAGGTCCAGCGGGGCACTCACGCGCGCGGGCTCCACTCGACGACGAACCGGTCGTGCGGACGGTCGCCCTCGACGCGCTCGAACCGCGCCGTGACATCGACGTTGAAGCGGTCGCCGAGACCGCGCAGCAGCCCGACCACCAGCGGCGCGAGCCCCGGCCGGTCGGAGTAGTAGCGGAGCACGAGCGACGACGACGACTCGTCGCTCACCGCGAAGCTCGGCGGCGCGAGGTGCGGGAACGAAAGCTTGACCCGCGTGTGCAGCTGGTCGAGGTTGCGGAGGAATTCAGGAAGCGTGCGCCCGGCCGACTTCATCAGCTCGCCGTAGCCCGCCTCGGCGGTGTAGCGCACCCAGTACAGGCCGAACTCCTCGAGGATCGCCGCCGCCGGCGCGCCCAGTTCCGCGCTCGCCGCCCCCACGAGGTCGTAGGTCGTCTTGTCGGGATACTGCTCCATGCCGATGAACGGCTCGTCGGGCAGCCCGGCGCGCGTGCGGATCCGGTCCCAGGTCGCATCGCCGAACTTGCTGCGAACGAGCCCCTCGACGGCCTTGTTGATGAGTCCGTACATGGGGGCGTAGCGTAGCGGGTCGGCCCCGCGGGTTTCCGCGATTGCGCCAACACCCGCCGCGTCCCCCGACGAAAACGAACAAGGGCGCCCATCGCTGGGCGCCCTTGCCATTGCCATCCACCTGCCGCAGCAGGGGTTTGTCTTGATGTGCATTCCGGCGGTCGCCACCGCAGCGGCTTCCTCTGGCGCCATGCACGCCAGAGCGAGCAGCCGCAGCTGCGAGCGCTCAGACACGCGATCACCAGGCGAAGTGCGCGAACGCCTTGTTCGCATCCGCCATGCGGTGCGTGTTTTCCTTGGTGGTCACGGCCTTGCCTTCGTTCTTGGCGGCGTCCCAGAATTCCTTCGCGAGGCGGAGGTGCATCGGGCGGCCCTTCTCGTCGCGCGCGGCATCGATGATCCAGCGGAACGAAAGCGACTGCTGGCGACGCTTGTTGAGCTGCATCGGCACCTGGTAGTTCGCACCACCGACGCGCTTCGAGCGGACTTCGACCGCCGGACGCACGTTCTCGAGCGCGAGGTGGAACAGCTCGATCGCGGAGCGCGGCATGGTCTCCGACTTCTCCTTGTCGAGGCGGGCCTGGATCGCGTCGAGCGCGCCGTACACGCAGCGCTGCGCGGTGGCCTTCTCGCCGCCGATCATGACGCAGTTGATGAACTTCGACAGGACCTTGTCCTGGAAGCGCGGGTCGGGCTTCAGCCACACATCGTCGGGACGCTTGAAATGACGGGCCATTCGAATACTCCTGTGGCTGTTGGTCGTTGGCGGATGCCTCGACCCTCTTCACCGCGGACGGGAGATGGGCATTCCCGAAGCTTCGTTTCCGCGATTACTCAGTGCCCGGTTCCTCCAGCGAGGGCCACTCCGGGCGATGTTCCTGTGGTGAGCGTGAACGCGCCTGCGCGCGTGTCCGGTCCGACGCGCGTGCGCGCGCCGGATCACGACCTCCGGATCACTTCTTCTTGGCGGCGGTCGCGGCCTTCTTCTTCACGCCGTACTGCGAGCGGCCCTTCTTGCGGCCGTCGACGCCGAGGCAGTCGAGGGCGCCGCGCACCACGTGGTAGCGCACGCCGGGAAGGTCGCGCACACGGCCGCCGCGCACGAGCACGATC
>CAMBUI010000233.1 GCA_945870915.1 Candidatus Kuenenia stuttgartensis | reverse complement strand
GGCCGTCGCCGTTGGTGTCGCGCACGAAGAGGAGATGCGGCGGCTCGATGACGAGCAGGCCGTCGCGCCAGTGGGCGATGCCGCGCGGCATGACGAGTCCGTCGAGGAAGACCTCGGCCTTGTCCATCGTGCCGTCGCCGTCGGTGTCGCTGAGGACCTTGATGCGGCCGAGGCGCTCGGTCTCGCCCGCGCCGTTGGCGTCGCGCATGTAGCCGCGCATCTCGACGACCCACATGCGTCCGTCGGGACCGAACTCGATCACGACCGGCGCCTCGACGAGCGGCTCGGCGGCGACCAGCGTGACCTCGTAGCCGTCGACGATGGAGAAGGTCGCGCGTTCCTCGGCGGCGGTGCGGACGGGCGCGTCGGTCACGCGCCACTCGGCCGGGAGCTCGCCCTGGACCTCGCCCGCGCGGTCGCCGTTCTGCGCGAGCGCGACCGCGGCGGTGAGCGCGGAGAAGGCAACGAACATCGCAGCGTGGTTGGCGGCGCGGTTGGCGGCGCGCGATGCCGCGCGCGATGCACGGGTCCCCGGCGAAGCGGTGAGGTGAACGGTCGGGACCGCGGCGGCGTGTGCACTCGGACGGTTGCGCATCCACGGAGTGTAGAGCGAAGGACGCCGGATTCGAGGCGTGCGCTACGCTGCCGCGCATGATTCCCGCAGTCGCCGTCGCGTGCGCGTCCATGGTCCTGAGCTCGTCGACGGAGGGTGCCGCGGCGCGTGAATCCCAGCCCGCGGCGCGTGAGCCAAAGGTCCTGCTCATCGGCATCGACGGTGTCCGGCCCGATGCGCTGGTGGCTGCGGATACGCCGGCGATCGACGCGCTTGTGGCCGATGGCTGCATCACGCTCGAGGCCTCGACATCGCGGTACACCGTGTCGGGTCCGGCGTGGTCGAACGTGCTCTGCGGGGTGTGGCCGGACAAGCACCGCTCGACCGACAACCGGTTCCTTATCACCGACTACGAGCGGTTTCCGTCGCTGTTCACGCTGGCGAAGCGCGCGCGCGCCGGGATCCGCACCGCGTATTTCGGCAACTGGGGGCCGATCGGCGAACGCATCCTGGCGAAGGACCCGGTCGACGTGCGTGTCTCCTATCAGGACACGAAGAACGACGCTCCGCAGACCGATGCCTGCGTCGAGGCGCTGCGGTCGGACGCGGAGCTCGACCTCGCCTTCCTCTACATCGGCAATGTCGACGAGACCGGGCACACGGTCGGGTTCCACCGGGCGTCGCCGCAGTACCTCGCGGCGATCGGTGCGGCCGATGCGCTGGTGGGCCGCGCGGTCGAGGCGATCGCGGCGCGCCCGGGCGCGGAGCGCGAGGACTGGCTGATCGTGCTGCTCACCGACCACGGTGGCACCATCGACCTCAACCACGGCCGCGACATCGCCGAGCACCGCGAGATCCCGTTCATCGTGTCGGGCGACGCCGCGCTGCGCGGGATGCTGCGCGGGACGGTCAACCAGACCGACGCGGTGGCGACCGCGTTCGCGCATCTCGGCATCGCGCTCGATCCGGCGTGGGACCTCGACTCGCGGGCGGTCGGGCTGGCGCGCCCCGGAACGCCGCAGTTGCTGTACGGCCGCAACCTCGTGGTGAACGGCGACGCCGAGCTCGCCTCGCCGGGGGAGAAGCCCGAAGGCGACCGCGGCGTCTCGGGTTGGCGCGACTGGGGCGCGGCGTCGACGCTCGCCTACGGCGTGCATCCGGAGTTCCCCGACGCCGCGACGCCGGGTTCGCCCACGCGCGGGCGCGCGTTCTTCTTCGGCGGCGGCGCAGGCGAATCGCGCATCGCGCAGCGGATCGACCTCTCGGCGATCGCGCGCGACATCGACGCGGGTGCCGTGCCGTTCGAGATCTCGGCGTGGCTCGGCGGCTACGCGTCGCAGCGTGACATCGCCTGGCTCGACCTCGCGTGGATCGACGACCGCGGCGGCGTGGTGGCGACGGCCTCGCTCGACGGCGCATCGCTCGACGAGCGGTCGGCCGCGTTCGGGGGCGGCGCGGCGAACGGGGACGGCCCGGCGGACGGGCGCGCTGATGGCGGCGCGGATGGGGACACGGCTGCGGACACGACCAGGCGCGCGCTTGGAGATGCGCGCCTGACCGGCTTCCTGCGGCGCGTGGCCGGAGGCGTCGTGCCCGCGGGTGCGCGCGTGGCCGAGGTCACCCTGCGCTTCGAGCGCAGCGAGGGATTGTGCGACGGCTACGCCGACGATGTGTCGCTCGTGCTGCGCCCCGCGCACGCGGTGCTCGACTGTGGACCGGCCGTCTTCCTGCATGGAACGCGCGAAGTCCGCGCGGGCGACGACCGCCGCGAGGGTGGCGCGGATCGCGACACCTCCGACGCGGTGGTCTGGATGCGCGCGGGGATCTCGCCCGCGACGACCGCCGCCGGCGCCGCGCTGCGATGCGTGGCCGAGGGCGATTCGGGCACGGTGGTCGAGGCCACCGCGGTGCCCGACGCGGAACGCGATGCGACCGTGCGCTTCCGCCTCGCCGGGCTTCCCGCGGGTGAGACGTTCCGCTACGCGATCGAGCGCGTTGCCGACGGTGCGATGCTCGCGCGCGGGTCCTTCACGACCTGGAGCGACGACGCGGCGCGCGCGCGACTTGTGTTCGGGTCCTGCGCCGACATCGACTGGTCGACCGCGCAGGTCTGGCGGCGCATCGCCCGCGAGGCACCCGACGCGCTCGTCCTGATCGGCGACACGCCGTACATCGACACCACCTCGCTCGCCACGCAGCGCGCGCGGCACCGCGCGTTCGCGTCGGTCGATTCGTTCGAGGCGCTCACCGCGGCGATGCCGCTGGTCGCGGTGTGGGACGACCACGACTTCGGCCTCAACGACACCGATGGTCGGCTGCCGCAGCGCGAGAACAGCCGTCGCGCGTTCCTCGAGTACCGGCCGGGCGTGGGTGATCGCGTGGGCGATGGTGCGGGTGATGGCGCGGGTGATGGCGTCGGCGACGGGAAGGGCGGCGGCCTCTACACCTCGTTCCGCTCCGGCCCCGTCGAGGTGTTCGTGCTCGACACGCGCTGGTTCGCGCGCACCGAGCCGTCGCGCGACGACCCGAAGCTGCCGACGCTGCTCGGCGAGGCGCAGTGGCGCTGGCTCGAGGACGGACTGCGCGCGAGCACGGCGCCGTTCAAGGTCGTCGCGAGCAGCATGGTGTGGAACAACCGCGTGCGGGCGCTCAAGTCCGACTGCTGGGGCGCGTATCCGCACGAATTCGCGCGGTTCCAGGCGATGCTGCGCGAGGGCGGCGTGCAGGGCGTGGTGCTGGTGTCGGGCGATGTCCACCGTTCGCGCGTGCTGGTGCATCCGACCGCCGCGAGGGCGGGGTACGACCTCGTCGAGCTCGTCACGAGTCCGCTGCATGCGCGCGTGCACGCCGACGCCGCGGTGGGCGGTCCCGAAGTGGTCTTCGACTCGGGCACGCCGAACTCGTTCCTCGTGCTCGAGGCGCGCGAGGTCGGCGGCAAGGCGTCGCTGTCGGCGCGCTTCGTGACCTCGTCGGGTCGCGTGGTGCACGAGCGGACCATCGAGGCGGGCGCGGCGCGGTAGGCGCGCGTTCCGTCGATGGACGCGGCACGAGGCACCGCACCGTCACCGCACGCTCACTGCACCTTCGCGAAGCCCTCGCGTGCCGCCGCCGGCGACAGCGTCTTCTGGCCGCCGCGACCGACGATCTCCTGACCGTCCTGCGACACCACGAACTGGAGCAGCTTGCGCACCGCCGGCCTGGCGGCGAGCGATTCGCGCACGAAGTAGAGGCGCAGCGCGCGGGCGAGCGGATAGCGGCCCGAGCGGATCGCCTCCTCGGTGGGCGCGATGAAACCGCTGCCGTCGAGCGCCTCGATCGCGAGCTGGCGCACGCGCACCGAATCGAACACCACGCTGCAGTAGCCGATCGACTCGGGATCGGTGGCGATCGCCTGCACGACGCTCGACGAGACCGGCTCCTCGTT
>CAMBUI010000232.1 GCA_945870915.1 Candidatus Kuenenia stuttgartensis | reverse complement strand
GGTTCCGTCGCCGGCGAAGGACTCGACGAGCACGTTGCCGCGCGGGTCGTCGATCGTCGGGGCGACCGCGCCGTGCTCCATCGCGGCCGACAGGCGGACGCGGCGCATCGCATGGTCGTGGGCGCCGGCGATGCGCAGCACGGTGGAATCGGCGTCGTCGGCTGGACCGCCGCCGCCCGCGCCGCCGTCGCCGTCGAACGCCGCGCAGGCGGCGCGCGCGTCGCCGATCGCGTCGAGGTAGGTGACCGGCGCCACCCACGCGTCGGCGGTGTTGAGCCCCGCCACCATGACATCGCGCTTGGTCGACGGCATGAGCGCCGCGAGGCCGAGCGGGTCGCGCAGGTGGTGCTCGACATCCCATCCGACCACGCCGGAGAACAGCGTGTTGTGCGCCTGTCCCCAGCAGTGGCCGATCTCGTGGGCCATCGTGCGTTGGAACCGCGCGGGATCGGTGTTGCCGAACGCGGCCGCGCCCGGCGTGCCGTTCGCCTGGCCGTTTCCGGTGAACGGATTGCCCGGCAGCCAGCCGTAGATGAACTCCGGCCGCGCGTAGCCCGCCGCGGGGATCTGGTTCTGGCGGATGTCGTTCAGCGTGTTGAGCAGGTAGGTCGTCGAGATGTTGATGTCGAGGACATGCGTCGGCGCCGGCAGCGGCGAACGGTGGTAGTTCCAGTCGCCCGTGCGGTAGATGGCGCGCAGGAACGCGTCGCCCGAGCCCGGCTCGATGATGGTGGCGTTCGGCTGCCCGCCGCCGGGCGTGTAGTTCACCGGCACATACGCGAGGTCGACCATGCGGCGGCACAGGAACGCGCGTTCGTTCACCGCGAGCGCGTTGTTGTCGTAGTTGTCCTCGCGCACCGTGCCGAACGGGTTCACCGTGACGACGAAGTCGATGTCGGCACCCTCGGGCGGCAGGCAGTGGAAGTTGATCGTGTCCTGCGCGTTGTCGGCGCTCGGAGCGAGTGGCGCGGTGATCGGCCCGTTGCTGCTGTAGACGGGCGACTCGGGGATCTCGATGCCGTTGGCGTAGATGCGCAGCACCGCGTCGACGCCCGGCTCGGGGTCGAGCGCCCCGTTGAGCGAGACCTTCACGCGCACCAGCGTCGCGTTGCGGGCGATCAGCGGAATGTCGCCCGCCGCCGACTGCAGTCCCTGCGTGATCTCGACCGCCGCGACCGAGAGGTCCACCGCATGTGCAGCCACCGCAGGCGCGAGGCCCGCGAGACACGCTGCGACGGTGAGCCGGGGCAACCGGGACATCATTTCGAATCTACCGCGACCGTCCGAAAATCCAAAGCATTTCCTGAACGATCCGCGGGAACGATCGCGGTACCCTCGCACAGGTGGAGACGGCCTCAGCACGGGAACCCGACAGCCCCCCACGCGGACATCCCGCGGCGATATTCCTGGACTTTCTCCGCTTCGGGGCGACCGCCTTCGGCGGCCCGGCGGTGCAGATCGCGGAACTTTCGTCGGAGTTCGCCGACCGGCGCGGCTGGCTCACGCGCGAGCGCTTCCGCCGCGCCCTGGCGGTCTACCAGCTGCTCCCCGGACCCGAGGCGCACGAGATGTGCTGCTACCTCGGCACCGTCCGCGGCGGGCGCCTCGGAGGCATCGCCGCGGGGCTCGGCTTCATGCTGCCGGGGCTCGTGCTCATGCTCGCGGCGAGCGCGCTGTACGGCGTGCTCGACCTTCGTTCGCCGCCGGTCGCGGGCGCGATGGCGGCGATGCAGATCGCGGCGTGCGCGCTGATCGTGCGTGCCGCGGTGCGGCTCGTCGCGCCGCTCTGGCGGGCGGCGCCCGGCACCGGCAAGGCGCCGATCGCGGCCGTGATCGCCGCGAGCATCGCCACGATCGCCCTGCTCTCGCCGGGCGCGACCGCGCCCGCGGAGGGGATCGCCGCCGGGGCGCCCGCGTCGGAACACACGCGCGGCGCAGGCGAACTCTTCGGCCACGGGCTCGTCGCGGGACTCGTCACCTTCGGCGGCGCGTACACCGCGCTCCCCTACGTGAGCTCGGTCGCCGCAGGCGAAGGCGGATGGATGACGCAGCAGGCGTGCCTCGACGGCATCGCGATCGCGAGCGTGCTGCCCGCGCCGCTCGTGATCTTCGGCACCTTCGTCGGCCACCAGGGCGGCGGCGTCCCCGGCGCGCTCGCGTTCACCGCGGGGATCTTCCTTCCCGCGTTCGGCTTCACCTTCATCGGGTTCGGGTTCTTCGAGCGGCTGGTGTCGTGGCCGCCCGCGCGGCGGACGCTCAACCTCCTCGGCGCGATCGCCGTCGGACTCATCGTCGGCGCGGCGTTCGGCTTCGTCCTCGAGACCGCGGGCGGCTGGTCGCGACGACCCGTGTTCTTCGGCGACATGACCCTCGTCCTGATCGCGGCCGCCGTCGCCGCGATGCTCCGCACGAAGGTCCCGTATGCCGCGCCGGTCCTCGTGGCGACCGCGGGCGCGGCGGGCGCCATCTACGGCGCGCTGGCGTGAACCGTACACTCCGCGCGTGCCAAGCCCATTCCGCGATTCCAACGACCGCAAGCCGCCTCACAAGTCGGGGAGTCCCCACCGTGAAGGTCCACACCGTGAAGGTCCACGCCGCGAAGGCCCCCGCCGCGACGAGCGTCCGCCGCTGCGCATCTTCCCCACCACGCTGTGGGAGTACCCGAGCCAGCACTACGACAGCCCCGCGATGCGCGAGGCGCAGAAGAAGCAGCGGCTCCACCGCGGCGAGGAGCCGCGCAAGATCGAGATCCAGGGCGACGCCGTCGTCGGCTCCGGCTCGATGCAAGGCGACAAGGACTATGTCGGCGCCACGCCGTCGTGGGTGATCTGGCAGCTGCTCTCGCGCTACACGCGCGAGAACGACCTCGTCGTCGATCCGATGTGCGGCTCGGGCACCACGCTCGACGTCTGCCGCGACCTCAAGCGCAACGGCGTCGGCTTCGACCTCAACCCGCAGCGCCCCGAGATCCGCCTCAACGACTCGCGCAAGCTCCCGCTCGACAAGGAGAGCGTCGACTTCGTGTTCATCGATCCGCCGTACTCGACGCACGTCGACTACTCCGACGACGCGCGCTGCATCGGCAAGCTCGACTCGGGCGGCGAGGACCACGGCAAGGCGTACTACCGCGCGATGGAGGACGTGATCCGCGAGATCCACCGCGTGCTCAAGCCGGGCCGCTACATGGGGCTGTATGTGAGCGATTCGTGGCGCAAGAAGAAGGGCGCCGGAGGCGAATCGATGAAGGGCAGCGAGTTCATGCCCATCGGCTTCGAGCTCTTCTCGATCATGCGCAGGTACATGACGCCCGTCGACATCATCTCGGTGGTGCGCCACAACAAGAAGCTCGAGTACGGCAACTGGCGCAAGGCCGCCGAGGAAGGCAACTTCTTCCTGCGCGGCTTCAACTACTGCTTCATCTTCCGGAAGGTGTGACGACGCGGGTGAGCCTCACGCCGGCGCGACCACGCCGGTCGCGTCGCCGAAGCCGTCGAGGTCTGCCCCCGCGGCGCGTGCGATGCCGAGGTGGAGGTTGCACAGCGGCGTGCCCTTCGCGCAGGCGGCGATCCGGCCGCCGCGGAGTCCGCGCGCGCGACCACCCGCGACGAGGATGGGCAGGTCGTCGTGGTTGTGGCGGTTGCCGTCGGCGATGGCGCCGCCGTAGAGCACGATCGTCGAGTCGAGCAGCGGGCGGCCGTTCTCCTGCGTGCGCGAGAGCGCGCGGAGGAACGCCGCGCAGCGCTCGGCCTGGAAGCGGTTGATCGCGGCGAAGTGCGCGAGCTTGTGCTCGTCGTTGCCGTGGTGCGAGACATCGTGGTGGCCGTCCGACACGCCGACCTCGCGGTAGGCGCGGTTGGAGCCCTCGTTGGCGAGCATCAGGGTGGCCACGCGCGTCGAGTCGGTCTTGAAGGCGAGCGCGAGCACCTCGCCGAGCAGGTCGAGCCGGCGCGCCATGTCGAGCGGCGCGCCGTCGAAGTCGGG
>CAMBUI010000231.1 GCA_945870915.1 Candidatus Kuenenia stuttgartensis | reverse complement strand
CGGAGGTCGACACGGTGCTCTTCATGCGCCCGACGGACAGCCTCACCGTCTACGTGCAGCAGCTCGGGCGCGGCCTGCGCCTGTGCCCGCCGATCGGCAAGGACAGCCTCACGGTGCTCGACTTCGTCGGGCAGTACCGGAAGGAGTTCCGTTTCGGCGACCGCCTGGGCGCGATGCTGGCGGATCCGGCCGTCTCCGTCGAGTCGCAGGTCGAGAACGGGTTCACGGCGCTGCCCCCGGGTTGCTCGATCACGCTCGAGCGCATCGCGCGCGAGCAGGTGCTCGCGAACATCCGCGCGCAGACGCGGTCGCAGCGCGAGCGGCTGCTCGAGTCGATCAAGCGCCTGCGGGAGCGGCTTGAGCGGACGCCCTCGATGCGCGAGTATCTCGATGCGACGCGCGTCGATCCGCGCGTGTTCTACGCGAGTCCCAATGCGCGGCTGACCTGGTCAGGATTGCTCGCGGGCGCCGGCCTCGGTGTCGCCGCCACCGACATCGCGGCGATCGAGCCCTTCATCTCCCCGTTGCGGGCGGTCGCGTCGATCACCGACCGCAAGCTGGTCGAGTTCGGAATCACGCTGCTCGAAGCACTCGAGCGGAGCGATGTGCTCACCCCGACGCTGCTGAACGACCGCCGTTTGCAGGTCCTCCTCGTCGAGTTCGGCGACGCCGTCCGGAGGAGGCACGGCAGGGAGGCCCCATCGACCGCAGCCGAGGTCCTCGAGGAGCTCCGCACGAACGAACCGCTGCGTCGCGAACTGCGTGCGCTGCTCGACGCGATTGTCGTTCGGGTAGTGGGCCTCGCGCCCGTGCCCGCCGTCGCGGTGCCCCGCGACGTGCCGCTCGCGCTTCATCGGGTGTACACGCGCCGCCAGCTGTTCGCGGCATTCGGAGTGGAGTCGATCTGGCGCGCGACGCCCCAGAGCGGGGTCGCATGGATCCCAGCGCACTCCGCGTACATCATGCTCGTGACGCTCGAGAAGGACGCGAACACGTTCACGGAGCGCACGCGCTATCGCGACTACGCGATCAGCCCATCGGTGTTCCACTGGCAAAGCCAGGCGACTGCGCGGCCGGATCGGGGTGATGGAGTACGCATCGTGAAGGCCAGGGATGGAGAGGCGACGATGTGGCTGTTTGTCCGAAAATCGACCGACGATGAGTTTGGCACTGAGCCCTACATCTTCATGGGCGCCTTCAAGCCCACATCGATCGAGGGGATGCAGCCGATGAGCGTGACGGGCGACCTCGCGAACGCGATGCCAGCGGAGTGGTTTGAGGTCGCGGCGAGGGCGAGGTAGCAAGTCGTTCAGTTGAATGACGGCCCATCCGCCGTCTTCCACGCGCGTCGCTCTTCCGCGGCCCCCTGGGGCATCCCGCTGCTACAACCCACCCCGTGCCGCGACGACCGCGTCCCAATCCGTCCTCGAAACGCCCGCGCCGCGCGGCCGACGCGACGCCGGCCGCATCGCCCGCCGCGCAACCGCCGTCGGTCGACCCGATCCCCATCGACCGCGCGGGACTCGTCGAGACGCTCGCCGATTTCGCGCACTCGTCCGCGTGGGAGTCGCTGCGGCACTTCGCGCAGCCTGCGTCCGTCGCGGAACTCGCGGAAGTCCTCGGCCGCGGCACGGTCGCCGTCCAGCGCACGCTCGACGCACTCGAGCGCATCGGCCTCGTCCGCCGGCTCGCCGCCACCGCGCGCTCGCGGCGCATCCGCTACGAGGTCACGCGCCCGAAGGTCGTCATCCACTGGGACCCCGCGAACCCCGTGCACCGCGCCCTGCATGGCCGCCTCGGCCACGCCTTCGAGCGCCGCAGCGCCGCGCACATCGCCGACGCGCTCCCGTACGACCAGCGCGAGGCGACGCGCGGATACATCGACCGCCGCCTCTTCTGGGGGCACTTCGAGCAGGACGACCATGTTTCAGGTTTGGGACCAGATCAAGGCGATCGTCGGCATGCTCGACCTCCTCATGGTGCGCGTGAACGCGCGGCACGCGCAGGCGGGCGGTGCGGCCGCCGCGACAGTCGCGCCGTGCAACTACCACGTGTCCTTCGCGATCGTGCCGATTCCCGCCGAGTTCCCGCCGCCAGCGCTCATCCAGGTCGACGGGCGCCAGAACACGCCGTACGCGAAGCGCCACCGCGCTGCGTCGGCGTTCGAGTCGCTCGCGGCGCGCGAACGCGAGGTGTTCGACATGCTGCTCACCGGGCGCTCCCTCGCCGAGATCGGCCGCGGGCTCGGGATCGCGCGGCCCACGGTGGCCACGCTCGCGCGGCACTGCTACGCCAAGTTCGGCGTGGGCGGGTGGCAGGAGCTGGTGGCGGTGGCGATGGGGCTCCTGCGTGGTTCATCCGAGTGAATGACCGCGCGCGGGTTGTTCGGTCGCGGTCGCGCGGCGGGGCTTGCCCGAGGCTGGTTCGGGCGCAGGGTTGAGGGTCCCTCGCCGTCGATTCCGACGGTTCCGTCCCACCGCCTCCCCCGAGATCCAGGAGTCTGCCATGCGTCGCTCCCTGTTCGTCCCTTGCGCGGCCGTTGCCGCTGCCTCGTTCGTCTCGCTCGCAAACGCCGCTGTCACCGTGACCAACGTCGCGGCGTTGGTCAGGCGCTCCGGCGCGGGCGGGAGCCTCGACTACACCGCCTCCATCAACCGCCAGGCGGGTATCGCCGACATCGGCACGCTCATGGGCCAGTACGGCGCGAACCCCGCGATCCGCGGACGCTGGTCGGCGCAGCTCGTGGGCGGCGCCGGCGGCGGCGCGAACGGCGGCAACGTGTACGCCATCACCGTGCAGATCGGAAGCATCCGCCAGATCGGCCCGTTCGCCCAGACCCACACGCAGGCGGTCCTGCTGCCGACCGACCAGATCGGCGGCGCCGCGATCACCAACGCCGCGATCGGGTTCGGCGCGGGCGGTGGCGGCCTGGTCTTCGACGACTTCGGCGGCGCGAGCCAGATCCTGATCGACAACAGCGGTTTCTATGGCGACGCCGCGTACTCCATGCGCACCGATCCCAACTTCGCCGGCCTCGGCGTGACGGCTGATCCGTCGCTGATGAGCGCCTACGCCACGGTCGCAGCCGACGGCTCGGTCGGGTTCGTGACCAGCTTCAACGTCGCGTCGCTGTTCGCGGGCGCCGCCGACGTCGGCTCGCTCTTCAACGGCAACCTGACCGAGTACGAGGTGCGCGGCTTCAACAGCTCGTTCTTCGTCGAGGTGGTCGCGGTGCCGGCGCCGGGCGCGGTGGCGCTGCTCGGGCTCGCGGGGCTGGTTGGGCGGCGGCGGCGCTGAGCGCCCTCTCCGATCACATCAGCGACGCGCCGCTGGCGCCATGTCGGCAGGCGGGAGTTCGAGCCCCAGCAGGTGGTGGGGCAGCGTCGTGATCATGTAGAACGCGATGCTCGCGACGGTCACCGCATGCATCGTGAATCCGCCGAGCAGTAAGCAGAGCGGCACGAACGCGAGCGCCGTCGGCCACATCAGCGCGAGGCTCAGCCAATGGACGCGCAGCAGGCGCTGCACGAAGCCATGATTCGTCTCGGCGCCTTGATCGCGCCCGACGACCTCGGCGGTGCACGCCAAGCGCCGGGTGTGGCGGAACGCGTGCACGCCGATGAAGTAGCACCCGACCGCGAACAGCGGATCCGCGAGCGCCGCCATCGTGGCGACCAGCGCGTGCTCCGCGAGGTCGCGGGCAGCGCTTCGCCCGTGTCCCGCGCGCACCCGTGCACCCGCACTTGCGAGCGCAAGCAGCGCGCCCATGCCCACGCCGACGATCGCGAGACGCTGCAGCGACGCGATTTCAGGCTGCCACGCGGTCGCGGCCCACGGCGAGAGCGCTTCGGCGATCTGCGCGAAGGGCGCCCACGCCGCCTGCGGGTTTGATGCGAATGCCGTCGCAAGCAGCAGCAGCCCGCGGCCGAGCGCGAGGCCCCAGCGCGCGACGGGTCCGTCCTCGTCCGCGCGGAGCGCGGTGGCGTCGGCCATGCCGAAGT
>CAMBUI010000230.1 GCA_945870915.1 Candidatus Kuenenia stuttgartensis | reverse complement strand
GCGCCGTCGGGCGCGCGGTTGGCAGCATTGGTTGACGCGTGTTGCATGGAGTGGGGCACTGGATCAGTTCGGGCGCGCGCGGCGACCGCCACGCCCGTTGCGTGCGGGTTGGGTGGCGTCGTCGTTGCCGTCGCCGCCGCTGCCATCGGTGCCCGCGGGCGACTTGGTGCCGTCACCGGGAGCTCCCGGCCGCGTCGAGGGCGGAACCGCGGGCCCCGCTGGCGACGCGGCGCCGCCGCCATCCTTCGCGGCGGGGGTGCCCGCCGCGCCCTGTTCATCGGCGATCGCCTCGCGCTCGGGAGCGAGCGCCTCGCGCCGCAGCGCGAGCGCGCGGCGCTCGAACGCGTCGGCCCGCGCGAGCGAGTCCGCGCTGAAGATCGCGTCCTCCAGTCGCGCCGCGAGGCCCGCATCGGCGTCGCCGAGCATGGCGCGCACGCGCTGGAGCGCCTCCTTGACGACGGCGCGGCGCTTCTCCTGCGTCTCGAGCGTGACGATGCGGGCGTCGATCTCGGCGGCCATCGACTCCTGCGTCCGGCTCGGGAGCCGGGGAAGCACGAGATCCGCGGCCTCGCACGCCGCGCGGGAGAGCGGCTCGAGCCGCTGGTACGAGGTCTCCAGCGCGTCGAGCAGCGCGGTGTCGTGGTCGGCGGAGAAGTTGGGATGCGCGAGCGTATCCTCGACCATGCGGGCGAGCAGTCGCTCGTCGTCGAACAGCTCGGGGTGCACGGTGCGCTGCCAGAGCTCGACGACCCGCCGTCCTTCGCGCGGCTGCAGGCGCGCACGGATCCGCGCGAGCGCGTCGAAGTGCAGCGTGCGGATCGCGATCTCGCTGGCGAAGTCGCGCGCGTCGAGTTCGTCGAGTTCGGCCGCGGTGGTCGCGGCGATCTCCTCGGGCGCGTAGCGCCAGAGCGCGCCCGCGGTGGTCTCGATGACGGCGCGCGAGGCATCGTTGTCGCGCAGGAGCTGCGCGCGCTCGGCGCACGCGCTGGCCAGCGCGCCGGCGTACTCGCCCACGACCTGCTCGATCGCGGCGCCCGACTCGGGTCCGAGCTTCGCCTCTGCGAGCAGCTCCACGAGCGTCACGCGCGTCGACGGCAGCAGGGCGGCCCGCGGCATGGATTCGTGCCGCCACGCGAGGAGCGCGCGGTTGTAGCGGTTTCGTGCGTCGGCCGGGACCAGCGTGTCGACCGCCTGCAGCAGGCGCCGCTCCGCGGTCGAGGTGTTGCGGGCGGCCTTGTCGCGCAGCCCGAGCAGCGCGATCAGCTCGGGCGTCGATCGCGGTTCGAAGGTCTCGCTGCCTGCATCCCAGCTGTACGCGGCGGGCAGCAGGCGCAGCAGCTGGCGGATCGACGCCTCGTTGAGCTTCTCGACCGACGCGAGGTACCCGGCATGCGCCTCGAGCAGCGTTGCATCGGCCGCGAGCGCCGGATCGATCGCCGTCAGCAGCGCGATGAAGCGGGCCTGCGACATCGGCTGCGGCACGAGCGCCTTGCGAAGCGTGTCCTCGGCGGCGGTGCGGGTGCGCTCCCGGCGCGCCGAGGTGTTGTCGATGGCGGATGCCGCGGTCGCGGCGGTGGTCGCCGGCGGGTTTGGGTTCGCGGCCGGCGGCGTGGTGCTTTCGGCTGGTGGCGTGGTGCGTTCAGCTGGCGGCGTCGTGCTTTCAGCCGGCGGCGTGGTGCCTTCGGCCGGTGGGGTCGCGCCCTCGGACTGCGGCGCGGCGCGCGGCTCGTCGGCGATGACCGAGAGGCCGTCGGGCGATCGCCGGTGGGAAGACCCGGGTTGGGGAGTTCCGACGACGGTTGAACCAGCCTTCGGTGCTCCGCGGAGGGTTGTGTCGAAGGGGGGAGCTTGGAGGAGGGTTGTTGCGAGGAGCGGCGCGGCGACGACCGAGGCGCCGAGCGCACCCGCGAGGGCGATCGTGCGGAATCCGTGCGGGGCGCGGATGCGGGACTGGTCGGTGCGCCGCTCGTGGACGGCGTCGGCGTCGGGAAGGCCGTTGCGTTCGGCGTCGGTCGCGGCGCCGGATCGCGTGCCCGGGCCGAGCTCGCGCGGATCGCAGGACGGCGGGCGCTCGACTTCGGACAACCCTTGTGAGGGACCTCGCATCATGGGAGTGTAAATCGGCGTTTCCGCCGCTACCCTTCGGAAATGCCCAGTTTCTGGCTGCTCAAGTGCGAACCTGACGTCTACTCGATCGCCGACCTCGCCCGCGACGGCCGGACCGGATGGGACAGCGTCCGCAACTACCAGGTGCGCAACTTCATGCGCGACACGATGAAGGCGGGGGATCTGGGCATCTTCTACCACTCCAACGCCGACCCGTCGGGTGCTGCGGGAGTGCTCGAGATCCGCCGCACGCCGATCGCCGATCCGACGCAGTTCGACCCGGAGAGCGAGTACCACGACCCGAAGTCGGACCCGGCGGCGCCGACCTGGCTGATGTGCGAGGTCGGCTTCGTGGAGGCGTTCGCCGAGGTCGTGCCCCTCGAGCGTCTGCGCGCCGAGAAGGCGCTGGCGGGGATGCAGATCCTGCAGCGCGGCAACCGGTTGTCCATCACCCCGCTGACCGAGGCGGAATTCACCTACATCCGGCGGATCGGATCGGCGGCCGGCGGCGCTGTGGGGAGGGTGGGCCGAAGCATGCCTGTCCAGTCGAAGCTCCAGTCGGAGAAGGTCCAGTCGAAGAACGTTCAGCCGAAGAACCAGCCGACGAGCCAGCCGAAGAACCAGCCGACGAAGGGCGCGGCCGGGAAGGCCAGCCGGCCCGGACCATCGGGGGCGAAGGCAGCGCGGTAGAATCCGCGCGCTCTGAAACCGTCGGGGCGGGTCGCGGAAGCAGGCTTTCCGCGCCGGTGCGCGGCGGCAGGCGCGGTCCTCGCCGCAGCGCTCGAGGTAGAACTCGAGGCAGAACTCGAGGAGAAACTGGGGTCGCACCCCGAAGGGTCAGCACCATGGGCATGGGTCTCGGAGTCATCTTTCTCGTCGCATGCGGCGGGCTCGTCCTCCTCGCGGTCGTCCTCGCGGTCTGGGTCATCGGCATCTACAACCGGCTCGCGGCGGGTCGGGTCGGCGTGCAGGGCGCGTGGGCGGACATCGATGTCCAGCTCAAGCGGCGCCACGACCTGATCCCGAACCTCGTGGAGACGGTGAAGGGCTACGCCAAGCACGAGCGCGAGGCGCTCGAGGCCGTGATCGCGGCGCGCGCCCGCGCGGTCAGCGCCGGTCCCATCGACGACAAGATCGCCGCCGAGGGCGGGCTGACGCAGGCGCTCGGCCGCCTGATGGCCGTGGCGGAGGCGTACCCCGACCTCAAGGCCAACGCGAACTTCCAGCAGCTCCAGGGCGAGCTCACCTCGACGGAGAACATCATCGGCCGCGCCCGCTCGGGCTACAACGGCGCCGCGGGCGGCTACAACCAGACGCTGGTGGTGTTCCCCACGAACATCGTCGCCGGCCTGTTCGGCTTCAAGCAGATGCCGTTCTTCGAGCTCGACAGCGCCGCGGAGCGCGTCGCCCCGCAGGTGAAGTTCTAGGTGGCGCTGGTCCCCGCCGCGATGCTCGCGAAGGGCGGCGCGGAGGTGGCGGTCGGCGTCCTCGGCGCCGGACTGGTGGCCGCGCTCGCCCTCGGTGCCATCGCGCTGATCATCGTGGCGATCGTGATCGGGGCGCGGCGCGAGCGCGAGCGCACCGAGGCGCTGCGCGCGTTCGCCGCCGGGCTCGGCCTGCGCTTCACCGACCGTGATCCCGGGCTCGACCAGCGCATGGCGGCGTTCCCCATGTTCGCGGTCGGGCACTCGCGCTGCGGACTCAACCTCATGGAGGGCGGCATCGTCTCCGGCGGGGTGCGGATGTCGTTGCTCGCGGGCGACTACCAGTACAAGGTGACGACGTCGAACGGAAAGAGCACGACGACCACGACCTACAACATGTCGTTCGTCGCGTGCATGCCTGTCCTGTCCATCGGCGAGGAGCTCACGGTGCGCGGGGAGGGGCTGTTCGACAAGATCGGG
>CAMBUI010000229.1 GCA_945870915.1 Candidatus Kuenenia stuttgartensis | reverse complement strand
CATGACGCCTCCCGCGGACTCGATTGCGCGCGGGGCCGATCTCCCTGCGGCGCAATGACCGTGATGTGCTGCTGTCGTCCGCGGGTTCAGCCGCGATCTCTTTCCCGAATGGGGCTACTTCGTCGGGCGAAGCCGCTGCCGCGGTCACTCGATCGGGCGGAACGGATCGTGGCGGGGCCGCGGTTGGATCGCGGCGCGGGTGGTGCGGAAGCTCTTCGGCGTGTGCCGCGTGCCGAGCAGCACGTGCAGCGGGTTGCCTTCGCCATCCGTGACCGTCGCGCTCTCGAGGAACGGATGCTCGAGAAGGAACGTCCGGCCGTGCGCCGGCGTCGGGCGGTCCAGCCAGGTGCCGCCGAGCGCGTCGCGCACCACCGACTGGGCCATGCGCCGCGTGGCGTCCGGCGACGACTCCGGCGCGTTGGCCGCGCGCGGTTCCTCGCTGCTCCGCGGCCGACGCGCGGCGGCGTCCCACGAGAGGATCGCCGAGTCGCGCAGCTCGCCGTAGAGCGTGCCGAACCACGAGCGGTCGGCGAACAGGTCGCCCGCCACGAACTCGCCCTCGAAGAACACCAGCAGGCCGTTGGACCTGGCGGCAAGGGCGTTCGCTTCCGCCAGCGCCTCCTCTGAGACGGCGAGTCCGCCGGCCGCGTCGGCCTTCTCTGCCGCGAGCCGGGCGCGTCGGGTCTGCAGCTGCGTGAGGGCGCGGAGCAGGTGGTCGAGTTCGCGGCGGATGTTGGAGACGTCCTGCGACTCGAAGTCGGGCTCGTCCTGACGCAGGGCGCGCTCGAGTCGATGCGCAAGCTCACGCGCTGTAATGCGAAGGTGGTCGATCCGGGCGTCGAGCGAGGCCCGCGACTCGCCGTCGACGGTGACGGGTTCGCTGCGGCCGCTGGATGGGGTCGGACCGGAGCCGCTCGGTCGGCGCCTGATACGCGCTTTGATCTCATCGAGCGTGTGGAGGAGATCCGAGCTCGCGTTGCCAGCCTGCAGTACCTCGGCGATGGAGCGCACCTCCTGCCAGACCTGAGACTGGTTGGCCGCGTGTCCCCGGCCTTCCCGCATGCCCTTCGCCACGTCGCGGACCTTGCCGCCCCGCACCGACATGGGCTCGAACCCCGCGAATCCGAAGCCCGAGGTCGAGCTTCCCGACCAGCGGCCCTGCTCGACGCAGGTCACGGGAAGCTGCGCGGTCTTGCCGGAGCAGATGAAGGCGTCGGCGTTGATGCCGCGGTTCTGCTTGCCGCCGCGCACCAGCTGGCCGGCGATGAGCAGCACATCGAACGGGCTGTCGTTCTGGGCCTTGAGCACCGGAACCGATCCGCCGGACGAGACTTCGGTGATCTGGAAACCCTGGAGCGACGGGTCGCCGAACAGGCGAATCCGGTTGGCCAGGGCGCCGGCGGCCGACGGGGAGGTGCTGCCGTTGGAGCCGTCCTCCGGCAGGCTGGCGAACACAAACTCGAAGCCCTTCGCGAGGCGCACACTCTGCAGCGAGCCTCCATTCTTATCAGGATTGACAAGATCAAAGTTCAGATGCGACGTCTCCTGGCTCATCGACTGAGGCATAGACAACCTTTCCCGCACAGCGGGGATTTGGGGGCGTTTCGGAAAATGAACGCACATTGCGGCACGATCCGCAACGGATTCTCGAAATTCGCCCAGACACGGATCGGCCATCCCCGAACCGCCCGGCATGCCGCCGATTCGGTGGGGGAGAGCAGGCAGCATACTTCTTGTCTGAGCAGAAGTCAAGCCATTTTGTTGCAACTCGACAAGAATGGGCGTAGACTCCGTCCCGCTCGTCCGAAGGACGAACGCGCCTTCTGGATCAAGTTGGATCGAGGAACGCCTCCGCAGGCTCCGCCTCGTGCCGCCGTGGGACGCACCACCATGGGATTTGTCGAACCCCGCATCTCCGTCGCCCTGATCGTGTTCGTGCTCTCGCCCGAGGGCGAGCTCGACACTGTCGGGGGCGACCCGGTGCCTGCCAGGATGCTCGGGTTCGGCGATCGCCGCGCCCCGGCGGGCGACCTCGAGGCGGCGTTGCTCCGCGCGATGCCCTGGGAAGGGCTGCGGGGCGTGGTGGCGTCGCGACTCCGACCGCTCACGCCGCGGCTGCTCCGGCACGGCGAGATGGTGATGCCGATGTGGGCGTCGGGCTGCCTGCCGCCGGGAGGGGTCGAGGCGCTGCCGCCCGGGCGCTCCGGCGACGTGTATCGACGCGCGCTCGAGCGGCTCTCGCTCCACCTCGATGATGCGTCGATCGTCGCCGAGGCGCATGCCGAGCTCCGCCGCGCGCTCGCGGCCGATCCGGTCTCGCACCAGATGGTTGGCGAGGGCGTGCGCCTCCGCGGCCTCGCGCTCGACGGGTTGGACGAGCTCCGCCTCCGGGACCGCGCCGCGATCGACTCCGGCGAAGCGCCCTACGGCGCGTACCCGCGCCCGCGCGTCCGCGCGCCGCTCCCGCCGCTGCTCGCGCTTCTGCCGTCGGAGTTCACCATCGAGCAGCTGCGCGCCGTGGTCGGCCGCGTGGCGCGCCTCGACGAGGACGAGCTCGAGTCGGCCAGCAACTTCCGGCGCCGCATCGCGGAACTGCTCGAGGCGCGCGTGCTCGTCGAGATCGGCGATGTCGAGGATGCCAAGCAGAAGGGGCGGCCCGCGAAGCTCTACCGCTTCGACGCCGAGTCGTGGAGCGGTTGGCTGCTTGCCAAGGTCCGTCACCTCTCGGCGCGCGAACTCTTCGAGGCGCGTCGGCAGCGCGTCGTGGGCGAGGTGCGCGAACTGCGCGTTGCGCGTGCAAAGGATTCGCGAGGTTCGGATTCACGAGGTTCGGATTCACGAGGTTCGGATGTGCGTGGTTCGGGTGCGGGATGGTCGCGCCCGGACGACGCCAGTGGCAGTGGGGCGCCTGCGGGGGCTTCGCCCTCGGCATCGCCGGCGATGCCGCTCGAGTTTCGCGACGCGCTGCCGCGCCGCGCGTCCGAGTCCGACGACGAGCCACGCGGTGGCGTGGGCGGCGCAGGACTCGGCGCACCGCGTATGCGGCCTGCCGACGCCGATGCGTCGAGGCACTTCATGCGTGCCGCGCGCAGTCCATCGGCTGCGGCTCGCGGCGATTCTTCCAAGACCGAGATTCCACGTTCGATCGGGCCTGCGGCGACGCCTGAAGCGACGCCGACCGACGACGACCGCGTTGCGCGGCTCGAGGCGATGGTGCGGCATCTCGCGCTCAAGTTCGAGCAGCTGTCGCCCGGTGGCGGGGCAGGCGTGCGACGCGATGCGGGATCGCCCGAGGGTGGTGCGGGCGCCAGGGCCCCGACTCCGCCAACGCCGGATCAAGGGCTCGACCGCGACGACGCGTGACGACGTCTGCATCATGGTGACGAGGTCGAATCCTTCCCGAATGGGGGAATTCGTCCGGATCGGCGCTTTGGCGCCGCGTCGGCGCGCTGTACCTTCGTCCCATGCTGATTCCCGCCCTCGCGCTCGCTGCGATCCTGAACACGCTCCCGTCCGGCCCGATGCCGGCGCCGCCGGCGAAGGGGAGCGCGACGCGGCTCGACCACGCGACGCGGCTCGACCACGCGACGCGGCGCGGCAACGCCGCTCCGCTCCCGGCCGAGTGGATCGTCCCCACCGCGCGCGGCTTCCGGCTCGCCGACGGGCTGCACGCGGCGCTCCGCGCGCATGACGCGACCGAGGCCTCGATCGTCGTGCCGGTGGAGGGGATCGGCCAAGTGCGCCTGCGGCTTACGCGTTTCGTCGGCGTCACGCCGGGCATGCGCGTCGAGGTCGGCAGCCTGAAGCCGGTCGCCTCGGCCGAGCTCACCGAGGCGCTGCGCGGCGTCGTGCACTTCGAAGGCGTGGTCGAGTCCATCGACGGCGGTGGCGCGGAGCGACTTCAGGGTTCCTCCTGCTATCTCGGCATCGGTGCGACCGGTGCGGCGGCCTGGATCAACCTCGGCTCGGGCGACGGCCACTTCATGCTGCGCAGCGTCGGATCCGATGCGCCCGGCCTCTGCGCGGGCGAGGTCGCGT
>CAMBUI010000228.1 GCA_945870915.1 Candidatus Kuenenia stuttgartensis | reverse complement strand
CGGTGGTGTCGATCGTCGCCCGCGCGGGCATCGCGCGCGGCGGCTGCGTGATCCGCTCCAACGAGGGGGCCGTCGACGCGCGCTTCGAGACGCAGTTCCGCCGCATGCGCGAGGGGATCCTGGGCGCGGATGCGGGCGACCACGCGGGGAATCCCGCCGGAGGCCACGCGGGGAATCCCGCCAGCGACCACGCGAGCGATCCCACCAGCGGCCCCTCCGAGGGCGACGCATGAAGCTCGCCGCGATCCCATCGGCCATCCGCGCCATCGAGCCGCGCGAGATCGCGGGCACGGTGCGCTCCGTCCGCGGCCTCGTGCTCGCGGTCGACCAGCTCCCGCTTCCGGTCGGCTCGCTGGTGCGCGTGCATGTCCCGCACCGCAAGGATCCGCCGCGCGGCGAGGTCGTCGGCTTCGAGGGTTCGCGCGCCCTCGTGATGCTGCTCACCGAGGCCGAGGGCGTGTCGAGCGGCGTGCGCGTGGTCGCCGAGCAGCCGTTCGCGACCATCGGCGTGAGCGAGGCGTGGCTCGGCCGCGTGGTCGACGCGCTCGGCAACCCACTCGACGGCAAGGGCCCGATCCCCGCGGGGTCGCCGCAGCCGCTGTGGCCGCCGCGCACGAGCCCGCTCACCCGCGGCGTGGTCAAGCAGGTGCTGCCCACCGGCGTGCGCACGATCGACTCGATGCTCACCATCGGCAAGGGCCAGCGCATGGGCATCTTCGCCGGCCCGGGCGTGGGCAAGTCGACGCTGCTCGGCTCGATCGCGCGCGGCACCAGCGCGCAGGTGAACGTGATCGGCCTGATCGGCGAGCGCGGTCGCGAGGTGCCCGAGTTCATCGAGCATGTGCTCGGCCCAGAGGGCCTGCGGCGGTCGGTCGTCGTGGTCGCGACCGGCGACGAGAGCCCGCTCATGCGCGTGCGCGCGGCGACCGTCGCCTGCAGCGCCGCGGAGTTCTTCCGCGACCAGGGCCTCGATGTGCTGCTCATGCTCGACTCGATCACCCGCTTCGCGCAGGCGCAGCGGCAGATCGGCCTCTCGGCGGGCGAGGCGCCCGCGACCAAGGGCTTCACGCCGAGCGTGTTCGCCATGCTGCCGCGCCTCCTCGAGCGCGCGGGCACGATGGCGGGCGGCGGATCGATCACCGGCTTCTACACGGTGCTCGTCGAGGGCGACGACATGACCGAGCCGATCGCCGACGCCGCGAAGGGCATCCTCGACGGACACATCGTGCTCTCGCGCAAGCTCGCCGAGCGCGTCCACTACCCGGCGATCGACGTGCTCTCGTCGATCTCGCGCGTGGCCGACCAGGTGTCCGACGCGAACCACCTCGCCGCGCGCCGCCACCTCGGCCGGCTGCTCGGCGCGTACCGCGAGGCCGAGGAGCTCATCCAGATCGGCGCCTACGCCAAGGGCTCGAATCCCGATGTCGACGCGGCGGTCGCGCTCCGCCCGGCGATCGACGCGTTCCTCCGGCAGCGCTCCGACGAGCGCGCCGAGTTCCCGCGCACGCTGCGCGCGCTGATCGAGCTCTCGCTCGCGGCCGAGGGCGCGGGCAAGCGCGGACCCGCGGGCAACGCCGCCGCGCCGCAGGCCGTTCCCCCGCAGAACTCCGCTCCGCAGAACCAGAAGCAGGGGAGGTCCGCCTGAACGCGCGCCCGCACGGGCCGCGCTGAAGGCGCCTCGAGACGCACCCCATGGCACGATTCCGCTTCGCACTCCAGCGCGTGCTCGACCGCCGCCTCGACGAGGAGGAGGTCAAGCGCCGCGCCCTCGCCTCCATCGAGCGCCGCCGCCGCGAGCTCGAGGACGCGCTGCGCACCCGGCAGGGCGAGATCAGCGCAGGCCGCGCGGCCTGGCGCTCGGAGCTCGTCGGCGAGATCGACCCTGCGTCGCTGCGCCACCACGCGGCGGCCGGCGTCGGGCTGTTCCGCAAGGCGCAGCGCACCGTGATCGAGATCGCCTCGCTCGAGAAGGGCATCGCCAAGGCGCGGCTCGAGGCCGTCGAGGCCGCGCGCGCGCGGCGCACGCTCGAGATCCTGCGCGACCAGCGCCTCGCGAGCCACAACGACCTCGAGCGCCGCCGCGAGCAGGGCGCGCTCGACGAGATCGCCGCGAACAACGCCCGGGCGGGCGCCGCCGCCGGCGCCGGCATGACCACCGCCGCGACAGGCCACGCCGACAACGGAGCAGACGCATGAAGACCCTCCTCAAGCTCGTCACCGTGCTCGCCATCGCGCACATCCTCGCCGTGGTCGGCTTCACCGGCTGGCTCTTCGCGAGCGGCCGCGTCGACGGCGAGCGCCTCGGCCGCCTGCGCGACATCTTCGCCAAGCCGGTCACCGTCGAGGCGAAGGAGCGCGCCGAGACCGAGGCCAAGGCCTCCGCGCTGGCCAGCGAGGAGGAGAACATGCGCCGCCTCCGCGAGCTGCCCCTCGTCGCCGCCGACCGCTCGACCACCGACGCGCGCGTCGACCAGCGGCTCGATGTCCGCCTGAAGGAGTTCGACGACCAGACCCGCCGCCTCACCCAGAACCTCCGCAACGAGGACGCGCGGCTGCAGGCCGAGCTCAAGGCCTTCGACGAGCGCAAGGCCGCGTGGGAGGCCTCGATCGCCGAGGACAAGCGCCGCGAGACCGACGAGCAGTTCCGCAAGGCCGTCCGCCTGGTCGAGTCCATGCCGCCCAAGCAGGCGCGCTCGTGGATCCTCGAACTCGTCCGCAACGGCAAGACCGAGACCGCCGTCGCCTACCTCGACGCCATGACCGGCGCCAAGGCGTCGAACCTCCTCAAGAGCTTCAAGGGCGACGACGAGGTGAAGGTGGCAACGGAATTGCTTGAGCGTCTCCGCATGCTCGGCCTCGAGAGCGAGGCCCGCGCGGAACGCACCAATGGCGCCAAACCTGCCGACATCCCCGCTGAATCTGCCCGCACCGAGGCCCGCAGGCCTGTCGGAGGCGCGGAGCCTGCCCGCGGCCAGGCAGCCGCTGGCGACCGGCCTCCAGCCGCCAACCGCGCGCTCGAGCTTCCGGGAAATGCTGGGCAACCTCAACCCGGAAGCCGGGCCAACGCCCAGGACTGAGCGGGTCTCGTCGCAGCGCGCCGCCCGCCGCGAGGCGCGCGCATCCGAGCGCGACGAGACGCGCGACGGCGCCTCGGCGGGCGACTCGCCGCTCGTGTCGGCAGCCCAGCGTCGTCAGGAGCGCAACGCCCGGCAGCCGTCGGAGGCGTCCGACCTCGATCGCGCGCGCCGCGCCGACGAGTCGTCGACCGATCCGATCGACGACGCGCGCGACGCGTCCTCCGACCCTGCCGCGGACGTGACCGACGCCGCCGGTGCGCCGGGCGCCGCGATGGACGATCCCTCGAGGCGCACGCCGTCCCCGGCCGAATCCGCCGCCGACGCCGCCGATGCCGCGATCGCCGACGCGGCCTCCGCCGATGCGGGTGCCGCGGACAACGCCGGCATCGCCGGTTCCACGACCGATTCGAACGGAGCCGACGCTGGTCCGCGCAGCGCGACCGGCCAGGCCCAGGGCATCGGCGCCGCGACGGGTGCCGGCGCCGCCCAAGCCGCGGGGCTTGCATCGGCTTCGGCCGACGCCGCGCGCTCCGCCGGCGCCGCATCGACCGACGAAGCCGCCGCCGCCAGCGCTGGCACGGGCGGCGATGCGTCGCGCTCCGCCGCCGACGCAGTCGCGACGACGCCCGGCTCCGCCGCGGTCGGCGCAACGCCGGCCGGTGCCAACGCGGGATCCAGCACCGGAGCCACGGCGGTCGACGCCGCGGAATCCGACTCGGCCGCCGCGAACTCGGCGATGGCCGACGCCACCGCATCCGATCCTTCGGCTCCGACCAACACGCGCAACGGCACCGGCGCGGCGCGCGACGGCACCGACGCCTCGCGTGCCGGCGCCGACTCCGCGCGCGCCGCCGATCCGCTCGCGCGCCTGCTCGAGAACGCCAAGGCCACACTCGAGCGCGCGCAGCCGGGCTCGCAGGCGAATCCCATCGCCGCCCGGCTCGCCGAAGTCGAGGGCGGCATCGCCCGCGACCGCGTGGCCAAGGCCATCGAGTCCGGCCACCTCGCGGCGGCCGACGC
>CAMBUI010000227.1 GCA_945870915.1 Candidatus Kuenenia stuttgartensis | reverse complement strand
CTCGCAGATCGAGCGCTGGGACAAGCGACCGCGCGCCGGCGAACTGGTCGCCTACGGGCGCGGAGGCGACGGATTCTGGGCCGGCGCGATGCGCAACCAGTCGCGGCTGGCCGCCTACTGGCCGCTCGCCGCGGGCAGCGGTCCGCTGCTCTTCCTGCGCGAGCCGAGCGCCCGCGCCCCGGCGAACCCGGGCATCCAGCTCGCGCGCGCGGTCTTCGCGTAGGACCGCAGGTACGATTCCGCGCGACATGTGGCTCGCGCTCCGATTCGCCGTGTTCGTCGTCGCGTTCTGCATCCGCGCCTGGGCACGGGTGTCGCACGGCGATGCGGACGATTCGATCGACGGGCGTCCCTCCTATCGGAAGGTCCTGAAGCAGCCGAAGTCGAAGGCGGTCGTCGGATTCAGGCTGGGCGTCGACCTCGTCGCCCCGGTGGTGATGCGCATGCACCGCGAGTCGGGTCTCGACCTGTGGTTCAAGGCGCTCGGACTCGCGCGAGAGGTGCAGACGGGCGACGAGGCGTTCGACTGCCTGGTGTACGTCGCGTGCGATCACGGCGGCGTGCATGACCTGCTCACGCGCGACGCCCGCGCGCGCCAGGCCATCCGCGCGGTGTTCGAGGCGGGATACCGCACGATCCGCCACGACGGACGCGTGCTCTGGATCGAGCGCGCCTCGAAGGTCGAGCCGACCGGCCGGGACCGCGAACTGCTGGCCGAACTCGCCCGTGCGCTCGGCGACCTCGAGTCGCGTCTGTGGGCGCAGCCGAATCCCTTCGCGTGGCGCGCGTTCGCCTGCGAGAGCTGCGCGTGGGGCGTCGGCGGCTTCGCGCTGGCATCGCTCCCCTTCGCGATCATCTCCCTCGGTCAGTCGTTGGCGGTGGGCACGCTGCTCGGCTACGGGGTCGCGGCGGGCGCGGCGGTGTTCGCGCCCTGCGCACTTGCGGTGATCGTCGCGCTGCGCGGCTCGTCGCGCGCGCGGCTCGTGATCGTGGAGTGCGTCGCCGTGCTGCTCGTGTCGCTCCCGGTCGCGGGCGTGCAGTCGATCGCGGATGTCAACGCCGGCACCGGGCAGGTCGCGACCTCGTCCGCCGAGCGGCGGATCCTCGAAGCCCGAGCCAAGACCACCGGCTCCGGCAAGCGCCGACGCACCACCTACACGCTCGTGGTCGCCGACGGCCCGGCGGTCGGAGGGCACGCGATTCCCACCTCGATCCGCGCGTCGCGCTCGCTGTACGAGGAGGCGAGGATCGGCGGACTGCTCGCGATCACGGTGCACCGCGGCTCGCTCGGACTGCCTTGGGTCGAGTACCGCGCGCTTCAGGAGCCGTCGGTTTCGGAAGCGGCGGATCGGGGCTCGTCGGACGGCTCGTCAGACGGCTCGTCGGACGGCTCGGGGGACGGCTCGGCGAGGTGAGGCGCGCGGCGCCTGCCGCCGTGGCTGCCCCACGAGGCGCGCTTCGGCCGCGGATCCTCGCCATCGACCAGGAACGGCTCGCCCATCGGAAGCAGCGACTCGATCTGGCGGTCGCCGATCTCGACCACGAGCTCGACCTCGTCCTCGCCGTAGTTGCGCTCGAGCACGTTGCAGCGCTTCTCGATCACGTCGATGAACCGCGCGCTCGCGATCGGCACCCGGATCGAGCGCCGGCGGATCCCGCCGGTCACGAGGTCGCGCACGCGGTCGCGCAGCGCGTCGAAGCCATCGCCGGTGAGCGCGCTGATCGCGATTGCGCCGGGCTCCTTCTCCTCCCACTCCTCGAGCGTGCGGAGCGATTGCCGCTCCTCGAAGGGAAGGGTCCCGATGCGGTCGACCTTGTTGAGCAGCAGGAAGCGCGGCTGGGTGTTGGCGCCGACATCGTCGAGCACGCCGCGGACGGTCTCGAGCTGCTGCGGAGCCTCGCGGTCGCTCGCGTCGAGCACGATGAGCAGCGCATGGGCGTGGATCGCGTCCTCGAGGGTCGCGCGGAAGCTCGCCACGAGGTGGTGCGGCAGGTCGCGGATGAAGCCGACGGTGTCGGAGAGCAGCACCGCGTTGGCGCCGCCGATGCTCCAGCGCTCGACGCGGGTCATCAGCGTGGCGAACAGCTTGTCGGCGGCGTAGGCGCCACCCGCGGTGAGCGCGTTGAAGAGCGTGCTCTTGCCCGCGTTGGTGTAGCCCACGATGCCGACGGTGAAGTGCTCGGCGCGGCGCATCTCGACCTCGCGCGCCTTGCGCACGCGCACGTCGTCGAGCTCGCGCCTGAGCGCGACCAGCTTGCGCGACACGATGCGGCGGTCGATCTCGAGCTGCTGCTCGCCGGGCCCGCGCGTTCCGACGCCGACCGGCGCGCCGCCGGTGACCTGCCCGAGGTGCGACCACATCGCGCGCAGGCGCGGCGCGGTGTACTCGAGCTGCGCGATCTCCACCTGCAGCTGCGCCTCGCGCGTGGTGGCGCGGTTGGCGAAGATGTCGAGGATGAGCTCGCTGCGGTCGATGACCTTGACCTTCGTCTCCTTCTCGAGCTCCTGGATCTGCGAGGGCGAGAGCTCGTTGTCGAAGATGATCACGCGCGCGCCGAGCTCGGCGGTCATGGCGACGAGCTCCTCGACCTTGCCCTTGCCGATGTAGGTGCGCCCCTCGGGCGACACGCGGTTCTGCATGAGCTCACCGACCACCGCGGCGCCCGCGGTCTCGGCGAGCGACCGGAGCTCGCCGAGCGGCTCGTGGAAATCCATGCGGGAACCTGGCAGCCGGACGCCGACGAGGATCGCCGGTTCCGCTGTGACTGCAATGCCCTCGCGCGTGTTCGTGTTCATGCGGGGTCACTGTACGCGCTTGGGGCCGTCGCCGCGGCGGGAAGGCGCCGCGCCGCGCGCGAGGAGCGACACCGGCTCGGCGGGGACGGACAGGTCGTCGCCGGCGTCCCCGAGCGCGCGGCGGAGCTGTGCATGACCCGCGATCATCGCCGCGTTGTCGACGCAGAAGCGCCGCTCCGGCACGACGAGCGCGATCCCGTGCGAGGCGCACCACGCGGCGAGCGCGGCGCGCAGCGATGCGTTCGACACCACGCCTCCGCCGACGAAGAGCGACTGCGGGCGCGCCGCTCCATCCGCGGGCGCGGCGTCGAGCGCGCGGGAGAGCCGGTCGAGCACCTGTGCGATGGCCGCCTTCTGGAAACTCGCGGCGAGATCGCTGCGGCGCGACTCGGAGAGGTCGGCGCTGGTGCGGGCGAAGGTCGCCTGGGCGCCGCGCCCCTGCGGCACGCCGCGGACCTCGTAGAGCAGCTTCGTCTTGAGCCCCGAGAGCGAGAAATCGAGCATGTTGGGCAGTTGCGGCGTCGCGAAGCGGAGCGCGCCCGCGTCGCCTCCCTGCGCGCAGCGCTCGAGGTTCGGTCCACCTGGATGCCCGAGGCCGAGCATGCTCGCGGCCTTGTCCATCGCCTCGCCCACCGCGTCGTCGATGGTGCGGCCGAGCAGCGCGCAGGCGACCGGATTCTCGATCCGGAACAGACTCGTGTGCCCGCCGCTCACCACGAGACCGAGGGCCGGGTAGCCGGACGCGACGCCCGACGCGGCGTTCCCGCAAGCCGCGGGGACAGCGGCGTCGGTCCGCAGCAGCCCGGCGAACATATGCGCCGCGACATGGTCGACCGCGTAGAACGGCAGCATGCGGGCCCACGCGAAGCCCTTCGCGGCGCTCGTGCCGACGAGCAGGCTCCCGATCAGTCCGGGGCGCACCCCCGCCGCGACGGCGGTCACCTCGTGCATCCCGATCCCGGCCTCCTCGATCGCCTTCCGGATCACCGGCAGCACACGCTCGAGGTGCGCGCGGCTCGCGATCTCGGGAACGACGCCGCCGTACTCGGCGTGCAGGTCGTACTGCGACGCGACCACGTTGGAGCGCACGTGCAGCGATGCGTCCACGACCGCAGCCGCGGTCTCGTCGCAGGAACTCTCGATGCCGAGGATGTGGCTCATGTCGCGGGGAACTCGGCGAAGGGAGCGCGCCGCAGCGCTCCGGGATGCGTGGAAAGCGGACTCCCGGCGCGGCAGGACGGCCGGAAGTCCGGGACTCGGGCATGCACGCCCGCGCCCGTCATGGTAGAGAATGCACCGAG
>CAMBUI010000226.1 GCA_945870915.1 Candidatus Kuenenia stuttgartensis | reverse complement strand
CGAGGGGATCGAGCGCGCGCACGGCATCGGATTCGTGGGTCCGCGCGCCAAGCCCGCGTCGCTGGCGATGGACAAGATCGCCACCAAGTCGATCGCCGCGGGCGTCGGCGTCCGCACGCCGCGTGCGCGGCAGCTGCGCCGCGGCGAGGCGCTCGACCTGGCGGCGCCGCTGGTGCTCAAGCCCTCGAACGACGGTTCGAGCGTCGACCTGCGCATCTGCCGCACCGAGGCCGAGGCCGCGCAGGGACGCGCCGATCTGGAGATCCGACGCGAGTTCCTCATGGCCGAGGAGTACATCGAGGGGCGCGAGATGACCGTCGGCATCGTCGACGGGACCGTGCTGCCGATCATCGAGATCGTGCCGAGCGTCGCGTTCTACGACTACGAGGCGAAGTACATCCGGAACGACACCCAGTACCGGCTCGATCCCCCGCTGCCCGAGATGGTCGCCGAGGAGATGCGCACGGCGACGAGGCGCGTGTTCGACGCGCTCGGCCTGCGCGGCGTGGCGCGCGCGGACTTCATGGTCGACGCACGCGGCGCGTGGTTGCTCGAGATCAACACCGCCCCGGGCATGACCACCCACTCGCTGATCCCAATGGCGTCTCGCCATCGCGGCGTCGCGATGGCGGAGCTCTGCGCTTCGCTCGTGCGCGGCGCGATGCAGCGCGCGGCGGGCGCACGGCGGACCGGTGGAGATGCGGGGCCGGGCCGGTCGATGGACGGCCGCGCCGTGGATTGCAGTGACGTGGATTGCCCCGCAGTGGACCCCCACGCGACGGCTGCCAACGCGGCGACAGTCAGGCAGTGACGGATAGCCAGGACGCGGCCGTGGTCGTGAGTGCGACCGACGGCTGGATCGTGAAACCCACGCGGCGCAGCGTTGCGCGCCGCACAGAATGGAGAGGCCACGGATGGCCCGCAAGAGCTCGAAGAACTCGAACCCGATCGCAGACTTCATCGACCGCAGCGCGGCGTGGTTCCGCAGCAGCGGAGGCACGGTGTCGCTGGTCGCCGCCGCGGTGTGCGTGCTGGTGGCCGTCGTCCTGATCGGCGTGGGCGTGCCGCGCCTGCGCGGCTATCTCGAGGAACGCAGCTTCGTGCCGGCGAGCGCGATCACGCTGCGCTTCGAGGAGGCCCCGGCGTGGTTCGACGCGACGCGGATCGAGGAGATGCGCCGGCGCATCGCGAACGCCGTCGGCGACGGCTCGGCGCTCGACGCCGCGCGGCTCCCGACCGCCAAGGACGCGCTGCAGGAGAGCGGCTGGTTCAAGTCGATCGCGCAGATGCGGCTCGAGGGCAACGGCGGGTTCCTCGTCGAGGCGGAGTTCCGCACGCCGGTGGCGCTCGTCCTCCATGGCGACCGCGAGCACCTCGTCGACATCGACGGCTGCAGACTTCCGCTGGATTGGACGCTGGGCAGCCGTCCCGCCGCGCCGCACTGGATCTCGCTGCTCAACGCCCAGAATCCGCCGCCGGGGCAGCCGGGCGAGCGCTGGATGGGCGCCGACGTGCTTGCCGGCCTCGACCTGCTCGCCGCGATCCGCGGCCAGCCGTGGGAGTCGAAGGTCGCTGCCATCGACCTTGCGCGCCACGGGAACGACGGGCTGGTGCTCGTGACCACGACCGGCGGGTTCGTCCTGTGGGGATACGCGCCGAGCGTGCGCACCTCGTCGGAGCCGAATCCGATCAGCAAGCTCGCGAACCTGAGCCAGCTGTTCGCCTCCACGGGCTACATCGACCACGGCTCCGGCCGCATCCTCGATCTCCGCACCGACATCGCGACCGTCCGCCTGGCGGGCGATGCGCCGGCCGCCGAGGACGCGGGCGGCGTACGCTGACGCCGTGAGCGCGCACGCCGAACCGGATCACCAGACCACCTCGGGCGACGAGGCCGCTGTCTCGCCTCCCCTGCCCTTCGGCGGCGTGGTGCTGCGCCCGCTGTTCGTGCCCAGGGCGCTGGTGATGCTGAGCTCGGCGTGGGTGTTCGTCTGCTGGGTGCTGATCTTCGGCTTCCGCGCACCGGTTCAGCCGCAGGCGGCGAGCTACGGACCTTCGATCCAGCTGCTGCTGATCGGCACCGGCGTTGGCGTCGCGATCGGATGGCCGCTGCTGCGGCTCTCGGCGCGTCCGAGTTCGGCGCCCGTCGCCCAGGCGGCGATCGACGGGCTTTCGGTGTTCGTGCTCCTGCAGGTGGTGATCTGGCCGCTGCGGCTGGTGACGAACTGGACGCTGCCCCGCGCGGTCGCGGTCGACACCGCGCTCGCGGCGACCATCCTGATCACGGGCGCGCTCCTGGCGGCGACGCAGGGATCACCGACGCGCCGCACGCGTACGGTGGCCATGATGCTCGCCGCGCTGCTCACGCTCGGCCCGTGGCTGGCGCTGCTCTCGGTGAATCTCGTGTCCGGCACCGCGACGGATGTGGAGGCGCTGGGCCCCGCGGTCGCCGATGCGCTGACCGCGCTCAGCGCACCCACGCTCCTCGCGCGATTCTCGGAGCCGTCGACGATCGACCCTTCCGACGCGGATCGGGCGCTGGTGTTCCGGGCGTTCGCGCTGGCGATGGCCGCGTGGGCCGTGGCGCTCGCCGTCGCGTTCTGGCGGCGTCGCGGGGCGCCGGAGCGCTGATTTCGGCGCGGATGCGGCGGTGTCGCGCGGGTGTCGCGTGACCGTCGCGTGGCCTTCGCATGGCCGTGGCATCGGCCGAATCATGGCGATCGCGTGGGGGGTCGACCCTCGGCGGGAGAATCGCTATGCTGCCTCTTCGACGCGGGAGCCTCCTCCCGCGTCGCGCATTTTCACCCACCAAAGTTTCGTAGCAGGTCGAGGGCCCAGGTCATGGATTTCATCACCGCCGAAGAGAAGGCGATGCTGCAGGTGAAGCTCGCGGAACTCCGCGTCCTCGACAAGCAGCTCATCCAGCGCATCGCGGACGCCCGCGCCCTCGGCGACCTCCGCGAGAACGCCGAGTACCACGCCTCCCGCGAGGACAAGGCGATGAACGACGCGAAGATCAAGGAGATCGAGGAGCGCATCCTCACGGCGCAGGTCGCCGATGCGAGCGCGCTTCCCGACGACATGGTCTTCGTGGGTGCCACCGTGCGCCTGCGCGACGAGGATCGCGGCGACGACGACCTGTACCGGCTCGTCGGCCAGGCCACCGGACGCTTCGACCTCGACTACGTCGAGGTGACGACGACGAGCCCGATGGGCATGTCGCTCATGAAGGCCCGCATCGGCGAGACGATCCGCGTCGACCTGCCGCGCGGCGAGAAGCGCTTCACCATCCTGCAGATCATCCTCTGAGGACCGCACCGCGCCGCCGTGCGCGATCGCGAATCCGGAGAAGCCGGGCGGTGCTCCGCCGTCACGGTGCGCGCGCGCCGTCGACCTTGCGCGAGCCGTCGACCTTGCGCGCGCCCTCGCCGTCGCCCTCGCCCGCGCCGTCGCCCGCGCCGTCGCGCTCGATCACGAGCCGCTGTCCTAGGCGCACCCCCCGCCGTTCGACCGCGGTGCCGTCGGGGAACCGCACCGTGACGTCGACCGGTCCCAGCGATGCGGGCACGCCGAAGTGCGCCTCGGGCGGGTTGTTCGACTGGAACGGTCCGCCCCCGACGATCCATCGGCGCGCGACGAGGTCCCGTGCGCGCAGCTCGACGATCGCGCCGACCGCGTGGCGGTTGCCGCAACGACGGTCGCGCGCAACGACGATCAGCCAGTCGTCCTTGGCGTCGTGGTCGTTGCGGATCACCCGCAGCGGCGCGTTGAGGCCCGCGATCACCGCGTCGACATCGCCGTCGTGGTCGAGGTCGGCGAACACGGCCGTGCGGTCGACATGCGGCTCGAGCGCCCACGCGCCGGCGGCGGCGCGCTGCACGAAGCGCGTTCCGATGCGCTCCATGAGCAGCGGCGGCTGCGCGTAGGAGGTGTCCATGGTCTCGGGCGTGGCGTTCGGGTAGACGTGCCCGTTGACGCCGAGGAGGTCCTCGTCGCCGTCGTGGTCGAGATCGACGAAGGCCGCACCCCAGCCGCACAGCCGCCGGCTCGGTGCCCCGAGCCCGAACTGGTTGGTCCGGTCGTCGAAGCTGCGCCCGTCGAGGTTCGCATGCAGCGTGTTGGTGTCGCTCGAGAAGTT
>CAMBUI010000225.1 GCA_945870915.1 Candidatus Kuenenia stuttgartensis | reverse complement strand
TCGGCGAACCGCGGGCAGGTGGGCGCGGCGTGCAGCACCTCGAAACGGCGGCCGAGCCATTCGGTGGCCTCGTCGGCGAGGTGCTCGGTCACGACGACCAGCGGCCGCCGCGCACGGCCGCCTGCATCCGTCGGTCCCGAGGCAAGCGGCGCGTTCAAATCGGTGGGGTTCGTCGTGTCCATGGGCTGCAAGGTCGGCGAGGATAGGCGCAAACCTCCCGCAGCGCCGTCCGAGAACGGACCTCGGCCCGAAGCGCGCCCCCCGAAACCCTACAGACCACCCCAAACGGCACGGATCGCGCCGCCCGCACCGATGGAGCCCCCGCGGACGGCCGATCTCGCCTCGGACCGTTTCCCGCTCTCGGAGAAGGACGGAGACGGCCATCGCGTGGCGGAGACGCCGCGCCGGAGGCGAGCGACATGGACAAGGCCAGCGTCATCGGAAGCATCATCGGACTTGCGGCATGCGTCCTCGTCATGTGGATGGCGTCGCACGGCCACTTCGAGATGTTCTATTCGGAGAAGGGCTTCATCATGGTCGGCGGCGGCACCGTCTCGGTGCTCCTCATGGCGATGCCGCTCGAGAACCTGAAGTGCGTCCCCGGCTACATCAAGCGGTTCCTGTTCCACAAGGGCCTCTCGGCGATCGACACCGTCAAGCTCATGAGCACGCTGTCCGACAAGGCGCGCCGCGACGGCATCCTCGCGCTCGAGAACGAGATCGAGAAGATCGAGGACCCGTTCCTCTCCAAGGGCCTCCGCATGGCGGTCGACGGCACCGACGAGGAGATCATCGAGACCACGCTCCGCCTCGAGGTCATGGCGATGCAGGAGCGCCACAAGTCGGGCAAGAAGTTCTTCGACCTGATCAAGCTCTACGCCCCCGGCTACGGCCTGGTCGCGACGCTGATCGGACAGGTCGGCATGTTCGGCAACCTCGGCGGCGACATCGCCACCCTCGGCCACATGCTGGCGATCGCCGTCGTCGCGACGATGTACGGCACCGTGCTCGCGAACGCCGTGGCCGGACCGATGGGCGACAAGCTCGCGCTGCGCTCGGGCGAGGAGATCCTCTCCAAGGAGATGATGCTGCAGGGCATCCTCTCGATCCAGGCCGGCGACAACCCCCGCGCCACGCAGGAGAAGATGCTCGCCTTCATCCCGAACACCGTGCGCCGCAACCTCAAGCTGGCGGCCTGACCGGCCGTCGATGCGCGCAGAATCCCGCTGAACGCAGCCAGATCCGCACCTGACGGCACCACCTGACGGCACCACCTGACCGCACCACGCCATGAGCGACGCCAAGCACGACAACCACGGCAAGAAGGACTCCGGCCACGGAGGCGGTGGCGGCCATGGCGACGACGGCGGCCACAAGAAGAAGCACGGCCACGGCGGCGGGCATGGCGGAGGCCACGCGGAGGGCGAGCACGAGGGTGCGCCCGAGTGGCTCATCTCGTTCGCCGACATGGTGATGCTCATGATGGGCTTCTTCGTGATCATGTTCGCCATGAACGCGCAGCCGAAGGGCGGCAACGCCGGTGGCGGCGGCGAGGCGGCCGAGGGCGTGGCCGCCGAGAACAGCATGATCGACCTTGCGATCGCGGTGCGCCGCGCGTTCAACAACGAGGTCGACATCAACTCCGACGATCCGAACGACAAGCCGCTCGTCGAGCGACTCAAGCAGCTCGAGAAGCACGGCGCCGGCACCAGCCGCGACGAGGGCACCGAGGGCAAGGACCGCAACGTGACCGTCGTGCGCCCGGGCGACCGCATGGGCCGCGGCGGGCGCGTCGACTTCCGCTCCGGCTCGGCCGACCTCACCGACACCGCGCGCAAGATCATCGACGAGCGCGCGAAGTCGCTCGACGGCGAGTCGACCATCGTCGAGGTCTACGGGCATGTGGGCGCGGGCGAGATCGTCGGCGACCCCGAGCGGGCGATGAAGCTCTCGATCGATCGTGCGCTCGCGGTGGCGAAGCGGCTCGCGGCGGGGGGCGTCGACTACTGGCGCATCCGCGTCAAGGGCGCCGGCGACGGCGACCGGGTGGAGCGCCATCCGACCACCGGCGCCAGCGACCAGCCCAACCAGCGGGTCGAGATCCGCGTGCTCGACGAGGCGGCGCCGCCGCGCGAGCGGGCCCGGCCGGTCGCCCAGTCGGGCGGCGTCGGACGCCGCGCAGACTGAATAACCGGCGCACTCCTCCCGGCCAATTCGCACCCCGAATCTTGAACGCGGTCCGCCGCGTGGTAGTTTCACAGGGTCGCGTGACGGACGAATCCGAGGACCAAGATGCGCCACCAACTGCCGAGCACCGTTCTGTCACTCTCGCTTCCGATGCTCTCGGTGCCGCTGGTCGCCGCCGTCGCGCACGCCGACATCTTCACCGACATCCGCTACACCGACCTCGTCGCGCGGCTCGGCGCCGCCACGCCCACGGGCGCGGGGATCGGCATCGGGCAGGTCGAGGCTCCCGAGAACGCGGCCGGCTCGTACGCACCCGACACCGCGCTCGCCGAGTTCAGCGGCAAGACGATCTCGCTGCTGTCGGGCACGGGACTCGTGCCGAGCTGGCACGCCACCGAGGTCGCCAAGAACCTCTACGGCAACACGCTCTCGGTCGCGAAGGGCGTCACGCTGGTCTCGTCGTGGAACGTGAACTCGTGGGTCACGAGCGGCTACCTGCGCGTCGGCTCCGGTGGCGCGGTCGCGCCGCTCACGCCGCCCGCGACGGTGAAGGTCTTCAACCACTCGTGGATCGGCTCGTTCGGCGCGGCCGCGAGCGACAACGACGCGCTGCGCCGCCTCGACTACACCGTCACGCGCGACAACATCCTCGTGACCGCGGGCACCAACAACGGCGCCGGCAGCGTCGCGCAGCCGATGATGGCCTACGCGTTCAACGGCATCACCGTCGGCCTCGCCGACGGCAACCACGCGAACGCGCTCACGCCCGCCGGCATCGACGGCCCGAACCGCCGCAAGCCCGACATGGTGGCGCCCGGGCAGTTCACCAGCTTCGCGACGCCGGTCGTCGGCGCCGCCGCGGCGCTGCTCTTCGACACCGCCGACAGCGATCCCGCCGTCGCCACCAACGGCAACGCCAACCGCGCGCTCACCATCAAGGCGGCGCTCATGGCCGGCGCGACGCACAGCGCGACCTGGTCCAACGGCGCACCCGCGAGCGGCGCGACCCGCGGCGTGACCGCGACGCCGCTCGACCCGGTCTACGGCGTCGGCCTCCTCAACATCGACCGCGCCCACGAGATCTTCACCGGCGGCGAGGGCACGGCCTTCGCGGCGCCGCAGGCGAACACCTTCGAGCGCCACCAGGGCTGGGACTACATCCCGACCGTGGTCTCGAACACGAGCGCGTACTGGTCGTTCCGCGTCCACCAGCCGGTGGCCGAGATGAGCGCCGTCGCCACCTGGCACCGCCAGGTCGCGATCAACTTCACCTCGTGGAACATGCAGGACCTCGACCTCCGGCTGTGGAAGCTGCAGGGCGGCCAGCTGGTCTCGATCTCGGGCGACGCGGGCTCGGCCTCGTTCGCGGCCGGCAACTGCGAGAGCCGCAGCACCGTCGACAACGCCGAGCACCTCTACCTCCGCAACCTCGCGGCGGGCGACTATGTGCTCGAGCTCAAGCGCGTCGCGGGCACCCAGTCGGCCATGCCGGTCGTGGTCGCGTGGTACCTGCCCGACACCGTGCCCTCGGTCCCCGGCGACCTCAACGGCGACGGGCTCGTCGGTCCCTCGGACCTCGCGATCATGCTCAACGCCTGGGGCGGCACCGGACCGGCGGACCTGAACGGCGACGGCACCGTCGGCGCGCCAGACCTGGCGGTGCTGCTGTCGGCGTGGGGCTGATGGCTTCGTGGGCTTGACGGTCGCGCGGGCTTGACGGTCGCACGGGGTTGACGGCCTGGGCGGACCGCCCGGGCGTTTCCGCTACCATCGCCCCTCCATGCGTCCCATGACCCAGCGCATCTGGCTCGCCGTGCTGCTCCTCGTGGTGGGAGTGCCGCTGGTCTATCCCATCTGGCTCGGCGTGGCGAGCGCGTTCGTGGCCGACGACGGGTCGTTCACCCTGTTCCATGTGCTGAACGTCTTCAGCGACCCGGTCCTGCGCGACGGGCTGCTCAACGCGTTCCTGATCGCGGTC
>CAMBUI010000224.1 GCA_945870915.1 Candidatus Kuenenia stuttgartensis | reverse complement strand
CGATCATCGCGATCTTCGCCGGCCTCGTGGCCCCGCAGCTGCTCAAGCGCCTCTCGGGCGCGAAGCAGGACCAGGCGCGAACCGAGGCCAACGCCATCGCCAGCCAGGTCAAGATCTACCTCACCAACCGCCCGGAATCGAAGCTCGCGGCCGACTTCCAGCTCGACAACCTCGTGCCGGAGTACCTCGAGTCGACCGACGACCTGCTCGATCCGTGGGGCAACCGCTACCTGATCCTCGAGGGCACCAACGGCCGCGACTTCGACATCGTGAGCTACGGCGCCGACGGCACGCCGGGCGGCGAGGGCGAGAACGCCGACATCACCCACGGCAAGGCCCCGAAGAAGAGCAGCTGATCGGCGCACCCAACTCCGCGACTCCACCTCAGGCGAGGACGCCAGTGAAGCATTCGGCCACCAGCCATCCAGCGCGCAAGCCGCGCCCCTCGGGGCGCGGCTTCTCGCTGCTCGAGGTGGTCATCGTGTGCGCCATGCTGGCGATCGTCGCGGCGATGGCGATGCCGCGGTTCCTGGTGGTCGACCGCCAGCGCGAGGAGAAGGCGATCAGCGACATCGAGGACCTCCTGCGGATGTTCGCCTTCCGCAACGCGGTGGGCACGCAGCAGATCGGCCTCCACTTCAACCAGCAGGAGGGCGAGGTCTCGCTCTGGATCCTCGACCTGAACCCGAAGGATCCCGAGGGGCCGCGGGTGTGGCAGCAGGACCGCCTGAGCTCGCCGGTCGAGCTGCCGCAGAACATGACGGTGATCGCGGCATCGGCGGACGAGACCGAGATGCGCGACGAGATCTGGACCATCACCTCGAACCCCGACGGGAGCAGGCCGCGCATCGCGATCTCCCTGGCCGGCCGCGAGGCCGCGGGCGAGCTCGTGCTCGACACCTACTCGAGCGTGCCGGTGCGCACCGACAAGGAGGGCGCGGTGATCCGACAGGCCATCGATCTCGACGGAGAGGGCCGCGGGCTCGACCGATGGTGAATGCGCCCGCCCGCGCAGGGCCGGCACCGACGACGGAGCGAATGCGAAGACAGGCACGGGAACGACCGACATGACCAGCACGCGACCCCATCACCGAGTCCAGAGGAGCGCCCGCGCCCGCCGCGGCTTCGCGCTCATGGACGCCGTGATCGCGGGCGTGCTCCTCTCGATCGGCATGATCACGGTGCTCTCGGTCGGCGGACAGGCGATGACGATGCAACGCCGGGGCGAGGTCGATGTCCGCGCCGCGGCGGCACTCGACGACCTCCTGTCGGGCGTACTGACGGAGGGCGTCGCCGACTACGAGAAGCTGCATCCGCTGAGCGGCGGCTTCGACCCGGGATCGCCCTACGAGGACTTCGAGTTCGAGATCACGATCGAACGCGGCGGCTCCGGCGTCCCGGCGCGCGTGCTCGCGCGCGTGACGCACGAGAACGGCCGCGAGTACTCGGTCGAGACGAGCATTTCGGAGAAGCGCGGAGAAGAACCCGACCCCGTCCGGGAGCCGACGGAACCAATCGACCGCGAGGCGCGGTACCTACAAAGGCAGCAGCAACGCGATGGACAAACCGCGACCCCACAGCAACAGCAGTGACGCCCCCGCTTCGCGGCGCGGCTTCACCATCGTCGAGCTCGTCATCGCGATCGCGGTGAGCGCCATGGTGATCGTCACGGTCTCGACGGCGCTCTCGCGCATCTCGAAGACGCGCGACGTGGCCCGCACCCGGCTCGACGCGGTGACCCGTGCCAACGCGGCACTCGACGCGGTGCGCCGCGACCTGGTGTCGGTGGTGCGCGACGGCGACCTCTTCTACAGCCGCGTGCTGCTGTTCGACGGCGCGAGCTTCACCCCCTACGGCATGATGGGGCGCGACGAGGTGCTCGTCTTCAACAACCGGCTCCGTCCCATGCGCCGCGACGACTACGCGGGCGAGGGTGGCGAGTACGAGTCGCAGTACCGCATCGAGGAGGACTCCTCGGGCAGCGTGCTCTGGCTGCGCCGCGACGCCGTGCCCGACGAGATGGGCGAGGGTGGCGGCATGGCCATCCCCTCGGTCGAGGGCATCGTGGGCATCGAGGTCGAGGCGTACGACGGCGAGGCGTGGTACCCGGACTGGGACTCCGACGTCTACGGACTTCCGTGGGCGCTCCGCGTGACCGTGACCGCGACCGGCGAGTCGCCGGACAACCCGTCGACGGATCCGACCCGTTCGCTGGTGACGCTCCGCACGCAGGTGCCGATCGATCGCATCGTGCCGCCCCCGCCGCCGCCCGAAGAGGGCGAGGAGGAGGCCGCGGGTGAGAATCCGACCGGCGAGGACCCTGCCGCAGGCGAAGGAACCGGACAGCCGGGCGCCGGAGGCGGACTGCCGCCGGGCGTCGAGATCGAAGGCGGCGCGGGCGCCGGCGGTGGCCGTGGCCCCGGTGGCGGACGCGGACCGGGCGGCGGCGGTGGTGGCGGTGGTGGTCGTCGGCCAGGCGGAGGTGGCGGCGCCGGCGGCGGTGACGGCATCGAGGGCGGTGGTGGATTCGGCGGAGGCAATCGCCCGCCGACCAGCAATCGCCCGAGCCGCGGCCGCGGACAGGCCAGCGTCGGCGGCAGCGTCGGCGGGATCCGCGGTGGATTCTCCACGAGCTCGAGGGGGCGCTGACACGATGGTCGAGAGGCGCATGCATCCCCGTCGCGGCTCGGTCATCGTGATCGTGATCTGGTCGGTCGCGATCGCGGCGGTGATCGTGGGCGCGGCACAGGTTCTCGCGTTCCGGCAGGCTGCCATGGGGCGCGAGTCGATCGCCAAGGTCGAGGCCCGATGGGCCGCGCGCGCGGGCATCGAGGAGACGCTCGCGGTGCTCGAGTACCACACCGAGGAGCCCGACACCTCGACCTCGCGGCAGCTGTACAAGGACCTCGAGCTGGTCGCCGACGGGCAACTCGAGTCGGGCGACTGGCAGATCCGGCACGTCGAGGACGGCGTCGAGATCAAGGGCCCGCAGGACGAGCACGCCAAGCTCAACATCAACAACATCGACCGCGCCACGCTGCTCGAGCTCGACAGCATGACGATGGACGTCGCCGACGCGATAGTCGACTGGCGCGACACCGACGACAACGCCGGCATGATGGGCGCGGAGTACGACTTCTACGTGAACCGCGACCTGGGCTACGAGCCGCGCAACGGCCCGTTCCGCTCGATCGCGGAGCTGGAGCTGGTCGCGGGCGCGTTCCCGAAGTACGTGCGCGGCGAAGACCAGAACCTCAACGGCCGGCTCGATCCGAACGAGAACGATGGCGGCGCCAGCGAGCCGCCCGACGACGCGGACGGCTTTCTCGACGCGGGTTGGTCGGGCGCCCTGACGGCACGCAGCTCGGGCAGCCTGATCGGCGCCGCCGGCGAGGCACGCCTCAACCTCCGCGAGGCGACTCCGGAGGAGATGCAGGAGCGCTTCGGCGTGACCGCGGAGCAGGCGACCGCCCTCACTGGATTCGCCAAGGGACAAAGCGCGAAGCTCGAGATGCTGCTGACGCAGGACCTCGCGACGCTGAGCGCCGGTGGCGGCAACCAGCGCGGCAACACGCGCGGCGGTCAGACCGCCGGCGGAGCGTCGAACGGACGCGCGGCGGGACGCGGCACCGATAACCAGTCGGAAAGCAAGGGCGCATCGGGCCGGCAGAGCGGGCGGAGCTCCTCGGGAGCCCCCGCGGCGCAGGGCGGCAACACCCGCATCCAGTCGCTCGACCAGCAGCAGCTCCGGCGGATCTTCCAGGAAGGCACGCTCGAGACGGGCACCCAGCCGATCCTGGGCAAGGTCAACCTGAACACGGCACCCCCCGCCGTTCTTCGTGCGCTGCTGCCCGATGATCCGATTAGTGCCGACGCGATCCTGTCGCTCCGCAACGCCTCGTCGTCGGGCCTGCTGGCGATTTCAGATCTCCTCGGATCGAGCCGAATAACCCCGCAGTCCCTCGCAGCCATCGCCCCGTACGCCGATACGCAGAGCTACGTCTTCACCGTCACCAGTCGAGGTCGCTCGGCCACAACTGGACTCGAAGTTGAAATCACGGCCGTCATCGATCGTTCCACGCTACCTGCGCGGATCCTGGAGTACAGAGAACAGTGAAGAAAGCACAGCCCACCACCACCATCGACGACACGCTGCTTGCGGTCGCCGAGCGTCAGCCTGACTCTTGGCGGGTGCTGCTGGTTCGCCGCGGAGAGCGGCCGACCGTGCTCCAGACGCGCGAGTTCCCTGC
>CAMBUI010000223.1 GCA_945870915.1 Candidatus Kuenenia stuttgartensis | reverse complement strand
GAGGATGTGGGGCAGGCTCGCCGTCCCGAGGAACAGCGCCAGCATGAGCGAGATGAAGTCGAGCTTCGATGCGACGCGGTCGTCGCGGACGCCCTTGAAGGTCGGGTTCGCGCCGGGCAGCAGCAGGTCGGCGCCCTTGCGCTCGACGGGCGTGAAGGTCGTCGCGCCCGCGGCGTCGGTGCCCTTGCGCCAGGTGGTCACGGTCGACTGCGAGAACGTCTCGATGTAGCCGAGCGGGCCGAGCGGGCCGGTGCTCGTCGCACCGCCGGGCAGCGCCGCGATGCTGCCGAAGCCCGTGCCGTGCTCGGCGCGGAGCCGCGTGTCGAGCTGGTTGTCGGGGGCGAGCGGCGCCCCGTTCACCACCGCGCCACCCGACGAATCGCGCCGGTAGGTCTGCACCTCGTCGGCGCGGATCGGCGTCGACGGCACGGTGAATCCGCGCTCGAGGATGAGCCCGACCACGAATGCGCAGATCACCACGAGCAGCGTGCCCTTGATGAACTGGACCCAGGTCGTGCTCACCATGCCCGCGGTGGCGACGATGACCGTGACCGCGACGCCGACCATCACCACGCCCGCCCAATGCGGCAGCCCGAGCAGCGGCTTGACCAGCGCGCCGGCTCCGACCATCTGCGGCACCAGGTAGAACAGCGAGATGACGAGCGTCGCCACCGCCGCGACCAGCTTCACACCCCGCGACTGGAAGCGCGCGTTGAGCGCGTCGGCGAGCGTGTAGCGGCCGAGCCGCTTGATCGGCTCGGCGATCACGAACAGCGCGACGATCCAGCCCGCGAGGTATCCGATCGAGTAGAGGAACCCGTCGTACCCGAAGAACGCGATCATGCCGCAGATCCCCAGGAAGCTCGCCGCCGAGAGGTAGTCGCCCGCGAACGCGATGCCGTTCACGAACCAGCCGACCTGCCCGTGCGCGGCGAAGTACCCGCCCGCGCTCTTCGCGCGCGAGCCGAGCCAGAAGCTGAGCCCGAGCACCGCGGCGACGAAGCCCGCGAACACCAGGATGGCCAGTGCGCTGGTCTCGTAGATCATGCGTTGCTCCGTTCCGCGGCGGGACCGCGGCGGGCGTCGCCGCGGCGCGCTCCGTCGCTGTCGTCGTCGCCGCTGGCGGCGGGCTCCTCGACCGCATCCTCCGCCGGCCGTGCGAACATCGCGTACAGCACCGCGAGGACGATCGCCCCGAGGATGAGCGAGAAGCCGGCGACCACCGCCCAGCTCAGCCCGCCGAAGGCCGGGGAGGCGAGTCCTCCCGCCGCGACGCCGCCGCGGAAGGTGCCGAACGCGGCCACCGCGACGAACGCGGCGTAGAGGACGGTGTAGAGCACGAAGAGCGCGAGCCCCAGCCGGCTCTGTCGGGGCTCCTGGCTCACGGCGTGCCTCCCTCGACCGTCATCCGGTTGAGCGCGCGCTTCGCGACGCTGCCGATGATGCCGACGCAGACCGCCATCGCGACCAGCCCGACGATGACGGTCATCCAGCCCTTGTCCTCGATGAGCGCCTGGATGTCCTCGGCCCCCGTGCCGGCCGCGTGGCTCGCGAAGAAGCACGCGATCGCGGTGCGCGGCAGCATGCCCACGGCCGTCGCGGCGAGCGCGAGCCAGAACGGGACGCCGGTGGTGCCCAGCGCGAGGTTGGTGATCGCGAACGGCGAGTTGGGCGGCAGGCGCACCAGCGCGATGATCCCGAAGGTGCGCGCCGACGTGCCGCCGATGAGCGCGCGTCGGACGATGCGCGCGCGTGGATTGCCGTCGATCCAGCGCTCGATGCTCGGGCCCGCGACCATGCTCGAGAACAGCATGCCGATCGCGGCGCCTCCGATGAAGCCGAGCAGGGCGCCGCCGAGGCCGGCCCACATGCCGAAGACCCACCCGCCGAGGATGGCCTGCGCGTAGGTCGGCAGGATGCCGAGCCCCGCGCTCACGGCGAACACCGCGACGTACGCCCAGAAGCCGATGGACGGATCCTGGCGGAGGAGATCGCCGATCGCACCGATCTTGACCAGCAGGTAGGTGCCGGCCAGCGGTGGCGCCGTCACCCAGAGCAGCCCGAGGATGCCGCTCGCGATGAGTCGGCGGTCCCTTGCGGGCGGCGCATCGGCGGAACGCGTCGCAGGGTTCGGACGGTCCTCGGCTGGGGTCGGCTCGTGCATGGCGCGCAGGGTACGGGAGGCGAAGGCGTGCTGCACCCGTGCGACGCACCGTCGCTTCTGTGCCGACCGCCCCCACTTTGCCGATAGCCCGTCACCTCCAACCCCGACGGGTCGGACTTGGCCGACCTCCTCCCCGGAGCCCCACCATGCGCATGTCGTCGAACCTCATCCCCACCCTGCTCCTCGGCGCGACCTTCGTCGCCGCCGGTGTCGGCTGCACCACCCGCACCCAGGTCTTCGAGGGATACGGCGACGACCAGCTCTGGACCGCGATGGTCGCGTCCGCCAAGTCGCCGTCCTACGACGACTGGAAGGTCATGGACAACCAGGTGTTCGCCGACGAGTCGACGCGGCGCATCGAGGTCTACCGCGTGCTCAAGCGCACCCTCGTGACGCCGCACTCCCCCGCGCGGCCCGAGGAGCGCGAGTGGAAGTTCCAGATCGCGCTCGGGCACGACCCGGAGATGGGCGCGCCCGATGTCCGCTTCACCGCGCGGCAGTTCGCCGTCGCGGCGCACGTGTGGACCGAGGCCGACCGCTACTTCCTGCAGATGCGCGGCATGCTCGACCTGCCCCGAACCATCGACGCGACCGCGGGCGAGGCCGCGAAGCCGGCGGGCGAGCCGGCGGTGAAGCCTGTGGACACCACCTCCACGAGCGAGCCGGCCGCGACCGACGCCCCCGAGACGCTTCCCGAGTGATCGGTGGGCGCCGCGGCGCGGGGCCACATCCGTGGGCCACATCCCGGGGCCACATCCCGGGGCCACCCCCCTCCTGCATCACGCCAGGTTGGTGTAGACCTTCTGCACGTCGTCCTGGTCCTCGATGAGGTCCACCAGTTTCTCGACCAGCGCGAGCGTCGCCTCATCGACCTCGACGGTCTGCATGGGGACCCAGACGATCTCGGCGCTGTCCACCGCCATGCCGGCGGATTCGATGGCCGTCCGAACCGCCATGAGGTCGCTCGGCGGGCACAGCACCTGGAACACATCGCCCTCGCCCTGGATGTCCTCGGCGCCGGCGTCGAGGCAGCAGTTCATCAGCCGCTCCTCGGTGGCGCCCTCGACGATCACCTGTCCCTTCTGCGAGAAGCCGAACGCGACCGAGCCGGGAACGCCGATCTTGCCGCCGTTCTTGTCGAGGATCACGCGGAGGTCGGCGGCGGCCTTGTTGGCGTTGGCGATCAGGCACTCGATGATCAGCGCGACGCCGCCGGGCGCGTAGCCCTCGTATCGCGCGTGCTCGTAGCGCTCCTCGCTGCCCTCGCCGGTGCCCTTCTTGATCGCCTTCTCGATGGTGTCGCGGGGCATGTTGGCGGCGCGGGCCGCGTCCACCGCGAAGCGGAGCGACGGGTTGAACGCGGGGTCGCCGCCGCCCTTCTGCGCCGCCACGATGAGCTGGCGCGAGATCTTGCTCCACACCTTGCCGCGCTTCTTGTCGACGGCGGCCTTGCGGTGCTTGATGTTCTTCCAGGCGCTGTGTCCAGCCATGCCGCGTGCGTGCTCCTGCGGGGAGAATACCGCGCGCGACGCGGGGCGGGGCGACCGGCGAGGGCTCAGCGCGACGCGCCGCACGCGGCCACATCGGGCGGCTTGCCCTCGGCGACCTGCTCGAGCTTGCGCTGCGTGCGCTCGACCACCGCCGCGTACTCGCGGCGCAGGAACCGGACGACGGGCACGAGCTCGAATCCGTAGGTGCGCCGCTGGAACGCCGACATCCGCTCGCCGAACAGCTCGGGCGGATAGCGGCGGCGCGCGACCACGCCGACCTGCTGCCAGCTGCGCACCGCGCCCTCCTGGTCGCCCGCGCGCCACAGCGCGTCGCCGAGATGGTCGAGCGTCGTGATCGACGGGGAGTTCGGCCGCACGCGCAGCGCCTGCCGGAGGATCGAGATCGCACCGGCGCCGTCGCCGTCGTCGCGGAAACGGCCCTGCTGGTAGCGCAGCCAGCCGATCGTGTCGAGCACGGCCGGGTCGTCGGGACGCGCTCGGCCCGCGCGCGCCGCGAGCACGGCGGTGCGCTCGATGATCGCGCCGGCCTCGATGTCGGCGTAGGCCACGCGGTTCATGATGTCGGCGTCGTCGGGACTGGCCGCGAGCGCGGCCTCGAGCAGCGCGCGCGCCTCGTCGTCGGCACCGAGCAGCGCGAACAGCTCCGACGCACGGGCGAGCGCGCCGCCGCGCGATGC
>CAMBUI010000222.1 GCA_945870915.1 Candidatus Kuenenia stuttgartensis | reverse complement strand
ACCGCGAGGGCCTGCAGCGGTGCCGCGAGCCACTTGCGGACCTCGGCCGGCACGGGGATCAGGAACAGCAGCGCGAGGAACGCGGGGAAGAACTGTCGGACCACCTCGAGCCCGGCCATCGCGACCGCGCAGGCCGCGAGGGCCACGATCGCGCCGAGGTGCACCGCGGCGCGCGTGTCGGTCTGCTCGCCCCACCACGCCAGCAGCACCGCCGCCGCCACCACGGGCAGCGCCGTCAGGCTCGGCCGCCTCGGGACGAACCGCATGCGGGTGCGGCGCAGCCACACCAGGTAGCCCGCCACGAAGGGGACGAGGAAGATGTATCCGTTGTCGGTGCGCTTGGCGGCCTGCAGGTAGATGTCGAGCCAGGCGGGCCAGAACGCGGCCACCGCCGCGACCACCAGCGCGCCGATGATCCAGAGGTCGCCCGAGCGCCAGCTTCGCGAGTTCCAGGCACGCGCGTTGCGCGCGGCTGGCGCGATCGCGCGCAGCGCGGCGGGCTGGCCCGCCGGCACGGTGTCGTGTGCGGCGCCGCTCACGAGGCACCTCCCTCGGTACCCGACTTCGCAGCCGATCCCAGCGCGCCGAACACCTCGTCGACGACGAGGTACCCGCGCGGCACATGGCTTCCGGGCGGAACGATGCTGCGCGCCACCACGGCGTCGGCGCACACGCGCGCACCGGGCAGCACGGCCGCATCGACCACCAGCGCCCCGCGCTCGACGACCGCGCCGCGGCAAACGATGCTGTCGCCCCGCACCCGCGCGCCCGGCTCGATCACCGCATCGGCGGCGAACTGCTCGGCACCCGCCGCGCGCATGAGCGCCACGGCGTGGAGATAGGTCTCGCGGTCGACGATGCGGCACGACTCCTCCGAGCCGACGCACGCATGCACCGAGCGGCCCGACGCGACGATCGCCGGCACGAGCTGCTCCTTGAGATCGAAGAACCCGATCGCGGGCACCAGCGCCACCGCCTCGCGCGACACCCAGACCAATCCCGCGGGGGTGAGGTCGAGCGCCGCGCCGATCAGCGCGCCATGGGTGGGATCGATCGCCGCGAGGAACCTCGCGAGCTCGAAGTTCGGAGGCGTCGACGCCTCGATCACGATCACGCCGCCCGCATGGACCGACTCGAGCGCCACCGTCGCGTCGCGGGCGCAGGCCTCGCGGCGGACATCGGCCCAGACATCGCCCACGGTGCCGCCCGCGCCGCGGTGGCCCGCGGTGTCGACGCGGACCTCGAGCCGGACCAGTCCGTCGTCGAACTGCGCAGGCAGGACGATGTTGGCGTAGAAGGCGCGCTCGGCCTCGCTCGCGAGCGCGAGCACCATCGTGCCCCGGAAGCCGGCGTCGACCATGCGGCGGATCCAGCACTCGACCAGGTTGCGCTCGCCGTTGATCGGGAGCGCCGCGGTGGGAAGGCCGAGGCTCGTCGACAGCTGCGCGTGGCGCGTCGTCTGGCTCTGGCCCGCAAGCAGGATCGCGAGGGTCGCGGCGCAAGACGCCGCCTGCGACGCAGCCTGCGGTGCGGCCACCGGCGATGCGATCGCCGACGGTGCCGTGGCGCCCGCCTCGGACAATGATCGATGGAGAGATGTGGGACTCATCTCGTTCGTTCTCCTCGCTTCGTGCGGAAGGCCCCCGACGAGGGCTCCCTGCCGCCGTTTCATCGGCCGCCCGAGAAGCCGAGTTGGGCGGAACACCGCGCTCTGATGCGGAATTCACGCCCGGAACCGACCCAGGCGACCCTCTTCTTCACCCCGCCGACACGGATTGCATCGGGCGCACCGCGACGGTTCTCAGCCCCGCCCGCACAGACGGAACCGCGACTTCGACCGAGCCTCCGCCGCGCTACCGCCCGATCCTGACCAGCGTGCCGACCACACCCGTCGCCCCCGCGCGCCGCGGCGCACCGGCGAGCGCCCGCCGCTCGGCGAGTTCGGCGGCGCGGGCGCGCATCCGCGCCTCCTCCGCCACCCGGCTCTCGGCGAGGAACGCGCCCATCGCGATCGTCAGGTACCAGATCATGATGGTCTGCCCGAAGTAGCTCACGGCCAGGAAGATCGCCATCTGCGCGAAGATCGACGCGCCGATGCCGTACACCGCGAGGTGCTGCGGCGATCCCGCGGGCAGCCGCCTGAGCCAGAATCCGCATGCGCGCAGCGCGAGCACGATCGCGACCACCAGCGCGAGCATCGCCCAGACGCCGCCGCGGACGCCCTCGAGGATGTACTGGTTCGTCACGTCCTGCAGGCCCCAGCCCCAGTGCCGCGTCGAGATCGTGCCGACCAGCCACCACTCGCCGAAGTGCGCGATCGCCTTGTCGATCAGGTGGAACCGGTGGTATCCCGTGCTGCCGCCCACCAGGTCGATGCGGGCGATGAGGTGCCAGATGCCGTGGTTCATCACGAAGTGCAGCACGGTGCCGAGCGCCAGGGCGCCCATCCACACGAGGCGGAGGTGCATCCACATCGGATACACGGCAAAGGCCGCGAGCACGAAGAGCAGCGCCGCCGCCGGCGTGCTCGACGCGCAGCACACCACGATCACCGCCGTGAGCACGAATCCAGCCGGCGCGACCCACCGCGCGTATCCGCGCGCGCCCGGCCGCACGACCGAGCGGGCGTCCAGCCGCCACGCCGCCAGCCAGTGCGGCAGCAGCGCGACGAAGAAGCAGCCCGCGAGGATCGCGTGCGCGAACGCCCCCTGGCAGCGCAGCTTGCCCTCGCGCACATCGGTCATCAGCGGGATTCCGCCGAGCACCGACAGCATGTTCCGCCCGGTGGCCTTCTCGATGCCGAAGATGACCGCCACCGGCAGGCACAGGACCAGCGAGTGCACCGCAAGCCGGCTGATGTCCTCGATCGACCGCAGGGTCGCCCGCGCCACGAGGTACATGCCGAGCGTGTCGAACGCGCTGCCGACCTGCTGCACCAGGATTCCCATCTGCCCCGTGGTGACCGGCATCAGCGCGGCCTTCGCCAGCGTGCCGCCGGCGACGAGTCCGTCGATCCAGCCGAACCGGAAGGTGAACAGGCGGCCGGTCGTGCCCAGGCGCACCAGCGCGACCATGATGCCGAGCCGGAGGAACGCGAAGTCCGCGCCGGCGAGCACCAGCCGCTGCGCGCTCGGGATGTAGACCGCGAGGCCGAGCAGCACGAGCGGGATCATCCGCGCGGGTCCGAACGCGATCAGCGCGCACGCGATCGCCAGCGCCGCCAGGCCCACGGGATGCACCGTGTTCTGGTTCACGTACTCGAAGCTGCTCGCGGCGAAGTCCATGCGGTGGATCCGGGGCTGAGGGCCGGTTGCGGACGACGGGGTCCGAATCCGACGGGACGGCTCTGAACGGGCGACGCACGGGAACGCGCGTCCCCGCCGCGGCCGGCACGCGACCGCCCGCACTCATCGGTCGCGCACGCGGCGGCCGTGAGGCTGAACGCGCGCAAGCCGCGCGAGGATCCCTCCCGCACGCGCGCGGCGGCGAACCTCGTTCGGGCTGCGCAGCCCGCGCGCGTTGCGCGGGCAGGTCCGCGTTCGATGTGTTCCGCCCGGGCGTGCGCGAACCTTCGCGCACGGACCCAGTCCGCGACCAAAAACGCCGATGAAGAGGCGTCCCGTCCTGCGAGCACCCCATGAAGCCAGCCGACGCACAGACAGCCGCCGGGAAGCCGAACACCGACGCCTCCGCACCCAGCCCGCTCAAGCCGGGCGAGGTGCGGCTCATGACCCGCTACCGGCGCGGTCCCTTCATCCTCCGGGCGTGGCGACGGCTGCGATCCGAGCTCGGCGCACTCTGGCTCCGCGCCCGCGGTGCACACATCGGTCGCGGCGTGCACATCGGACCGGACGCGCAGCTCTACGGCCTCACCGGCCTCAACATCGCCGACGGCGTGAACATCGGCCGCCGCGCGCGGCTCGAGACCCACGCAACCGAGCGCGGACAGGCGCAGATCACCATCTGCTCCGGCACACACATCGGCAACGACTTCCACGCGGGCGCCGCGCTGCGCGTCCTGATCGGGCGCAACTGCATGCTCGCGTCGGGCGTGACCATCCTCGACCACGACCACGACTTCGGCGATCCCTTCGATCCGCACCGCGCGCGCGAAGGCGTCGTCGCGGCGCCCACCGTGATCGAGGACGGCGCGTTCCTCGGAGAGCGCGTCGCGGTGCTCAAGGGCGTCCGCGTCGGCAACGGCAGCGTCGTCGGCGCCAACTCGGTGGTGTGCTCCGACATCCCGCCGCTCACGATGGCCGCGGGGATTCCCGCACGCCCGCTGCGCCGCTGGAGCGAATCGACCCGCACCTGGGAGCGCATCGCACCCCCGCCCGGAGGACGCGCCTGATGCATGTCCTCCTGGTCGCGCACT
>CAMBUI010000221.1 GCA_945870915.1 Candidatus Kuenenia stuttgartensis | reverse complement strand
GCTCGTTCATGCGCTCGAAGTCGAACTTGAGCGAGCCCTTCTCGCCGTTGATCTCGATGTTGTTGCGGTTCTGGTTGCCGGTGGCAAGGCGCGTGGCCTCGAACGTGGCGACCGCGCCCTGCTTGAAGCGCGCGAGGAAGAGCACCGCGTCGTCGACGGTCGACTTGCCCGACTTCTTGCCGGACGACGAGGAAGAGGACCTCGCGCCCTTTCCCGAGATCTCGCCACCGGCGTTGGCGACGATCGCGCGCTCCTTGACGAAGGTCTCCTCGATCGCGCCCACGACCTCGGTCACCTCGTCACCGGTGATGAAGCGGGCCATGTCGATGATGTGCGCGTTGAGGTCGCCGTGCGCGCCCGAGCCCGCGAGATCGCCCTGGAAGCGCCAGAGGAGCGGCGTGTCGGGACCACCCCAGTCCTGCAGGTACGAGGCGCGCACATGGAAGATGCGGCCGAGGCGGCCCTCCTTGACCAGGCGATGCGCGAGCGCCACCGCGGGGCAGCGGCGATAGTTGTACCAGACGAAGGTGCGCACGCCCTTCTTGGCGGCGGCGCGCGCGGCGAGCACCATCTTCTTGGCGTCGACGAGCGTGCCGGCGAGCGGCTTCTCGCAGGCGACGTGCTTGCCCGCCTCGAGGCAGGCGATCGACATCTCGGCGTGCAGGTGGTTCGGCGTCGACACGTCGACGAGCTCGACCTCGGGATTCGCGAGGAGGTCCTTCCAGTTGGTGGTCGACTCCTGCCAGCCCCACTTGGCGGCGAAGGCGGATGTCTCCGCGGGATTGCGTCCCGCGACGAGGCGCATCGCCGGCGGGCGCTTCAGGTCGAAGAACTGGGCGCACTTGCCCCATGCGGTCGAGTGCGCGCGGCCCATGAACTTGGTGCCGATGAGCGCGACGCCGAGCGGGCCGGTTGCCTGCGCGGGGTTGACCTTCGAACGCGTGTCCTTCGCCATGGTGACTACCTCGGAGCAGCTGGGGTGAGGCGCGGGAGCGCCGCGCGGAGGTGCGTATGCTAACGAAGCCCACCGCGGCAGGACCCGCTTGAAACGCGGTGATTCCGCGCCTTTCCCCTCGCGTGCGCGCGGCGCGCCTGTACGCTGCCCGCATGCTCGCCTCGCTCTCCGCGATCCTCCTGCTTCCGTCGGTCCTCCTCCAACCTGCGTCCGCCCCGCTGTCGGCGGCGCAGCCGTCGAACCCGGCCACTCGGGCGCGCGCTGCGGAGGAATTCCCCGAGGAGTTCCCGGAGGAGTGGTTCTGGCGCATCGGCGACGCGGGCGCGAAGCACCGCGCGATGACCGGCAAGGCGCCGCCGAAGCTCGACGTGCGCGGATGGGTCGGCAAGGACGACGATATCGGCCCGCTCAAGAAGGGCGACATCCTCGAGACGCTCAGGGGCAAGGTCGTCGTGGTCGACTTCTGGGCGACCTGGTGCGGCCCCTGCCGCAAGGCCCTTCCCGAGAACGTCGCGATGGTCAAGGAGCTCGCCGACAAGGGTCTCGTCGTGATCGGCGTGCACGATGCGGCGCGCGGCAGCGAGACCATGGAGAAGGTCGCCGGAGCCGCGGGCGTCCGGTACCCGATGGCGATCGACAACGCGGGAAACAGCGCGAAGGCGTGGAATGTCGGCTTCTGGCCGACCTACGCGGTGATCGACCGCAAGGGCACGCTCCGCGCGATCGGACTCCAGCCGCAGCATGTCCGCGCGGTCGCCGAGAAGCTGCTCGCCGAGAAGCCACCTGCCGAGGAGGGCGCGCCCGCGGCACCGGCGGGCAAGAAGGCTCCGGGCCTCGCGAAGCCCGTCGAGACCGCGAAGCCTGCCGAGCCCGCCACGAAGGACGGCGATGCGTCGGCGAAGTCGCGCGTCGAGCCGCTGCCCCGCGCCATGCTCGAGGGCGACGGACGGCGCCGCGGACAGGTTGCGAAGTTCGACCAGTGCCCCGAGGCGCCCGAGCTCGCGTTCGTCACCCAGTGGACCAACACGAAGGCGACCATGGGCGACGCCTCGACGCTGCGCGAGCTGCGCGGCAAGGTCGTGGTGCTCGACTTCTGGGCGACCTGGTGCGGCCCGTGCATCGCCAGCATTCCCAAGGCCAACGAACTCGCGCGCAAGTACGCCGACCAGGGCCTGGTCGTGATCGGCGTCTGCCGGCCCGACGGTGGCGAGAAGATGCTCGAACTCGTGCGCAGCAAGGGCATCGAGTACCCGGTGTGCATCGACTCGAAGGGCGAGGTCAACGCCGCGTACGCCGTCGACAGCTTTCCCGACTACTACCTGATCGACCGCAACGGACGCGTGCGCGGCGCCGATGTGGCAAGCGCCTCGCTCGAGGACGCGATCAAGCTGCTGCTGGCCGAGTCCGCGCCCGCGCCGAGATGACTGCACCCGCGCCGCGATGACTGCACCCGCGCCGCGATGACTGCACCCGCGCCGCGATGACCGCACCCGCGCCGCGATGACCCCTCCGCTCACGCCGCCGCGGCGGTGCCCGCGACGCCGTCGCGCGTCACGTAGAACAGTTCGCTCGTGATCGGATACGGGAGGCGGCGGTAGTCCTCGTCGATGCGCTGCTTGAGCCGTCCGACGAAGTCGTTCGGCCCGACGCTCATGGCGATGAAGGTGTCGCGCGCCGGCGTGGCGACGTAGAAGTCGCCCTTGAGTTCCTTGCACAGCCGTCCGTGCAGCGTCGAGAGCAGCAGGCGCGCGGCGTCGTAGCCGTCCTGCTGGGCGACGATCGCGGCGCGGCCGCCGTCGTGGGAGTCGATCATGCGCACCTCGAGCTTCGGCGCATAGCGCGCGAGGTTCTCCCGCGAGATCGCGTCGAGGTCGTCGGGCTGCAGCCCCCAGCGCAGCATCTGCTCGGTGGTGATCGAGACGGTGAGCTGCGGAAGGTCGATCACGAACACCACCACGGTGCCGTTCACGAACGGGACATGCGCGACCGACTCGCGGTCGAGCTGCTCGAAGATCGACTCGGGCTGGATCCGCGGCATGATCCGCGCGCGGGCCACCGAGAACGGCAGCGGCGCACCGGAGATCTGGTCGCCTTCGAAGAGACGCTCGAGGTAGTTCTCCACGATCTCCTGCGCGTTGCGCGGGTCGCGGAGCACCATGCGGTAGAGGTTCTCGAGGCCGAGGTGGCGGCCGTCGAGGACGAGGTGGAGCGGTCCCGTGACCAGGGCGTTGCTCGTCGGGTGCTGCTTGCGCAGCAGTTCGACGACATGGGCGACGAAGGCATCGGGCTCGAGCGGAAGCGGTTCCATGGCGGTACTCGCGAAGGCGCCGGCGGCATGCTGCCGTGGCGTACGGCTGACTTCCGGGGGCGCGTCCGGGCGTCCCCTCCAACCCGCGACTTCGGCAGGCGGGAGGTCCGACTTTTTGGAACATGCGGAAGTTGTCGAGAATCGCGCGTGCAACGGCGTCGGACGGCCCCGGCGTCGGCCCGGCATCGTCCGCCGGGCCGCGCGCATCGCCGGCCGGGCCATTTCGGCGCGTCGGAACGACCTGTGGGCGCGGCGGCCGTCCCCGTACACTGCGCGGCCCATGACTCCAGACCAGTCCCCCGCCCCGTCGAATCCCACCGCGTCCTCCGCCCAGGCCGCGGCGCTGCACGCCTGGTTCGACGCCGCGCCCGGCCCCTCGCGCCCCCTGCTTGTGATCGCGGGACCGTGCGTGCTCGAGGACGACGCGACCAACCGCCTGATCGGCGAGACGGTCGCGGCGATCTGCGCCGACCTCCGACTGCCGTATGTCTTCAAGGCGAGCTTCGACAAGGCCAACCGCTCGAGCATCCGCAGCCCCCGCGGCCCCGGCCTGCGCCGCGGACTCGACATGATCGCCGCCATGCGCGAGCGCCTCGGGGTGCCCGCGACCACCGACATCCACGAGCCGCACCACGCGGAGGCGGTCGGCAAGGTGGTCGACCTGCTGCAGATCCCCGCCTTCCTGTGCCGCCAGACCGACCTGCTCGCGGCGGCGGCGGCCACCGGCAAGGCCGTCAATGTGAAGAAGGGCCAGTTCATGTCGCCCGCCGAGATGCGCAACGCGCTGGAGAAGCTCCGCGAGGGCGGGGCGACGCGCAGCATGCTGACCGAGCGCGGCACCTTCTTCGGCTACAACCGCCTGGTCACCGACTTCATCGGCGTGGGCGACATGATCGAGCTCGGGCGCGAGTTCGGCGCGCCGACCTGCTACGACGCGACCCACTCGATGCAGCTGCCCGGCGGCGACAAGACCTCGACCGGCGGACGCCCGGACCGGTGCGCGCAGCTCGCGCGCGCGGCGGTGGCGGTCGGCGTCGACGCGATCTTCCTCGAGTGCCATCCCGAGCCGGCGCGCTCGTCGTCGGATGCGGCGACGATCCAGCCGCTTGGCGCGGTGCGCGGGATCCTC
>CAMBUI010000220.1 GCA_945870915.1 Candidatus Kuenenia stuttgartensis | reverse complement strand
TGAGCCGGCCGCTGCCCGGGTCGACGAAGTAGATGCCCGAGTACTCGATCGGGAACAGCTCCTCGGCCAGCGCTTCGATCAGCCCGCCGAGTTCATCGACCGTGCGCACGCCCGCGAGCGCGGTGGCGGCGCGACGCTCGAGCTCGCTGCGGGTGAGCAACCAGCGGCTGCTCGCCTCGAGCTCGGCGCGGGGCAGTTGCGCGGCCAGCAGTTCGCCGAAGCGCGCCGCCAGCGGACCGAGGTGCGCCGTCTCGGGCACCGCCGCGGAGTCGCGCCGCACCAGCACCGCGGCACCATGCACGCCGAGCGCGGTGCAGGAGACCGCGTGTCCGTCGTCGGTGCGCACGGCGAACGGCGCGCCGACGAGCGCCAGGTCGGAGGCGACCGACTCCAGCGGACTCCGCGCCAGCTGCGGCCCGAAGCTCGCCACGCGCTCGAGCGTGCGATCGCCCTCGGCCGACGACCGCCAGATCCACACCTCGCATCCATCGCACGCGACGGCCGCCGCCATCGCCTTCGCACCGCGCTCGGCGACCTCGCGCAACCCAGCCGCCGCAAGGCGTGGGTCGGCGACGAGGGCCTCGAGCTCCGTACACGGCATGGCGCGGAGGGTAGGGCTCTGGCGCCCACGCGGCAATGCGGGCGCTCGGGTCGCACCGCAGCGGCGGCGCCACGCGCAGCGCGCCCCGGTGCCCGCGGCGACGCGCGCTGGCTCCACGATGCCCTTTCCACTTCGGGCTTGACACCTCCTCGGCGACCCGCGAACCTCCACCGATCATGCAGCACGGCAACGCCCCCGCTTCTCCTCTCGTCGGCCGCGTCGCCCTGCTCGGAGCGGCACTCGTCGTAGCCACCCTCGGGCTTGGGGCACGACAGGTTGCGCCCAGCGCGCCGACCACCACGACGACGGCCGGCAGCGGGACGCCCGCCGCCGCGCCCGCCCGCGGCCGACTGCTCGTCTTCAGCAAGACCGCGTCGTTCCGCCACCAGTCGATTCCGGACGGCATCAAGGCGATCAAGGAGCTGCTCGGCGACCGCTACGACGTCGACGCCACCGAGGACTCGGCCGTCTTCACCGCCGACAACCTCGCGCGCTACCGCGCCGTGATCTTCCTCTCGACCACGGGAGACATCCTCAACGACGAGCAGCAGAAGGACTTCCAGGGCTACATCGCGACCGGCGGCGGATATGCAGGCGTCCATGCAGCCGCGGACACCGAGCACACCTGGCCGTGGTACGGCGAGCTCGTCGGCGCGTACTTCAAGACCCACCCGAACATCCAGCCGGCGCTCGTCCGCGTCGAGGACCGCACCCACCGCTCCACCCGCATGCTGCCCGCCGAATGGCGCCGCACCGACGAGTGGTATGTCTACAACCGCAATCCCCGCGGCCGCGTGAAGGTCCTCGCGAACCTCGACGACAGCACCATCCAGGGCGCCACCATGGGCGGCGACCACCCGATCGCGTGGTACCACGAGTTCGAGGGCGGCAGGTCGTGGTACACCGGCGGCGGCCACACGAGCGAGAGCTACACCGAGGACCTCTTCCGAAAGCACCTCGAGGGCGGAATCCTCTGGGCCGCGGGCGCCGCGGACACCGCTCCGCAGGACGCCACGCAGGTGCCTGCCGGCGGGGCGACGACCAAGGACGCGACGACCACGGACGCGACGACCAAGGACGCGACGACGACGGGCAGCGCTGGCGGAACGCCGAAGTAATCGCACCCGCGCAGTGGCGGCTGGATGTCGGCGGGCGTGTCGTTCGCATGCATCGCACACGGGCGTTCATGCATGCGTTCATGCATGCATACATGCATGAACGCACGCACACGCATCGGGCACGCCGTATCGGGACCTACCACCCGTCCCCCATTGGTCGCCCTGTGTGGGCGAACGAGATAAAATCCCACGCTATCGAAAAGAAAGCGGCCCAATTTAGGGCGTTACTTTCCCAAGCCGCTTTACAAGTTCAAAGACCGCGTGTAGTTTTCTCTCGCGCCTTTCGGGGCGCCCAAACTCTGATCTTTTCCCCCATGGGGCTACTGCGAAGCCGATCTCGCAGTGGCCCTTTTTCTTTGCCCGCGCGCGTCCCGTTCGGACGCCGCCGACCGGTCGCTGTTCGCCCGCACCATGCCGCGGGTCATGCCGCGCGTCATGCCGCGAACCGTGGCGCGATTCGGGTGCGCGATAGGGGTGCGCGATAACGGATGGCTCACCCGCGACCGAACCGCGTCGGCGAGAGGAACCCGATCGGGAGCGCCGTTCGGCCGTCGACCGCCAGGTCCGCGAGCGCCTCGCCGATCACGGGCGCGAACTTGAACCCATGCCCGCTGAAGCCGGCGGCGATCGCCACGTTGGGATGCTCGGGATGCGCCCCGACCACGAAGTCGCTGTCGGGCGACATGGTGTAGAGGCAGTGCGCGGTACCCGCGACCGCGCGCGTCGCGGCACCAACCACCCGCTCGGCGGTCACGGCGATGGTCTCGCGCACGATCGCGTCGTCGACCTCGTCGCGGATCTGCGCCGGCCGGACAGCCGGTCCGCGCCCGTGCAGCCCGACCTTGAGTCCCTGCGGCCGGCCCATTCCGGGAAACGCCGGCACCCCGTACACCGCGGGCTGGTCGCCGCGGTCGAAGAGCCAGACCGGCATCGAGCCGTGCTGCCAGGAGGGGTCGCCGGCGTCGTCGAGCCACACGATCGTCTCGCGGGTGGGCTGCAGGCGGGGCCCGACGCCGCCGAGCAGCTCGGGCATCCAGGCGCCGCCGGCGAGGACCAGGGCGTCGGTCTCGTACCGCGTGACCGCGCCGTCCCGCGGACCCAGGCCATCGGCGACCTCGACCCATGCGCCCGAGCCATCGGCCCCCCAGCGCGCGACCGGGGCGTTGCGGATCACGCGGGCACCAGCCCGCTCGGCCACGCCCAGCGCGCTGCGGATCGTCGCCTCGGGACGGACGAACCCGCCCCGGCGCTCGGCGACGAGTTCCCAGTCGTCGGGAACGGTGAACTGCGGATGTCGCCGGCGCAGCTCGCGGCCGTCGATCGCCTCGACCTCGAGTCCGTGGTCGCGCGCGCTCCGCATCATGCCCGCCGCGACGGCGTTGCCCGGGGCGCCGCCGGCCACCAGGCCGGTCTCGTACCGGAGCCGCTCCCCCGCGTCGTGCGCGAGCCGGTCGAACCCCTCGTACGCCCGCCGCAGGAGCGGCACATAGTCGGTGTGCTCGAAATAGGACAGGCGGATCACGCGGCTGCCCGAGTGCGACGAGCCGAGATCGTGCGGCGGGTCGTATCGGTCGATGCCGAGCGCACGCACGCCGCGGCGCGCGAGCGACGCGAGCGCGCACGAGCCCATCGCGCCGAGTCCGACCACGATCACATCCGAGCGCACGCGTTGCCCATTCGCCATGGGTCCCCTATCGGCCGCCGCGCGTCAGGTGCCCCAGCGCTGGAGGAGGTTGGCGATGTCCGACGCGCCGACGACGCCGTCGAGGTCCATGTCGCCGATCCCGGTGCCGCCCCACTCCGACAGCAGGAAGATCAGGTCCTGCGCCGCGACGGTGCCCTGCCCGTTGAGGTTGCCGTTGTTGAACTCGCGCGGTGTCACGGTCACGGTCACCGAGCGCTCGCTCGAAAGCCCGCCCGAATCGGTGCCGCGGACGGTCAGGACATGCGTTCCCACCGAGAGGTTGCGCCGCGCGAGCAGGCGCCCGCTGCCGACCGGGCCGTCGAGCGAGCTCGTCCAGGTGACCGACTGCTCGGGCAGCAGCTGCTCGTCGATGTCCCACGCGGAGCCGTGCAGGATCACCGTCGCGCCCTGCGGGAACGACTGCAGGTTGTTCGGCGCCAGCAGGTGCACATCGGGCGGCTGGTTGACGCCCATGAACGACGCGTTGGTCTCGCCGCGCACGTTGCCCAGGCCGTCGCTCACGCGGAGCGCGAATCGGCCGCTGGCACCTCGGCTCGCGGGAAGGTCGGCCGCGTCGAACGCACACGAGTGGTCGGACGCAGCGCCCGCGGCGCCTGCAGCCTGCATCTCGATGCCCACCGCCACCGGGAACCACGCCTGCCCGCCGTCGGGCGAGTAGAGGAGGTCGGCGGTGAGCCTGTCGCCATCGCCGTCGCGCGCCGACCAGGTGGCGCGCAGCGGTCCGGTCAGCGCGGGCGGGGTGCCGCGGTCGGTCGAGGCCTCGACCGGCCCCGCCACCGCGCGCGCGACGCCGAAGGCCGTGATCTCGGGCGCATGCGCGCTGCGGCGCATCTCGGCGAGCGGGCGGCCGGGCTGCCCCGCGCGCCACTCGCGCACGAGCACCCGCGCGACCGGACGCCCGTCGGACGCCATCGGAAGGTTCGCGTACAGCGCGGTCTCGCGATGCAGGTGCCCGGGTTCGGCGCACGACTCGCGGCAGCTGCGGGTGT
>CAMBUI010000219.1 GCA_945870915.1 Candidatus Kuenenia stuttgartensis | reverse complement strand
CGCGACGCGAGGCTCACCGCCCCGAACAGCGCGAAGCCCACGCAGGCCGCGAGCAGGACCGCCACGAACACGCGGTCGGTGGCGAAGTTGCGCATCGCGGTGGTGATCATCACGCCGAGCGGCGCCCGCTCGCCCGACACCGCGGCGATGAACTCGCCGGAGATCGTGCCGATGGTGGCGAGGCCGGCGCTGATGCGCAGGCCGGTCACGATCGACGGCACCGCCGACGGCAGGGCGAGCTTCCACCAGGTGGCGAGCCGGCCCGCGCCGAGCACCGCGAACAGTTCGTCGAGGCCCGGGTCGCGCGCGCGCAGTCCCGCGAGCGTGCTCGCGATCACGGGGAAGACCGACACGATCACCGTCGCCGCGACGATCGCCGGACGGCCGTTGCCGCACCAGATCACCAGCAGCGGCGCGATCGCGATCAGCGGCACCATCTGGAAGAGGAGCGTGAGCGGGTACACGCTGCGCTCGACCGTGCGCGACAGCGACAGCAGGCTGCCGAGTGCGACGCCGCCGGCCGCGGCGATGGCGAATCCGAGCAGCGCGCTCACGAGTGTCTCGCGCGCGCCCACGAGGAACGGCGCGGGATCGTCGGCGAACGCGCGCACGACGCCGTAGGGCGACGGCAGCACGAAGTCCTTCACGCCGAACGCCGCCTTGAACGCCGCCCATGCCGCGATGGCGATCGCGACGGTGGCGAGCGGCCCGATGCTGGCGCGCGCGACGGCCTTCGCGACGGCGGACGCGGAGGCCGCGGCGGAGGCGACGGAGCGCCGGTTCGGTGTGCCGCCGGGTGCGCGCGTCATCGACGGGCCTCCTCGATCGCCGCGAGGAGCGCCATGCTCGCCGCGCGCACGCAGGCGCCGAGCGCGTCGCTGGTCCAGGCGGCCGCGTCGCGCACGGTCGCGGGCGTCGCGAGGTCGGCGACCACGCGGGCGGGCCGCGGCGAGAACACCACCACGCGCTCGGCGAGGTACACCGCCTCGGGCAGCGAGTGGGTGACGAGCACCGCGGTGAAGCGCTCGCGCTCCCACAGCGCGCGCAGCTCGGCGTCGAGCTCGTGGCGGGTGACCTCGTCGAGCGCGCCGAACGGTTCGTCGAGGAGCAGGAGCTGCGGCCGCGACACCAGCGCGCGCGCGAGCGAGGCGCGCATGCGCATGCCGCCCGAGAGCTGGTGGGGGAACCGCGCGTGCGCGTCGGCGAGCCGCACCAGCGCGAGCGCCTCCGCGGCGCGTCCGAGCCGCTCGTCGCGCCCGACGCCGGCCAGCTCGAGCGGCAGCGCGACATTCTCGGCGAGCGTGCGCCACGCCAGCAGGCGCGGCTCCTGGAAGCAGAAGCTGATGGTGCCGCCGCCTGCGTCGCCACCCGCATCGGCGCCTGCAGCGCCGGCCGCGGACCCGCGCCTGCGCGCGATCGTCCCGCGCGTCGGACGGTCGAGGCCGCCCATCAGGCGCAGCAGCGTGGTCTTGCCGCAGCCCGACGGACCGGCGAGCGCGGTGAACGACCCCGCCGCGATCGAGAGGTCGACCCCCGCCACGGCGGGCACGGCCGCGCCGCCCTCGCCGAAGGTGCGCGAGACCCCCGCGATCTCCAGCGAGACCATCGGCCGTGACCCGGCGGGGATTGGTGCGTGTGCGGGCTCGTGCGGCATGGATCCGGCCCCGTGCGGGGGCCGATGCGTACCTTACACTCCGACCACCATGACCACGATCCACCGCGCCCTCGCCCTGTTCGCCGCATCCGCGGCCGCCGCGCTGCTCTCCGCCTGCGACGGCGGCGACGCGGGACGGGGTTCGCCGATGACCTCCGACCTCGCGCAGGGCGGCGCCGCGGCGCCCAAGTTCGAGAAGGTGCGCCTCCAGCTCAACTGGGTCGCCGAGCCCGAGTTCGGCGGCTTCTACGCCGCGCAGCAGAAGGCGCTCTACCAGATCGAGGGCCTCGAGGTCGAGCTGGTGCAGGGCGGCCCCGATGTCCCCGCGCCGCAGCTCGCCGCCAGCGGCAAGGTCGAGTTCGCGACCATCGCGGCCACGCAGCTCGTCGAGCTCAACGAGCAGGGCGGCGACCTTGTCGCGCTCTATGCGGTGTACCAGTCGAACCCGATGGGCGTGATGGTCCACGCGGCGTCGCCGTTCAACACGCTGATGGAGCTGTGGCAGTCCGACGCGACCCTCGCGATCCAGGACGGTCTCGCCGACTTCCAGTGGCTGAGCACGAAGTTCCCCGGCGGGCGGCTGAAGATCGTGCCCTACACCTCGAACCTCGCGCAGTTCGCCGCCCAGCCGGCGCTCGCGTCGCAGTGCTTCGTTCCCAGCGAGCCGACCGCGCTCGAGCTGCAGGGAGTCAAGACGCGCGTCTTCATGATGAACGAGTCCGGCTTCGATCCCTACAACACGGTGGTCGTGACCACCCGGGGCTTCCTCGAGAAGAACCGCGACCTCTGCGCGCGGTTCGTCAAGGCGAGCGCCGCGGGCTGGCGGGCGTACCTCGACGCGCCGCGGCCCTTCAACGAGACCATGGCGCGCCTCAACCCGGCGATGCCCGCCGACACGATGGACCGCGTCTGCGCGGTGCAGGACAAGCTCATCCAGAACGACGAGACCAAGCGCGTCGGCCTCGGCGGCATGCGCTACGCCCGCTGGGAGGAGATCGTGAACCAGCTCCACGAGATCGGCAAGATCAAGGTCAAGCCCGATCCGCAGTCGCTGTTCGCATGGGACACCGAGGCCGGGACCGCGAGGTGACCGGTGGATGAGGCGGACCACCGCGCGCCCGACGGGACCGGTGACGCGCCCGCGCGCGGCCGCGTGGTGCTGCATGTCGACATGGACGCGTTCTACGCGTCGGTCGAGCAGCGCGACGACCCGGCGCTGCGCGGACGGCCTGTGCTCGTGGGCGGCCGCGAGGGGCGCGGCGTCGTGTGCGCGGCGAGCTACGAGGCGCGGCGGTTCGGCTGCCGCAGCGCGATGCCGATGGCGCAGGCGATCCGGCTCTGTCCGCAGGCTGCGGTGGTGCCGCCGCGGTTCGAGGCCTACACCGAGGTGTCGCGGTCGATCCGCGCGATCTTCGGCCGCTATTCGCCCGAGATCGAGCCGCTCGCGCTCGACGAGGCGTTCATCGATGTGACCGCGTCGCTCGCGATCTTCGGCTCGGGCCGGCGGATCGGCGAGGAGATCCGGGCGGCGGTGCGCGACGAGCTGCGGCTCACATGCTCGGTCGGCATCGCGCCCAACAAGTTCTGCGCCAAGATCGCGAGCGACCTCCGCAAGCCCGATGCGCTCGTCGAGTTCGAGGCCGAGGGTCTCGCCGCGGCCCTCGCCCCGCTCGCCATCGAGCGGATGTGGGGGGTCGGGCCCGTGGCCGCGGCGCAGCTCCGTTCGCGCGGCTACACCACCTTCGGCGACCTGCAGCAGGCCGGCGAGCGGCAGCTCGCGCTTGATTTCGGCGACGCGGGCCGCTCCTGGCACCGCCTCAGCCTCGGGCTCGACGGACGCGATGTCGAGGTCGACCGCGCCGCGAAGTCGGTCGGCGAGGAGGAGACCTTCCCCGAGGACATCGTGAGCGTCCCGGCGATCGAGGCGCGGCTCCTCGCCCAGGCCGACGAGGTGGGACGGCGGCTGCGCGCGAAGGGCCTCTACGCGCAGACGGTGGCGATCAAGATCCGCTTCAGCGACTTCGCCACCCACACGCACGCCAAGACGCTCGCCTCGCCGACCGACCACACGCACGAGCTGCGCGACGCCGCGCGGGCGCTGCTCGCGAGCTTCGCGGCGCGGGAGTGGCGCGCGGTCCGCCTGTGCGGCTTCGCGGCCAGCAAGGTCGGCGAGAGCGCGGGCCAGCTGCCGCTGTTCGACGATGGCAAGCGCGAGAAGCTCGCGCGGCTCGACGACCTGCGCGACCGGATCCGGTCGAAGTTCGGCGACGAGCCGCGCGTCAACCGCCCGCGCTGACCTCGACCGCCGGCGGCGGCGTCATCAGGTCGACGGCTTCGGGAAGCGGGCCCGCGGCCAGGGTTCCGTCGGCCTCGGCAACCAGATTCATCTCGACCGACCTGCCCATGGCCGGCGCCCGCTCGATCGCGCGGACCGGAAGGCACAGGCCGGAACCGAACCAGCCGAACTCCAGCACCTCTCGCTCGAGGATGAGCGTGTCACCCGAGAACGCCTCGTACCGGCGCGGAAGCCAGTTCGCGCTCGGGTCAAGGTAGTAGTGGATGGTCTGCTCGTGGCTTGCGAGCGCGGGACGGGTCGCGCGCACGCAGGGGACGCCGCCGATCAGATGCCACTCCGAGTCGACTTGCACCTGCGGTTGCTGGAGCCACGCCTCGAGGCCGTGGGTGAGCGGTTCGTTTTCCACGCGAGCGCACACGTCCGCTGCGAGCGGCCATGCCATGAAGGTGTCGGCGGCGGAGCGCACGAGGGACA
>CAMBUI010000218.1 GCA_945870915.1 Candidatus Kuenenia stuttgartensis | reverse complement strand
GCGAATCCGGCGAAGCGCGGCGACTGCGGCGCCGCGACCGCGCCGACCGGCACCTGCGACTCGAGCACGCCCTTGAGCACCGCGTCGCACGCATCGACCATGACCGGCCCATCGGCCGCGTGCAGCGGCGTCGGAGGAGCGGATGGCGCGGTCGGCGTGATCACCCGCGCAGGATAAGCCGTATGCTCCCGCGCGTGCGCATCAAGCTCCTCGTCACCGACCTCGACGGAACGCTCCTCGACCGCAGGGGCGCGGTGAGCCCCCGCAACCTCGAGGCGATCCGCCGACTGCAGGACTCGGGCGTCGAGGTCGTGCCCGCGACCGGCCGCTCGCTGCCCGAGTGCGACCACGTGCTCGACCACATCAACCACGAGGGCCACGCGATCACCGCCGGCGGCTCGCTCATCCACGACGCCCGCGACGGCTCGGTGGTCATCCGCCGCTGCCTCCCGCCCGAGGTCGTGCGCGGCGTCGCGCGGATCCTCGCCGAGCACGGCCACCTCGCGCACCTGCTGCAGGACCACACCGAGGCTGGCGTCGACTACGTGATGGTCGGCGACCAGCCCTTCGACCGCGCCACCTCCTGGTGGTTCGACCACCTGCCCGTCCAGTACCGGCGCGTGCCGACCATCGACGACCACCACGCCGACGAGCACACCGTGCGCGTCGGCACCATCGCGCTCGGGCACGTGCTCGGCCCCGTGGCCGAGGCCGTCGAGCGCGCCTACGGCGAGGTCGTGGCCGCGCAGCACTGGTCGGCGCTCACCGCCGAGCAGGCGATCGGCAGCGAGACGCACCTTCTCGAGGTCTTCGGCCGCGGCGTGAACAAGTGGACCGCGATCGAGTCGCTCTGCGCCTCCTACGGCATCGATCCCGCCGAGACCGCGGCGATCGGCGACGGGCTCAACGATCTCGAGATGGTGCGCCACGCCGGGCTCGGAATCGCGATGGAGAACGCGGATCCCCGCATCGCCGCCGTCGCGAAGGCGCGCGTCGGACACCACGACCGCGACGGCTGGGCCGATGTCGCCGAACTGATCGGCCGCATCAACCGCGGCTTGGCCTGATCGGGAACTGGCCTGATCGGGAACTGGCCTGATCGGGAATACGCCCACTTGCCCCGATCCTCCCGTGCCCTAGTGTCCGCCGGACAACCGCGGGCGACCGCGGTGCGCCCCCTGGTCGACGGCGGCCCCGCTCGATGGACGAAGGCCCGACCCCGCCCCCGCCGCTGCGATCGGCGTTGATCGCCGCCCTTGAACGCGCCACCAGCGAGCGCGTGGACGACCTCGCGTTCTTCCGTGGCCCCGCGCAGCGCGGCACCGGCACGCCCGCGCGCGTGCGCCTCGCGACGCGCGAACTCGTCGTCAAGCTCCCGGTGACCGCGACCGAACTCCACTGGTTCCGACAGCTCGGCGAGCGCGGCGACTCGGTCGCCCGCCTCATCGCGAGCGGCGACCGCCTCGGCGATCCCGTTGGCGAACGCGACATCCGCTGGATCGCCCTCGAACGCCTCCCCCACGAAACGCCCCTGCACACGCCCGACCCGCGCGACACCGAGCGACTCGCGGCGGCGGCGGCGCGGTTTGCCCACGCCGCGCGGCAGCGAGACCACGCCACGCGGCAGCAGGGAGACGCCACGCGGCAGCGAGACCACGCCGCGCGGCAGCAGGACGAATGCACACTCGACGACTGGCCGCCCCGCCTCGAGGCCGCCATCGCCGCGGTCGACGCCTGGCACCGCACATCGACGTCCGCCCCTGCGCGACGCTGGCGCGCGCTTCACGCGCTGGTGATGCGCGAGCTTCCCGCGCTCGCCGAGACCTGGCGGCATCGTGCGGCGCCGGAGTGGATCCACGGCGAGCTCCATCCTCGTCACGCGCGCACGCGCAGCGCAGTCCCGAGCGCCCCGATGATCCTCACCGACCTCGCCTCGGTGCGGCGGGGCCACTGGATCGAGGACGCCATCGACTTCGAGCGCCACTTCTGGACGCAGCCCGATCTCCTGCGCGCCGCGCGCCCGCTCCGCGCCATCGCACGGGCACGCCGCGCGCACGGGCTGCCGCTCGCCCGTCCCGACGCGCGCCTCGACCTGGACGGCGAGGACGACGACGGCTACCTCCCGCTCGCGCGCATCCGTCGGCTGCTCGTGGCGGCCGCGGCGCCCCAGCGCCCGTCGCCCGAACCCGTGTTCCATGGTGTGTTCCATGGGGTGTCCCAAGGCGCGTTCCCCGCCGCGTTCCTCGCCGCCTGCCTCTCGCAGGCCGAACGCGCCCTGCGCGAACTCGGCGTCCTGCCGCCACGCGGCACCCGCGCGCCCGAGTCCGACGGCGCGCCCGGGGCCGACGGCACGCCGCAGGCGGTCCTGCTCGAAACCCTCGATCCCGCACGGGCCCCGCTGCACCAGGGCCCGAAGCCGCCGCTCCGCTAGGTTCTCGGAGCGTCCTGCGCCCGGCCGCAAGGCGCGCCCGCCTGCCCACGCCGAGCCGCCCCACACCCGCTCCCCTCATCCGTCGCCCCCGCACCGGCAGCGTGCCTGCGCCGACGCATCCGCCGCGTGGGCCGCCCCGCCCACCTCCCGATCTGGGGCGGACTTGCGTCGCTCTGCGAGAAATGTCTCGGGCGCGCATCCCGCGGAGTCGATAGATTCTCCCACCTATGGACTCGCCCGCCAACGACAAGAAGCGCCTCAACCAGGTTCAGACCCAGGATCTCACCGAGAGTCGGATCAACGACGACTTCGTGTACTGGCTCAAGAACAACGGCATGAACTACCTGCTGGTGGTCCTCATCGCCGCCTGCGCGTTCCTTGGCTTCAACTACTGGCAGCGCCAGACCGTCGAGAAGACCGCCACCGCGTGGTCGGACATGATGAGCGCCACCCTGCCCGAGGCGCTCGAGCAGGTCGCGAAGGACCACTCCGATGTGCCGCAGGTCGCCATGATGGCGCTCCTCAGCGCGGGCGACCTTCGTCTCCGCCAGATCCAGAGCGGCATCGTGAGCCCCGCCGTGGGAACCACCCCCGCCGTCGTGCTCGACGACGCCGGCCGCAAGATCGCCCAGGACGCCGCCGACGAGGACTACCGCTCCGCCGCCGATCTCGCGACCAAGGCCGCGGGCGGTTCGCGCTCGAACGCCGCGCTCGTCGTGCTCCAGTCGCTCTTCGGCCGCGCCGCGATCGCCGAAAGCCGCGGCGACATCGACGCCTCCCGCAAGCTCCTCGCCGAGGCCGAGACGACCGCCGGCGAGAACTGGGCGCCCATCGCCAAGCTCGCCAAGGCGCGCATCGAGGGCCTCGTCGCCCTCGCCACGCCGGTCACCCTGCCCCGCAACGCCGACCTGCCCGCACCCGCCCCGGCGACGCCCGCCACCGCGCCCGGCGCCGGCACCGGTGCCGCCGACGACCTCTTCAACAGCCTGATCAACGAGCAGCAGAAGCAGGGCGAGCAGAAGCCCGCCGATCCCGCTGCCGCGCCGTCGACCGGCGGCTGATCGGCCCCGATGTCCGAGACGCCCCGGCCAGAGACACCCCGTCCCGAACACCCCGAAGACCGCATCGGCCGCACCGAGGCACTCCTCGGCGCAGGCGGTGCCGTCGACCGCGACGCGCTCTTCGCCCTCTACGAGGAGAACTCGGCCAAGGACGACGAGTCGCCCGTCACCGTCGAGTTCGAGCTGCTCAAGGACCTCGACAAGCGCCTCGACCGCTACATGGTCGACCGGGTGCCCTTCCTCTCGCGCACGCAGATCCAGCGGCTGATCGAGGAGGAGGCGATCACCGTCAACGGCCGCGTGCCCAAGAGCTCGACCAAGCTCCGCAAGGGCGACCGCATCGTCGCCGCGCTCCCGCCGCCGCCGTCGGGCTCGATCCAGCCCGAGGACATCCCCCTCGATGTGCTCTTCGAGGACGACGCGATCATCGTGGTCAACAAGCCCGCGGGGCTGATCGTGCATCCCGCGCGCAGCCACAAGTCGGGCACGCTCGTGAACGCGCTCGCGTGGCGCTTCAAGCATGTCTCGGGCGGCGAGCTCTCGAAGGTGGGCGAGGAGTTCGCGCGCCCCGGCATCGTCCACCGCCTCGACAAGCACACCTCGGGCGCCATCGTGAGCGCCAAGAACGACACCGCGCACTGGCGCCTCGGCAAGCAGTTCGAGATGCGGCGCACCGACAAGCGCTACCTCGCGCTCGTCCACGGCGGCCCCGAGAAGGATGTCGAGACCATCGACCTCCCGCTGGGCAAGCACCCGTCGGTCAAGGAGAAGTACGCGGTGCGCTTCGACGAGACGGGCAAGCCGTCGCTCACCATCGCGCGCGTGCGCGAACGCTACGTCGCCCCCGGCGGCGCGAAGTACGCGCTCGTCGAGCTCGAGCTCAAGACGGGCCGCACCCACCAGATCCGCGTGCACCTCTCGTACCTCGGGCTGCCGATCGTCGGCGACGACATGTACGGCGGCAAGCACACCACCGAGCGCATGCTCGGCGGCGACGACGACACCATGCTGCTCGCGCGGCAGGCGCTGCACGCGACCACGCTCGGCATCCGCCACCCGATGACGGAACAGCCGATG
>CAMBUI010000217.1 GCA_945870915.1 Candidatus Kuenenia stuttgartensis | reverse complement strand
CGATGCCGCGCTGCGCGCCATCGACCGCGCGCTCGCGGGTGCGAATCCCGCCGAGAAGCGGCGCCTCGAGCGCCTGCGCCGGCCGATCGCGCAGCCCGAGGGCATCGCTGCATGGCTTGCCTCCGAGCTGAAGTCGGACCCCGGGCTCGAGACCGCGATCTTCGTGCTCTCGCGCCCCGAGCCGTGGGCGGGCGCCGACGACGCGCTGCTCCAGACCGCGCTCGGGCAGATGAAGGAGGCGCTCGGCGCCGACTCGCTGCGCGTGCTCGTCGCCGAGGCCGCGGCCAACATGGCCTTCCACGCCACCGACCGCTCGCGCATCGCGGCGTCGATCGCCGCGCTCGACGCGGCGGCGCTGCGCTCGCCCGATTCGGCCAGCGTCCTGACCACGCTCGCCGCGCTCTTCGAGCGGCAGACCCCGCCGCAGTACGAGCGCTCCTCGAAGCTGCTCGCGCGGGCGGTCGAGGCCGAGCCCGGCTCCGCCTCGATCTACCCCCAGCTGGTGAACGCCCTGCAGCAGGTCGGCGACTTCGAGGGAGCCGAGGACGCGCTCGAGGCGTACATCGGGATCGTGGGCGACGACCTCCAGTCGCGCCGGAGCGTCGCCGACTTCAAGGTCCGCCAGGGACACCTCGCCGAAGCCGCGCAGATCCGCGAGCAGCTCGTCGGACGCAGCAAGGAGGTGGTCGACGCCGTGGCGCTCGCCCGCATCCGCCAGCGGCTGGGCGATGTCGCGTCGGCCGAGCGGATCCTCTCCGACGTGCGTGCCTCGTTCCAGGCCGGGGGCGAGCGGGCCGAAGGCGCGTCCGCCTCGACGGGCGCCGACGCGTCGGCGGACTACGGCCGCGAACTGCTCATCGAGCGCGAGATCGCGCTCCTCTACGCCCGCGACGGGCGGCTCGCCGACGCGCGACTCTCGCTCGACCGCGCCGAGCCCCGCCTCGGCGGCGCCCGCTTCGACGAGGTGCGCGCCAACGTCGAGCTCGCCTACGGCGACACCGCCATCGCGCTCGGACTCGCGCAGGAGCTCGTCCGGACCGAGGCCTCCGCGAACCACGAGCTGCTCCTCGCCCGCGCGCTGCTGCGCACCGGCGACCAGGCGAAGGCCCGCGAGGCCCTCACGCGCTCGCTCATCGCCGACCCGGACAACACCGACGCCACCGCGGTCGCGGCCGCGCTGCTCGTGGGCGATCCCTCGGGACGCGCGCTGCTCGAGCGCAGCCTCGCCGCCGCCAGCGTGCGCAGGCCCGATCTCGCCGCGGCGATCGCGCTCCTCGACGGCGTGACCACTCCCGACGGACGCATCGCGGTCACCGAGGCCGCGCTCGGACGGGCGGTTGCGCTCACCGCCGAATTCTCGGCGTCGCCGCTCGCGTGGCGCGTCGCCGCGCAGCTGCACATCCTCGCCGACCGCAAGGACGACGCGTTCCGCATCGCGCAGCGCGCGCTCTCGCGTCTGCCGAGCGACGCGGCCATCGGCAAGCTCGCCACCGAGACCGCCATCGCGGCCGGGCGCATCGACGACGCCGCGAGTTCGGCGCTCGCCTGGCGCAAGATGGCCTCCGCCGAGCCGTTCGAGGTCGATGTCGCCCGCGCGACCATCGAGCTCGTCCAGCGCGACCCGGGCCACGGGTTCGAGCTCCTGCGGCCGATCGCCCGCGAGATCATCACCCGCTCGACCGACGGCGCCGCGTTGCGCACGCTGGTCGCCTGCGCCGTGCTGAGCGGCCGGTTCGACGAGATCCGCGCCGACCTCGCGCTGGTGCCGAAGTCGCGCCGCGGCGAGATCGTCTCGGCGTGGCTCGAGGCGGCGCAGGTTCTTCCCATCGACCGCGCGATGGTCGCCGTCGATGCGGTCGCAGGACTCGCCGACGGCGACGCCGTCGCCACCGCCGCCTGCATCGCGGCCTGGACCGGCATGTGCCGCGCCGGCGATGCGGCGGCGTGCGCCAAGGCCGAGACGGCGCTCGCCTCGTTCGAATCCGACCTGGTGCCCCGCGCCATCCTCGCCGCCGACCTGACCGCCGCCCGCGGCGACCATGCGGGTGCCCTCGCCCAGTACCGCGCGCAGTTCGAGCCGGTGTTCGCCCGGTTCGCGTCCGATCCCCGCGCGGAGCTCCCGGCGCTCGCCTCGCGCGCCGCCGGCGACGCCGCGTTGATCGACGCGCTCCGCCGCACGCCGGTGGCGATCGTCGCGCTCAACAACGCGGCCGACACGCTGCTCTCCGCCGGAGGCACGGCTTCGCCCGGAGGAACCTCTTCGCCGGGCGGCGCGGCCGAGGCCGTCCATCTCGCCACCATCGCCCTCGCGGCGATTCCCGGCGCGCCCGAGGCGATCGACACGCTGGTGCGCGCGCTCGCGGCGGACCAGCGGTTCGCCGAGGCGCTCGCCGCAGCCAACGGGAATCCCGATCCCGTGCTGTCGGCCATCGAGGTCGCCGAGGTCGAGCTCGCCCGCAAGTCCACCGCGGAGGCCCGCCGGGCCCTCGCCCGCGCCGATGCCCGCATCCAGGCGTCGTTCGCACCGACCCGTACACTGGCCGAGCGCATGCAGCGCCTGCAGGCGGCCATCTCCGAGGCGCTCGCCGACGATTCGGCGCACGCGAACGAAAGGAACGAGCGATGAACGATCGCCGTGGAATCATCCTCGCCGGCGGCAGCGGTACCCGCCTGCACCCGATCACCAAGGGCCCGAGCAAGCAGCTGCTCCCGGTCTACGACAAGCCGATGATCTACTACCCGCTCAGCACGCTGCTGCTCGCGGGCATCCGCGAGGTGCTGGTGATCACCACGCCGCACGACGCGCCGATGTTCCACCAGCTCCTCGGCGACGGCAAGGCGTGGGGGATCGACATCCGCTTCGCCGTGCAGCCGAAGCCCGAGGGCCTCGCGCAGGCGTTCATCATCGGCGAGGAGTTCCTCGGCGGCCGTCCGAGCGCGCTCGTCCTCGGCGACAACATCTTCTACGCGACCGACTTCCAGCGGCGCCTCCGCATCGCGAGCGCGCAGGAGAAGGGCGCGACCGTCTTCGCGTACCACGTGGCGAATCCCGAGGCCTACGGCGTGGTCGAGTTCGACCGCGAGCAGCGGGCGCGCTCGATCGAGGAGAAGCCCAAGCAGCCCAAGTCGAACTACGCGGTCACCGGACTCTACTTCTACGACCGCGACGTGGTCGAGATCGCCAAGGCCGTCAAGCCCTCGTGGCGCGGCGAACTCGAGATCACCTCGGTGAACCAGGCCTACCTCGAGCGCGGCGACCTCGATGTCGAGCTGCTCGGCCGCGGCAGCGCCTGGCTCGACACCGGCACCTTCGACACGCTGCTCCAGGCGGCCCAGTTCGTGCAGACGCTCGAGGCGCGGCAGGGGCTGCGCATCTGCTGCCCCGAGGAGATCTGCTGGCGCAACGGCTGGATCGACGATGCCCAGCTCGAGCGGCTCGGCAACGAGATCGGCAAGAGCCAGTACGGCCAGTACCTCCTCCAGATCCTCAAGCACCGCGACTGACCGAGCGCGACGATGGAAGTCATCCCCACCGAGATCCCCGATGTCCGCGAGATCGTGCCGAAGGTGTTCGGCGACGCGCGCGGCTTCTTCCTCGAGACCTGGAACGAGGCCGCGTTCCGGGCCGCCGGCATCGACGCGCGCTTCGTGCAGGACAACTGGAGCCGCTCGCGCCGCGGCATCCTGCGCGGACTGCACTACCAGGTCCAGCAGACGCAGGGCAAGCTCGTGCGCGTCGCGCGCGGATCGGTGTTCGATGTCGCCGTCGACATGCGGCGCTCGAGCCCGACCTTCGGACGCTGGGTCGGACGCGTGCTGAGCGGCGAGAACCGCCGCTCGCTCTGGATCCCGCCGGGCTTCGCCCACGGCTTCCTCGCCCTCGAGGACGACACCGACTTCGTCTACAAGTGCACCGACCTGTGGGCGCCCGCGCACGAGCGCACCGTCGCGTGGAACGACGGCGACCTCGGCATCGCGTGGCCACTCGACCTCGTCGGCGGAGCCGGCGCGGTGCTGGTTTCCGACAAGGACCGCAACGGCGCCGCGGCCTTCCGCAGCGCGGAGGCATTCGCATGAGCACGCGCCGCGCACTCGTCACCGGGGCAGGGGGACAGCTCGCCATCGAGCTCGAGCGCTGGGCGCCCGGGCACTTCGAGGTGACCTCCCTCGATGTCTCGCGCCTCGACATCACCAGCGCCGCGCAGATCGACAACGCGCTCGCCGCCTGCCGGCCCGAGGTGGTGTTCAACACCGCCGCCTACACCGCGGTCGATCTCGCCGAGCAGGAGCCCGACGCGGCCGAGCGCGTCAACCACCGCGCCGTCGACCTGCTGCGCTCGGCCTGCGACGGCTTCGGCGCACGGCTCGTGCATGTCTCGACCGACTATGTCTTCGACGGCCTCTCGCCGCGCCCGTACCTCGCGGGCGACGCGACCAACCCGCAGTCGGTCTACGGCCGCACCAAGCGCGACGGCGAGATCGCCGCGCTGCGCTCGGCGTCGTCGCTCGTCGTCCGCACGGCATGGCTCTACGGCGCCCACGGCCGCAACTTCATGCGCACCATGATCCGCCTCATGCAGGAGCGCGACGAGG
>CAMBUI010000216.1 GCA_945870915.1 Candidatus Kuenenia stuttgartensis | reverse complement strand
CGAGATCGCAAGCGACACGCCCTCGCCATCGGCGCCGCGGACGACGACCGACTGGATGTGCGGCAGTCCCGCGGCGGGGTCGGTCGGACCGGCCCACTCGAAGCGCAGGTCGCCGCCCGCACCCGCGCGCACGCTCGCCGGCGCCATCGCCGCGAACACCTGCTCGATCGCCGGGTCGACCGCCTTCGGGATCGGCCGGCCGCCGCGGACCTCGACCATCACCTCGCGCGCGAACGACTCGTAGTCGCCCTGCGTGGCGGGCGCGGTGGACCCGATCTGCCCCTGCGAATAGAAGTAGATCACCCCGGCCGCACACAGCGTGATGATCGGATAGGCGAGCTTTCGTCGGTACAGGCTTGGGTCGCGCACGGGGCGGACAGTGTACGCGCGGGTATGCTTGGCATCCATGCTCTCCCACTGCTGCAGTTCCTGCGGAAAGCCGCTCGACGCGGCCTCGCGGACCTACGCCCCCGCGGTGCGGATGTGGGTGGCGCGCTGCCCCCGCTGCGGCTTCGCCGTGCGCTGGAGCCCCCGCCGCGCCCGCGCGCCGTTCCGGACCTGGGCGAGGCTTCGTGCCCTCAACACGCGGCTCGGCATCGCGCTCGGCGGCGCCCAGGCGGCGGGCTTGCTTGCGATCGCGCTCGGCGTGATGCTCGTCGAGCAGCGCGACACGCTTTCGAACTTCGGCACGGTTCCCGCCGGACGGCGCTGGGCATTCGCGACCGGCGTCACGCTGCTCGCGACCGCCTGCGCCACCCTGGGCGCGGTCTCCACCGTCGCCTTCGGACCGCATGTCGGCCGCCTCGCGCGCCTCGCCTGCACCTGGCTGCTCGGCGCGCTGCCGGTGATCGTCGCCGGCGTCCTGGTCGGCGTGCTCACCGAACCCAGGCGTGCGGTCGACGACATACTCGCCTCGCTGCACCCCTGGGCCGCCCCGCGCATCGTCGCCATCTGCGGCGCGACGGTGTTGGCGAGCGCACTCCTCTCCGCCGCCGCGATCCCGCTGCACGCGTGGATCGTGCGCCGACTCGCGGCACGGCAGCGCCGCCTGCATCGCTTCCTGCGGAAGGGCCACGGCGCGGCATGATCCCCGCGCACAGGACGCACGAGCGCGGCAACCCGCAGGCACGCCTCCGCGAAAGCACCCCGTCATGACCCACGAGCAGCACCAATCCCCAGCCACCGCCGCCTCCGCCCCGCGCCGCGAGACGCTCACCGGCGATCGCCTGTGCATGCAGTGCCTCCACCCGCTCGTCGGCCGCACGATCGAGCGCGACGAAGGCACCGGCCTCCTGTATGTCCGCTGCGGCGAGTGCGGCACGCCGAGCGCGTTGTTCGAGTATCCGACCGCGACCCCGTGGCTGCAGCGCATCAAGTCGGTCGTGGCCTCGACCCTCGCCGCACTGGCGATCGCAGCGTCGATCGCACTCGCCGGCGCCTCCGGCGGGTTCTCCGGCGCATCCGCCGCTGTGGCGAGCACCGCGTCGTCCGACACGCTCGAGCGGCTACACGCCCAGTCCGTCCCCGCCGATCCGGCCGACGCCACCAACGGGAACTTCGGGGCCGGCCGCTACGGCCGCGTCGACGAGGAGTGGCTGAAGTCCGACCAGGGGCAGGCCGCGCTCGCCGCCAGCCGCCGCTCCTACGACACGCTCCTCTACTTCGCGCTGATCCAGTCGATCGGGCTGGTGGTCGCGACGCCGTTCGCCATGTTCCTCGGCATCGCGCTGATGCGGCATGGCACCGTGCGCCGCGCGCTCTGGTGCGGCGTGCCGGTTGCCGTCGGCAGCGGCATCGCACTCTCGATCAACCTCACGCAGGCGCAGTTCTCCGGCGCGGTCGCCGCGGGCGCGCGCTTCTGGGTCCAGGCCGCAGAGGCGCACAACCTCCCGTTCTTCTCGGTGGTTTCGCTCCTGGTCACCCTCGGCTACACGACCCTACTCGCCGTGGTGGCGCCGGCGTTCGCCGCGGCGGTCGCGCGGACGATCCTCCCCCCGCGCGACCGCCGGCTGGTCGGCTGGCTCTGGGAGTGGCGCGGCAAGCCGATCCCGAGCCGCTAGCGCCGTCCGCCGCCCGACGCACCACCCGACGCGCCCGCGCCGATCGCGCGGATCCGGCACGGCGATCCTGCTACCCTTCCTCCCCTTCGAAGAAGGACCCCCTCAGGAACCCGATGTCGCTCGTCACCCTCGCCAACCTCCGCTTCGGCCACGGCACCCGCCTCCTCCTCGACGGCGTGAGCGGCTCGATCCACGAAGGCGAGCGGGTCGGACTCGTCGGCCGCAACGGCTGCGGCAAGAGCACGCTGTTCAAGCTCATCTGCGGCGTGCTCAAGCCCGACGACGGCGAGGTCCAGATCGCGCGCACCGTGCGCATCGGCTACCTCGAGCAGGATCCGAAGCTGCCGCAGGAAAAGACCCTCCGCGGGGCGGCGGCAGAGGCGTTCGCATCGATCGAGCAGCTCAAGGCCGAGCTCGAGGGCGTCTACGAGCGCATGGGCACCGCCGAGCCCGACGAGCTCGACAAGCTCATGGACCGCCAGGTCCAGCTCGAGGGCGCCATCGAGGCCGCGGGCGGCTACGCCATCGACCACAAGATCGACGCCGCGCTGCACGGCCTCGGCTTCACCGACGACGACTTCGACCTCCCGATCAAGGGACTCTCGGGCGGACAGAAGGCACGCCTCGGCCTCGCGCGGCTGCTGCTCTCGAACCCCGACCTGCTCCTGCTCGACGAGCCCACCAACCACCTCGACATCGAGGGTCGCCGCTGGCTCGAGGACTTCCTCGCCGACGAGTTCAAGGGCAGCGTCGTGCTCATCTCGCACGACCGCTGGCTGCTCGACCGCGTGGTCACGCGCATCATCGAGATCGACCGCGGCGTGCTGCGCGAGTATCCCGGCAACTACGCGGCGTTCCGCGAGCTGCGCGTCGAGCGCATGCTCACCGTCGAGCGCCAGCACGAGAAGCAGCAGGACAAGATCCGCCAGGAGCAGGCGTTCATCGACCGCTACAAGGCCGGCCAGCGGGCCAAGCAGGCGCGCGGCCGCGAGACCCGCCTCGAGCGCTTCAAGCAGGATTCGCTGGTCGAGAAGCACGCCGAGATGGGCGTGATGAACCTCGACCTGCCCGATCCGCCGCAGATGGGCGACTTCGCGTTCGTCGCGGAGAACATCTCCAAGTCGTTCGGCGACCGCGTGTGCTTCAAGAACCTCACGCTCTCCGCGCGCCCGGGCGACCGCATCGGCATCATCGGTCCGAACGGCGCAGGCAAGACAACGCTGGTGCGCACGCTGCTCGGCGACCTCGAGCCCGACACGGGCGAGATCAAGCGCTCGCCGCGCCTCTCGGTCGGCTGGTTCCGCCAGACCCACGACCACCTCGACAAGCAGGTGCTCGCGTGGGAGTTCCTGCAGAACACGATCCGTTCGCTCGAGGGCTCGCCCCGCGCGAGCGAGCAGGAGGCACGCAACCTCGCGGGCGCGTTCCTCTTCACCGGCGAGGAGCAGGACAAGGCGCTCGGCGACCTGTCGGGCGGCGAGCGCGGGCGTCTGGTGCTCGCGTCGCTCATCGCAAGCGCCAAGAACCTGCTCGTCCTCGACGAGCCGACGAACCACCTCGACATCCCGAGCGCCGAGCGGCTGGAAGAGGCGCTCGACAAGTTCGGCGACATCGACAAGTCGCGCATCGGCGGCAAGGGCGGACACGGCGGCGTGCTGCTCCTGATCTCGCACGACCGTGCGCTGCTGGACGATGTCTGCGAGAAGCTCGTGATCCTCGACGGCGACGGCAACGCGCGCGTGTTCGACGGCACCTACCGCGAGTGGGAGGCGAAGGTCAAGGCCGAGCGCTCCGCCGCAGCCGAACGCGCGAAGAAGCCCGCGCCGCAGGCCAAGCCGACTCCGCAGCAGCGCCCGGCTGCCAAGGATGGCCCGAGGAAGGACGACGCCAGGCCCGGCGCCTCCGCGGCGCCGAAGGTGGCCGCAGCCCCGAAGGTGAAGGGTCGCTTCACCAGCCTCCCGCTCGAGAAGATCGAGGCCCGCATCGCCGACATCGGCCGCGAGCTCACCCGCATCGATGCCGACTTCGCCGACCCGAAGGTCGGCTCCGACTCCGCCAAGACCAAGAAGCTCCTCGCGCGACGCGAAGAGCTCCACAAGGAGCAGTCGGAACTCGAGGAAGAGTGGCTCCGCAAGAGCGGCTGACCGGGCGTCGGACGAGCCGGAACAGTGCAGGCACGGCAGGTCACGCACGGCGGGTCAGCCACACCAGATCAGGCGCGCCACGTCAGGCGCATCAGGTCAGGCGCGTCAGGGCAGGCGCGTCAGGGCAGGCGCGTCAGGGCAGGCGCGCCAGGTCAGGCGCGTCGGACACAGCCGCATCAGATCAGGATCGTCATCGACTGACCGCCGACCTCGAGGCCGAGCGAAGTCTGCTCGGGCGGAAGGTCGAAGATCACGCTGAAGCCGCGGTTCTCGACGATGCTGGCGACGACGGGGACCGGGCGCTTCGGATCGCCCGCGACGACACGCACCGGATTGCCCGACTCGGCGACGCCGAACGCAACCACGCACACGCGGTTGCTCGACTCGTCGAG
>CAMBUI010000215.1 GCA_945870915.1 Candidatus Kuenenia stuttgartensis | reverse complement strand
GCCGCGTTCGGCCCGCCGCAGTCCGCCGCTGCCGACGACGGCCCGCGCGCGCCGCGCGTGATCGCGGTCGAGTGCAAGCAGTCGCGCGCCGACTTCGCCTCCGACGACGCCGACCCCGCCGAACTTTCCAAGCGCAAGGCGTACCTGCTCGAGCGCCGCCGCGTGATCGAGGAGCTCCGCGTGAAGGTCCGCGAGACGCACCTCAAGGTCGAGGGCTCGAGCCTCTTCGACGAGCTCGCCACCTGGGACCTCGGCCAGAGCAAGATCACCGCGTATCGGAATGTGATCGCCCAACTCGAGGCGATCGACGGCAAGCTCGGCATCGACACCAAGTTCGCCCAGCTCGCGCGCTGGCGCACGGCCGACCATCTCGTGGTCATGACCCCCGCGGGCCTGCTGCGCCCGCGCGAGGTGCCCGCGGGCTGGGGCCTCGTCGAGGTCGACTCGCGGGCCCTCAAGAAGGGCTGGGAGCCCGTCGCGGGCGACCCGCTCCCCTGCACCACCCGCGTCGCCCCCAGCCACCTCGGGACGCCCGAAAGCCGCCGCCTGCGCCTCCTGCGGAACATCGCCGTCGCCGCCAGCCGCGGCGTGGGCTACGGGCTCACGGCGCCCCGCACCGCCAACGGCGACGGCGACGCGCCGCCGGCCCGCGCGGCCGCTGGCGCCGGCGCCGGCGCCGCCGAACCCTCGCTCTTCTCAACCGAAAGCCAGAACCCCTCCGATACCATCCCCGACGACAACCTGCCCCGGTAGCTCAGTTGGATAGAGCACGCGCCTTCTAAGCGCGTGGTCGGCGGTTCGAATCCGCCCCGGGGTGTTTCGCAGGCGAAGGCGTTCCGTGCCGCGTCCTGCAAGCAACGGACCAACACCACCGCCGACCGGATTCCCGGTGGGCGATGGCTTGCGCGTCTTCGGGTGTCGGGGTGCGCAACGCAGGCCCGACCCCTGGCCCCGACCCTGGACCCCTGACCTGTTCCGCCATACCCGCGCGGTCACCCGCGACGGCTCGAGGCGTGGTCCTCGCATGTCCAACGATCCGGGGTACTCGCGACACGGAAACCGACGTTGTTGTTCGTGTTGTCCGGCGTGTTGTTGTTGCGGTTGGAGGAGCGCACGTTGTTCGTGTCGTTGTTCCACGAGCCGCCGCGCAACACGCGATTCGTCGTATTCGGATCGAGGCCAGCCTCAGCGTACCGCATCAGACCGCGAGCCCCAGCACCTCGCCGCAACCTTCCTCGAGAATCACCCGATCCGCGAACAACCCGTTCGACGCGTGCAGCGCATGTCCGCGCCACGACGCGACCCGCGCCCGCAGCGTCTCGCCGTCGATCACGCCCTGTTCGCACTCAACGAGCGAACCCCGAAGCCGCCGCCGGCCCCGCACCACGCCCTCGCGCTGCAACCGCTTGACCCCGCTTCGCAGCGTGAAACCGAGAAACGGAATCGTCGACGAGGTCCGATGCACCCCGCCCTTCCGTTCATGCAGCACCAGCCGCATGGCGGCGAGATGCCGCTCGATCCGTCCGCGCAGCGCCCACAGCTCCGAGCGCGTGTCGGCGAACACGAGGAAGTCGTCGCAGTAGCGCACGTACTCGCCGTAGCCCTCGCGGTCCATCACGATGTGGTCGAAGCGGTCCATGAACACATTGGCAAGGAACTGCGAGGTGAGGTTGCCGATCGGAATCCCCCGCCTTCGTGCGGCGGGCGCGAAGAGGTCGTCGCCCTCGAACCACGCCAGCACCGGCTCCTGCGGGTTGCTGCCGTCGATCACGCGCTCGAGCACCGCCAGCAGCCGCTCGTCGGCGATCACCCGCCGAACCTCGCCCTTCAGGATCTCGTGATCGATCGACGGGAAGAACTTGCTGATGTCGCCCTTGAGCACGAACCTGCGCCTGTGCGACAGCTCCGCCGCCCGCTCGAGCGCCCGATGCGTGCCCTTTCCCTTGCGGCAGGCGTAGGAGTGCGCCACGAACCGCCGCTCGAAGTGCGGCTCGAGCACCGACACCAGCGCATGGTGCACCACGCGGTCGCGGAACGGCGCCGCGCTGATGAGCCGCGGCTTCGGCTCGCGGATCGTGAAGGTGTGGTACGAGCCAGGCCGCCACGAACCATCGGCGAGCTCAGCGGCCAGGCGGAAGCACTCGGGCTCCATGTCGAGCAGGAACCGCGCCGCGTCGGGGCGCCGCTTCTTGCCCTTGGCGGCGGCGCGCGCGCTGCGGATCAGGTGGGCTGGATCGCAGAGAACGCGGAAGAGCTCGCCGTTGCGACCGATGCCTTTCGCCATGCGTGAACCTGCAGAATCGAGCCGCGCGCTAACTCCGCGTGCGATCACGGATCCGCTCGAGCTCTGCGGCATCGATCAGGTCCTTCGGACGCCCCGCGGCGCGCTTGTTCGCGATCAGGTCGTCGAGCGAGATCACCGGGACCTCGACGCCGAAGACATCCTTCATCACCGCCCGCGCGTGACACGGCGCGAAGACGACCCCCGCAGGAGCGGTCAACAGCTCGATACGTGACGGCGGGTAGCCCATGCGCAGGATCTTCCCCGGAGTCGCAAGCGCGCGCGCGGTCTCGTCGTCCGGGGCGAACCCGAAGTCGCGCAACGCGCCGAGGACCCGCCCCGTGTTCGCGGTCGAGGTGTCGATCCACAGGTCGAAGTCCGCCGTCGCCCGCGGAAACCCGTGTAGGGCCACCGCGAACCCGCCAACCAGCAGGAAGTCAACGCGATGCTTCGTCAGCAATCTCAAGAACTCGCGCAAGTCGTCCGACGACGGCTGCTCGTCCATAGCACGCCTCCCTGCAGAGTTCGAGCGCGCGCAGGCGCTCACGGTCGGACTTGTCGAGCCAGTAGTCGGCGTCGGGATCCGCATCGTGCATCGATCCGAGCCGCATCACACGCGCGACACCGGAGGCTTGGTCATTGGCAGCCCGACCCTCATGCATCGCCAGATGGTACCACGGCGTGACGCAATGCCCGTGGAGGTGACCCGCAGCTCCCGCGTCAACTTGGGCTGAGGACGACGCTCGACGCCGCGACCGATGCCTTTCGCCATGCGCCCACCTGGGTACCGAGGTCGACCTGGAGGCGCGCGAGGTACACGGCCGACTCCTCGGACAGGAGGTTGAGTTCGCGCGCCATGCGCGCCAGGTGGCGCGCGATCTGCAGACGGGTGTTCGCGAGTTCGAGCGCCCGCCCGCGGTCGCCGCCGCGGGCGTACTGGGCGCGGATCAGTTCCTCGAGGACATCGAAGTGCGCGTTTTCGAGCCGCGCGCCGAGGCCGTAGCGGACATTCTTCGGGAAGTTGCCGACCTTGGGGATGACCCAGCGCAGGATGTCACCGACGCGCCAAGCACCAAAGCGAGCGGCCGCAGCCGCGAGCGCTCAAACTACGGGGCGCCGGCGGGGAAGGACACGATGTGCTGCGAGGGGTTGGGGACCTTTGGGACGGTCATGGGTGCCCCAGAAAGGTAAAGGAAAGAGGAAAGAGAGTAAAGGAAACTCAGAGGGGGGCCCTCGCGACACGGAAACCGACGTTGCCGGCCGCGTCGACCGGCGAGCCGTAGCGGTAGGAGGAGCGCACGCTGAGCGTGCCGTAGAGCCACGAGCCGCCGCGCAACACGCGATTCGAGCCAGACGCCGGCCCCGCCGGATTCGTCTGCGCTGCCGACGAATAGTCGCCGTACCAGTCGTTGCACCACTCAAAGACATTGCCAAGCATGTCGTGCACGCCGAGGGCGTTGGCGGCCTTGCCGCCGACGGGCCACGTATTGCCACCGCTGTTGCCGTTGAACCACGCGATCTGCGATACCAGATTGTCATCCGTTGTCCCATTCGGGAACCCAGGCCCGCTGTGGAACGGCGTCGTCGTCCCCGCCCGGCACGCATACTCCCACTCCGCCTCGGTCGGAAGCCGCAGACCCGTCGCCGACAGGAAGCCCTGGATCGTGTTCCACGACACCTGCTCGACGGGGCGGTTCGCCGAGTTCGGGAATCCGTTGCTCTCACGGAAGTACGACGGATTCGACCCCATCTTCGCCTGCCACTGCGCCTGCGTGACCTCGTAACGGCCGATGTAGTACGCGTTGGTCAGCGTGACTGTGTGCACGGGCTGCTCGAACGAGTAGCACCCGTAGCTGTTCGACCCCTGGATGCACCCCATGTCAAAGCTCCCCGGCGGCACCAGTAGCATCTCGATGCCCGTGCCGTTGTCGCGCACGCGCCATGGATAGCCGGCCGCGACGATCGCATCGCGAAGCGCCGGGTTGATCACCACCGCGGGATCCGGCGCGTACTCGATCACGGTGTACCACGGCACCGCGTAGGTGAAGCCGTTCGGCCGCGTCGCGGTGCCTCCGGCCGTGGTGACCGAGAATGGCTTCGGGCCGACCGTGCTCGGTGGCGTCACCACCGTCAGCGTGCTGGAGTTGACGATCGTGAAGCTCGTCGCAGACACGCCTCCGATCGTGACGGCGGTCGTCGTACCAAGCCAGCTTCCTGTGATCGTCAGAACGGTCCCGCCCTTCGGCAGCCCGCTCGCGGGTGTGATGGTGGCGATCGCAGGCGCGCAGGCGCCCCAGTGGTCGAGGATGGTCTCCACGTCGACTGAGTTCACGGCGCCGTCGCCGTTGGTGTC
>CAMBUI010000214.1 GCA_945870915.1 Candidatus Kuenenia stuttgartensis | reverse complement strand
TGAAGGTGCCGCCCGTGCCGATCTGTCCCTGCAGGCTCGAGGTCCACACGAGCGTCGCGGTGCGGTTGCCGTCCTCGGCGTCGCTGGCCGAGCCGGTGAAGGTGATCGCCGCGCCCGTCGCGAACGAGGCGTTCGCGGTCGGCGAGGTGATGGTGACGACCGGCGCCGCGTTCGGCGGCGGGGCGACCACGCCGAGGGCCGCCGCGGCGTTGGCGACGCCGCCGGTCACGCACAGGCCGGCGAGGCCCGCGACCGGACGCGCCGTCGACAGGATCTGGTTCTTCACCTGCGTGTAGGTGAAGGTGGGGTTCCTGATGTAGACCAGCGCCGCGAGGCCCGCCACATGCGGACCCGCCATCGAGGTGCCGTTGAGGTAGGCGTAGCCGGTGCCGTAGGTCGAGAGGATGTTCACGCCCGGGGCGCCGAGGTCGCACGACACCGGGCCGTAGTTCGAGAAGCTGGCGCGCGCGTCGTTGTTGTCGGTCGCGGCCACCGAGATGATGTTGTCGAGGTTGTAGGCCGCGGGGTACGCCGGCGTGACATCGCTGTTCTGGCCGTTGTTGCCCGCCGAGGCGACGAACACATGGCCGACCGAGCGCGAGGCGCCGATCGCGTCGTAGAGCGCCTGCGAGAAGCCGCCGCCGCCCCACGAGTTGTTGGAGACCTTGACCTGCTTCTGCGCGGCGTACTGCACCGCGAGGATCGCGTCCGAGGTGAAGCCGCCGGTCGGTCCGAGGAAGCGCAGCGCCATCAGCTTGCACTGCCACGCCATGCCCGCGACGCCCACGCCGTTGTTGCCGACCGCGCCGACCGTGCCCGCGGTGTGCGTGCCGTGCGCGCCGTCGTTCGGATCGTTGTCGATCGAGAAGAAGTCCCAGCCGTTGACATCGTCGATGTAGCCGTTGGCGTCGTCGTCGATGCCGTTGCCCGCGACCTCGCCCGGGTTGGTCCACGCGTTCGCGGCCAGGTCGGGGTGCGTGAGCAGGGTGCCGGAGTCGATGATCGCGACCACGAAGTTCGGGTCGCCGGTCAGGATGCTCCACGCGTCGGTCGCGCGGATGTCGGCGCCCGCGACGCCGGGGTCGGCGTTCACGGTCTGGCCGGTGTTCCGCATGCCCCAGAGGAGGCCGAAGTTCGCGTCGTTCGGCACGACCGCATCGGCCTTGACCACGAAGTCGGGCTCGGCGTACTCGACGGCCTTGAGCTGCGAGAGGCGGGCGATGGCCTGCTCGACCGAGCCGGTGACCTCGAGGTGCACCAGTCCCGGCACGAGGTCGTAGGACTTGAGCGCGGTTCCGCCCACGAGCGCGATGGCGGCCGCGCGGTCGGCGGCGGTCGCCTCGTTCGTGAACTTCACCAGCACCGAGTACGGATCGAACTTGAGGTCGGGGTCGACCAGCAGCACCTGCTTCGCAAGCGGCAGCTGCTCGATCGACTGGGCGTGCACGGTTCCGGCGGCGACGAGCGCCGCGGCTCCACAGAGACCACCGACAGCCATCCTTCGAATCGACGACATGGATCGCACTCCTTGCGGACCCGAATGGGGCACGGACGGCTTGGACGCAAGCCTTCCTGGATCGGATCCCGCATCGCAAGAGAGCGTCGACCCCGCCGATAGATACGCGCTCGCGCGAAGTCCAACGCGATCCGTCGCGCCGCGGGGCGAGCCAGGTCTTATAAGAAGCGCGCTTTGGCCCCACGGCGTCCGTCGGCCCGCGCGTCGATCCGATCAGTCGTCGTCGTCGTCGTCGTCCTCGTCGCGCGGCCCCGCACCGTCCGCCGCGCCGTGCTCCGCATCGTCCGACTCCTGCTCGCCCAGCGCCAGCACCGTGCCGACGATCGGCAGCCGGGTCGTGACCGTCGCGTCGTCGTAGTTGCGCCAGAGCGCCGCGGCGAACCCCGCGACCACCAGCAGGAAGAGCAGCGCCACCACCGGATGCGACGACCGGATCGACTCCGCCGGCTCGGCCTCCTTGCGTCCGGTGACCATGCTCAGGCCGATCAGCTCCCGATGCACGGCCGTGTGGAGCGCGAGCCCCGCCAGGTGTGCGCCGATCGCGCCGAGCATGGCGTACGCGAAGAACTCGTGCGCCTGCTTCGCGTCGGGGTTGCCCAGCGCCAGCGTGACGCCCGACACGGTCAGCAGCGCCATCAGCGCGTACATCGCGAACGCCGCGTGGGCGGCGCCCGGGTTGTGCCCCGCGAACCGCGGACCCTTGCCGCGCAGCGTCGCGCCCATGTACCGCACCGCCGCCGCGGGTCCGAACGCGAACGACGCGAAGCGCGCGTGCCGCGAGCCGGCGAAGCCCCACGCCACGCGCAGCGCCAGCGCCACCGCCACGGTGAGCCCGATCATCGCGTGATGCGGGAAGAGCGGACCGTCGTCGCCGAGCACGAGCGCGATCACGGCCGCCGACGCGATCCCGCCCGCGAACACCAGGTGGAAGAGGCGGACGGGGAGATCCCAGATGAGCACGCGCGGCATGGGAGGCAGGTGTAGCCGAGAATCCGAGCCGTGGTGCGAGGACCGATGCTCGAGGGATCCACGACCTGCGCGCGGCCCGCCGAAGAGCGCCCTGCGCCCGGCAAAACGACAACGCCGCAGGCGCGTGCCTGCGGCGTTGACTGAGTGGACCTGATCGGGCTCGAACCGACGACCTCTTCCATGCCATGGAAGCGCTCTCCCAATTGAGCTACAGGCCCATATGTGCTGTCGACCGACGCGGGAAGCCCGCGACGGGGCGGGAATCGTAGGGCAAGGATCGGATGTTCGCAAGCGCTGCGTGAGCCGCAATGTGCGCTCGACGCGCGAACACCCCGATGCGGGGCGGGGACCGCGGTTATCAGCGCCGCCGGTGGGTGGCGGTGCCCGCGGGGCGCTTCCGGGGCGCGTCGGCCGAGCGGTCGAGCCTGCCCGCGCGCCATTCGGTCGAGAGCACCGACCAGCACTCGTGGTCGCGCCACGCGCCGTCGATCTCGATGAGGCCGCGCAGCACGCCCTCGCGCGTGAAGCCGAGGGCGCGCACGAGGGCGAGCGACCTTCGGTTGGCGGGCAGGATGTTCGCGGCCACGCGGTGCAGGCAGCGCTCCTCGAAGGCGTGGTCGACGAGCGCGGCGACGGCGTCGCGCATCAGGCCCTTTCCCGGCTCGCCCTCGGCCAGCCAGTAGCCGGTGTGGCAGTCGAGGCTCGGCCACGACGCGATGCCGCCGAGGCTGACGACGCCCACCATGCGTCCGTCGTCCCGCGCGCAGACGAGGAGCCGCAGCCGCGTGCCGTCGTCGGACTGCGGGCGGAGCATGCGCTGGAACCGGTTCGCGAGGCTCGGTTCGCTTCCGCGCGCGGTGCGGGGCATCCAGGCCGCGAGATGCTCGCGCGAGCGCGACAGCATCGCGATGAACGCCTTGCCGTCGCCGTCGTTGGCGAAGCGAAGCAGCGTGCGCGTGCCGAGGCGCACGACTCCGTCCGATGCTTCGCGCGCGCTCGGGCGCGTCGACGGCGGTGGAAGCGGGTGGGACGCCATGGGTGGGAGCCTACACTGCGCCCATGCCGAGCGCCGAACGATGGACCGCCTGGATCGCGCCTGTCGCGATGAGGATTCCGTGCCTCCTGCTCTGCATGCACGCGCCCGATGCAATGGCGATCGCTGCGTCGGGCGATCCGGCCATTCCCGACACGACCGATGCCGCGACGAAGCCCGAGGCGACGGCGGCGGGCATCGACGCGGCATCGATCGCCCGCGCCGCGCGCGCGACGCACCGCGTGCCCGGGCTCGTCTGCGCGATCGTGGACAAGGACGGCCTCCGCGCGGTCGGCGCCGACGGCCTCCGCGCGGCGGGTGCGGCCGACCCGCTGACCGTCGACGACCGCATGCACCTCGGCTCGTGCACCAAGGCGTTCACCGCCACGCTCGCCGCCGCGATGGTGGCCGACGGCACGCTGCACTGGGACTCGACGGTGGGCGAGGTGCTGGGCAAGGCGTTTCCCGCGATGCACGACCGGTGGCGCGCGGTCACGCTCGAGCAGCTGCTGCGCCACCGGGGCGGCGCGCCGGCCAACGCGCACCCCGACGACTGGAGCGCGGCGTGGGCCTGCACCGACTCGCCGCGCGCATGCCGCGCCGCGTTCGTCGGCGCGATGTTCGGCCGCACGCCCGCCGAGGCGCCGGGCACCTTCGCCTACTCGAACCAGGGCTACGCGATCGCGGGCCACATGATGGAGTCCGTCGCCGGCGAGGAGTACGAGGCGCTCCTCGCGCGGCGGGTGCTCGGTCCGCTCGGCATCACGCACGCGGGATTCGGTCCGCCGACCCGCGCCGAGCCGGGGTCGCCGGCGGGCCACGACGACGACGGCACGGTGCGCGACATCGACAACCCCGCGGCGATCGCGCCCGCCGGGCTCCTGCATATGCCGGTCGGCGAGTGGGCGCGCTTCGTCGCGTTCCATCTCGGCGCCACCCCGCCGAAGGAACTCGCGGGCGCCGCGGCGCAGCTCGGTCGCCTGCACGCCCCGTCCGACGGGGTGCCGCGCGAGGCGCTCGGCTGGAAGACCGCCGAACGCCCCTGGGGCGGCGCGGTGCTCATGCACGCCGGCTCCAACACCAAGTGGCACTGCGTGGCCTGGCTCGCGCCCGAGAAGGGTTTCGCGAT
>CAMBUI010000213.1 GCA_945870915.1 Candidatus Kuenenia stuttgartensis | reverse complement strand
GCCGCGGCGCCGTCGTCGGGCGTGGCCGACACCAGCAGCGTGGTCGGCGCGGTGCCGTCGCAGATCGGCGCGTCGGGCGGCGTCCGCGCATCGGGGTCCCACACCACGCGGCGCGCCTGTCGCTGCACGCGCACGCCGCGCGCGGTAAGCCGCGGCGCGTCGGCGAGCACGGTGCCGATGCCGGTGAGCACGGCGTCGACCCGCCCGCGCTCGCGGTGCACCATTGCGCGGCTGCGCGCGCCCGACAACCAGTTGCTGTCGCCGTTGCCGAGCGCGATCGCGCCGTCGACCGACTGCGCCCACTTCGCGCACACCCACGGAAGCCGCGTGGTCACGCGCTTCACGAACGGCCGCGCCAGTTCCTCGGCGCCCGCGTGCGGGAAGTGCTCCGCGGGGATCCCGGCATCGATCAGCCGGCGTGCGCCGCCGCAGGCGAGCGGATTCGGATCGCGCACCGCGTAGATCACGCGCGCCACGCCCGCCTCGATCAGCGCGTCGGCGCACGGACCGGTGCGGCCGCGGTGCGCGCACGGCTCGAGCGTCACGATCGCGGTCGCGCCGCGCGCGCGGTCGCCCGCCGCACGCAGCGCCTCGATCTCGGCGTGCGGCCCGCCGCAGCGCCGGTGGAATCCCTCGGCGACCTGCACTCCCGCCTCGGTCGCGATCACACAGCCCACCATCGGATTCGGCTCCGCGCCGCCATGGCCGCGCGCCGCGAGACGCACGGCGCGGTCGAGGAACGCGCGGATCTGCGCCGGGGTCACCCGCGCGCTCCCGACGGCTCGGCGAGCATCGCGGCCTGACGCTCGGCGTGCGTCTGCGCTGGCATCGGGAGGTCGTCGCCCGTGATCGACGACAGCGACCGGCGGCTCATGAAGGACACCTCGGCGATCAGGAGGTCATCCTCGGGCATGCCGGCCTCGAAGGTCTCGACGAGGCGCATGAGGTACTGCGTCCAGCGCGGCGGCGCGGTCGGCCGCGAGATGATCTCGCGCAGCCGGTCGAGCCCGAAGCGCTCGCCGCGCGGATTGCGCGCGTCGTACGCGCCGTCGGTGAAGAGGACGAGCGTGTCGCCCTCCTCGAGCTTGATGGTGACCTCCTCCTCGCCGAACATCGAGTCGTCGACGGCGCCGAGCAGGAAGGTCGTCGACGGCATCTCGGTCACGCGGCCGCGCGAACGCAGGAACACCGGCGGATGCCCGGCGCTCGCGTACCGCACCTCGCCCGAGTTCGGGTCGAGCGTGAGCAGCACGCCGGTCGCGTACAGCTTGTGCCGCGCGAGCAGCCGGTGGAAGTAGCGGTTCAGCCGCGCGAGGATCTTCGCCGGACCTTCCTCGGGATACTCGTCGCGCAGCCGCTCGATCTCGCCATGGATGCGCGCCACGCTCATCGCGCTCGCGAGCCCGTGGCCGGTCACGTCGATCAGCGCGAGGTGGAACCGCTCCGCCTCGTCGACCCAGATGTGGATGAAGTCGCCGCCGATGTCGGCCGCGGGCCGGTAGCCGAAGTCGAAGCGCATCCAGCCCGCGTCGAGCGGCTTGGGGAACAGCGACTCGTGCACCGCGCGGGCCTGCAGGAACTCGCGGCGCATCTGCACGAAGCGCCGTCCCACGAAGCCCGACTTGAAGCGGTTCTGGTGCCACCGCAGCCGCGCGTAGCAGAGCACGAGCGCGGGCAGGAACAGGAACGGCGCGAAGCCGACCGCGAGTCCCGCCGAGATCCACGATCCGTCTCCCGCCGCCAGTCCCGCGCGCAGCAGCACCCAGCACAGGAAGAGCGGCACGATCGGCTTGAGCGATTCGCGCCAGTTCCACGGCAGGAACAGCGACGCCGTGAGGTGCCAGAAGAAGATCGAGAACAGCGGCGCCACCGACGCGTCGGGATTCGCCAGCAGCATTCCCGTCTCGAGCCCGAAGTTGAGGAACCCGAGCGTGAGGATCATCTTCGTCGCCGCAGCGACGAGTTCGGCGCGCGTGTACAGCTTCGGGCGCACCGACAGCCCGTACCACGCGACCACCACCAGGCTCGGGATCGACAGCAGCGCCCACACCCACCAGGGGACATGCAGAACCTCGGCGGGCTCCGGCAGCAGCCTGGTGCGTGCGCGCTCCCCGACCGCGACGGCGTCGTCGTCGTCGATCGCGACGACCGCGGCGTCGTCGACATCGAGCGAGCCGTTGGCCGAGGTCGCCGTTCCATCGGGGCGCGTCGCCGCGTCGCCGTCGTCAGGATTGCCGTCGGCCGTTTCGCCGTCCTCCGCAGGCGGCGCAGCGTCGCCCCGTGTGATCGGAAGGATGTTGTCCTCCCACCAGCGGTCGACGATGCGGCCGATCGGAGCGGACGGCGTGGCCGTTGTTCGCTCGGGCGTGGCCGTCGTTCGCTCAGGCGTGGCCGTCGCTCGCTCGGGCGTGGCAGCGGGGGCGTCGGTCGAAGCCCCACCCGTCGCGCCGGTGGCACCGCCGTCGGGACCGGTGGAATCCTCGATGCCGGAACCCTCGCGGCCCAAACCCTCGCGCTGTTCGACCGCGGCATCGCCGGACGACGGATCACCGCCGAACAGCAGCGAGGTGCCGAGCAGCGACGCCGTGCCGATCAGCTGGAACACCGTGTACGCGATGCACAGCCAGCCGAGTCGTCGACGCAGCCACTGTCCGAGCTCGCGCTCGTACTCGGCGCGGAAGACCCCGCGGTCGGTCTGGAATTCTGCGGCTTCGCCCTGTGCGTCGGCCATGGGGCGCCATCGTAGGCGGGCGGATCCGATTCGTCACGCCGCAAAAGCAACCGCCGCCAGCACAGGGCTGGCGGCGGTCGACTGCATTGCACCGGTCGGTCCGTCGGAGACGGATCCGCGGGTGGATCACTTCTTGAGGACGGCGTCCTTCAGACGCTCCGGCATGACGCGGTAGGTCAGCGGCTCCATCGAGCTGGTCGCGCGGCCCTGCGTCATCGAGCGCAGCGTCGTGGTGTAGCCGAAGAGCTCGGACAGCGGCACTTCGCAGGTGAGCAGACGCGCGTTGCCGCGCATCTCCTGGTCGGTGATCTGGCCGCGGCGGGACGCGATGTCGCCCGACACGTTGCCGAAGAACTCGTCCGGCGTGGTGACGACGAGCTTCATGATGGGCTCGAGGAGCGCCGGCTTCGCCTTCATGACCGCCTCGCGGAAGGCGAGCATGCCGGCCTGCTCGAACGCCACCTGGCTCGAGTCGACGTCGTGGGACGAGCCGAACACGAGCTGGACGCGCACGTTGATGACGGGGTAGCCGCCGAGGACGCCCGAGGCCGCGGCCTGGCGCACGCCGTACTCGATGGACGGGATGAACTCGCGCGGCACGACGCCGCCCGAGATCTTGTCCTCGAACACGACGCCGTCCTTCATCTTCAGTTCCTCAGCCGCCGCCTCCTCGGGCGTGATCGGCATCACGGTCACGACCGCGTCGCCGAACTGGCCGCGTCCACCGGTCTGCTTCTTGAACAGGCCGCGGACTTCCTTCGCCATGCCGGTGATCGTCTCGCGGTACGAGACGCGCGGCTTGCCGACGTTCACGCCGATCTTCATGTCGCGCGTGAGCTTGTTCTTGATGATCTCGAGGTGGAGCTCACCCATGCCCGCGATGATGGTCTCGCCCGTCTCCTCGTTGTAGTTGGAGCGGAACGACGGGTCCTCGCGGCGGATGGTGGTGAGCGCGTCGCCGAGCTTCTTCTTGTCGTCGCCCGTGATCGGCTCGATGGCCATCGAGATGACGGGCTCCGGGAAGGTCATGCGCTCGAGGATGATCGGGTGGTCCGGATCGCAGATCGTGTCGCCGGTGTACGAGTTCTTGAGACCGATGACGGCGACGATGTTGCCGGCGTCGACGGCCTCGAGCGCGTTGCGGTCGTTCGCGTGCATCTCGAAGATGCGGCTGACGTTCTCGCGCTTGCCGGTGCCCGGGTTGAGCACGCGCGTGCCCTTGTCCAGGGTGCCCGAGTAGACGCGGATGTAGGTGAGGTCGCCGTGGATGTCGGACACGACCTTGAACACGAGCGCCGAGAAGGGCGCCGTCGGGTCGTGCGGACGGGTCATCGCCTGGTTCACGTCGTCCGGGTTGACGCCCTTGGTGTCGGGGCGCTCGGTCGGATTCGGCAGGTAGTCGACGGCGGCGTCGAGGATCTTCTGCACGCCGATGTTCTTGAGCGCCGCGCCGCAGAGCACGGGGAAGCACTTGATCTCGATCGTGCCCTTGCGGAGCGCGGCCTTGATCTGCGCATTGGTGATCTTGGCCGGATCGGTGAGGTACTGCTCCATGAGCGTGTCCTCGACCTCGGCGGCCTTCTCGATGAGCTCGTTGCGGTAGTACTCGGCCTTGTCCATCAGGTCGGCGGGGATCTCACCCTCGGTGATGGTCGCGCCCTGGTCCTCGGGCGAGAAGTACACGGCCTTCATCTCGACGAGGTCGATGACGCCGATGAAGTCGTTGCCCTTGCCGATCGGCAGCTGGATGGCGATGCCGTTGGCGCCGAGGCGCGAGCGGATCGACGCGAAGGAGAAGTCCCAGTCGGCGCCCATCTTGTCCATCTTGTTGATGAAGCAGAGACGCGGAACGCCGTAGCGGTCGGCCTGGCGCCACACGGTCTCGGACTGCGCCTCGACGCCTTCCTTGCCGTCAAACACCGCGCACGCGCCGTCGA
>CAMBUI010000212.1 GCA_945870915.1 Candidatus Kuenenia stuttgartensis | reverse complement strand
GGGCGGGAGGCACCGCTTCTCGATCGACGGCGAGAACCACGAGATCGAGATCCCCGTCGGCATCGAGGACGACGAGGTCCTCGCCGTGCCTGGACGGCTCGATGTCGTGGTGCGCGTGCGCGCCGACGCCCATGCGTGGCTCACGCGCGACGACCGCGACCTGTCCTACGACCTGCCGCTGACGATCGTCGAGGCCACGCTGGGCGCGGCCATCGACGCACCGCTGCCGACCGGCGGGAGCATCTCGCTCAAGATCCCGCCCGGGACCGCGAGCGGCAAGAAGATGCGCATTCCCGGCAAGGGCGTGCCGGCCGCGGGCGGAAGGCCTGCGGGCGACCTCTTCGTGGTGGTGCAGATCGTGCCGCCCAAGGAGCCGAGCGAACTGACGCGCTCGCTGCTCAAGGAGATCGGCGGCACGCTCGAGAGTCCGCGCGCGCGGATCGCGCATCTGCGGTCGTCATGATGCGCCGCGCGTGATGCAGTGCGCCGCGCGTGATGCTTCATCGCCGCGCGTGATGCGACATCGCCGCGCGTGATGCTCCATCGCCGCGCGTGCGACCGAATCAGCCGCGGCGGTGGCGGCTGATCGCCTCGTTCACCCGCGCGTGGACATCGAACGGCGCGGCGACCGACTCCCAGAAGGCGTCGAAGGTGCCGCGGCCGGCGGTCGCGAATCCGAGCGTGCCGAGGCCGAAGATGCGCTCGCGCAGCGACTGGACCACGATGGTGTTCTGGATGCGCGACAGCGGCGCCTGGTAGAGCGCGGTGCGCAGGATGCCGCGGCGCGCGAGGACCCGGCGGTCGGTGAGCACGTAGGTGTGGTTGATCCAGTCGAGCCACGCCCAGGCGAGCCGCGACGAGGCGAGTCCGATGGCGAAGACCGCGGCGTGCGCGTCGGTCCACGGACTCCAGGGAAACTGCGCCGAATAGGCGAGCAGCAGTCCGGAGACGAGCGCCGCAGCGAGCGTGCCCAGCGAGGAAAGCGCGATGTACAGCGCGCTCGGCCGCAGCAGCAGGATGATCGTCTCGTCGGGCGCGAGCATCGCCTGCAGCGCGTGCGGCAGCGTCGACGGCAGCGCGACGGCGGCGGGCGCGGCCTCGATGCGCACCGGACTGCGGTCGCCGGCCTCGGTCACGCCGCGCCTCCGCCGGCGCGAGGTTCCTGACGCTGCGCCTCGCGGCGGAGCGTGCCCACGTAGGGCAGGTTGCGGTAGAGGTCGTCGTAGTCGAGCCCGTATCCGACCACGAACTCGTCGTCGATGTCGAAGCCGACGTACTCGGCGGGCGTCGACATCGCGCTCGGGATGCGCTTGCGAAGCAGGACGCACGCGCGCACATCGGCGGCGCCGCGCGCCATGAACTCGCTGCGGAGAAGGCGCAGCGTGCCACCGGAGTCGAGGATGTCGTCGACGATCAGGATGTGGTGCCCCTCGAGGTGCTTGGGCAGCGCGCCGACGATCGCGCTGCCGCGCGACGAGGTGTGGGTGCCGCCGTAGCTCGACACGGTGGTGAGCTGGATGCGCATGCGCCGCTGCGGGAGCGCGCGGACGAGGTCGGCCGCGAACAGCAGGCTGCCCGTCATCACGGGCACGACGGTGAGGCGGCCGTCGGCGTGGCTGTAGTCCTCGCCGATCACCGCGGCGAGGGCACGCACGCGCGCGGCGATCGCGGCGCTGGGGACGAGGACGCGCTCGATGTCCTCATGGAGGCGGTCCTCATGGAGCCGGTCTTCATGGAGGCGGTCTTCATGCAGGCGTTCACCGTGCAGCCCGCCGCGGCGCGCATGCGCGTCGGCAACCGGGCCCGCGACAGGGTCGCGGTCGGCCGGCGGGCGTTGTTCATGCAGGTGTTCGTTGGTCACGTGCGCGCTCCCCTGACTTCTCGCCTGACGACTGGCATTTCTCCGCCGCCCCCCGCGCCGCGGACCGATCCGCGGCGTCGCGCCGACTCACTGGCCGAGCCGCGCCCGGATCGCCTCGTTGACGCTCTTCGCGTCGACCTTGCCGCCCGAGAGCTTGACCACGGCGCCGACGATGCGGCCGATCGCGGCCATCTTGCCCGCGCGGACATCGTTGGCGGCAGCCTCGTTGGCCGCGATCGCGGCGTCGACCCAGGCGTTGAGCTGGCCTTCGTCGCGGACGACGATCAGTCCGAGCCGCTCGGCGGCCGCGCGCGCGTCGTCGCCGCTGCCGCAGAGCGCGCCGAACAGCGCGTCGACCGCCTGCGGACCGACCGCGCCCTGCTCGCGCAGGGCCACGATGCCCGCGACCTGCGCGGGCGAGATGCCGATCGCATGCACGCCCACGCCGCGCTCGTTGGCGTGCTTGGCGCCGATGTTGAGGATGAGCTTGCCGATGGCGTAGCCCGCGTCGCGCTCGCTCCGGCAGGCGTCGGCGGCGAGGGTCGCCTGCACGCACTGCTCGAAGAACGCGCAGGTGTCGCGCTCGCCCACCAGGTTGAGGGCGTCGATCTCGCTGAGTCCGTACGCGCCGATGTAGCGCGCGCGGCGCGCCAGCGGCAGCTCGGGCACGCGCGCGGCGACCTCGGCGAGCCACGCGTCGGAGACCTCCACCGGCACCAGGTCGGGCTCGGGGAAGTAGCGGTAGTCGTGCGCGTCCTCCTTCTCGCGCTGCAGCACGGTGCGGAGCGCGACATCGTCCCAGCCGCGCGTCTGCTTCATGCCGAGGCCCATGACGCGGCCGGTGGCGCGCCACTCGTCGACCTGGCGCGTCATCTCGTGCTCGATCGCGCCCTTGACCGCGCGGAAGCTGTTGAGGTTCTTCACCTCGACGACCGGGGTCTTGACCACCGAGCCGTCGGCGAGCTCGAGCACCATGTTGATGTTGGGCTCGAAGCGCATGTGGCCCTTCTGCATGATGCCCTCGGTCACGCCGAGGAAGCGGCAGATGTTGCGGAGCTCCTCGGCGAAGGTGACGACATCGTCGGCGCGGTCGAAGTCGGGCGCGGTGACCACCTCCAGCAGCGGCGTGCCGGCGCGGTTGAGGTCGACGAGCGAGCCCGCGTACTCGTGACCGCCGGGGAGCTCGTGGCCGAGCTTGCCGGTGTCCTCCTCGAGGTGGGCGCGGATGATGCCGATCGAGCGCGTGCCGCCACCGACGGGGATCTCGATCCGTCCGTCATGGCAGAGCGGCAGGTCGTACTGCGAGATCTGGTAGCCCTTCGGAAGATCGGGGTAGTAGTAGTTCTTGCGGTCCCACTTGGAGTGGCGCGCGATCGAGCAGCCGAGCGCGAGGCCGACCATCATCGACATCTCGACCGCGGCCTTGTTCATCACGGGGAGCGCACCGGGCAGCGCGCACACCACGGGGTCGATGAGGGTGTTGGGCGCCTCGTCGTAGTGCGCGGGATGCGCGGCGTTGGGGACGCGCGTGAACATCTTGGTGCGGGTCGCGAGCTCGATGTGGATCTCGAGGCCGACCTTGAGGGTCGCGCGCGCGATGACGGCGGTCTTCGGATCGACGGTGGTCGCCATGGGAGTCGGATGGTACGGGACGGAGGGCGCGCGCGGCGCGCGGCGCGGATGCGGGGCGGGAACACGCGGCCGATCGGGCGGTTGCCCGCGCGCGTGATCCGCGGCGGACGGCATAATGCGGGAATGAACGCAGCGATCCTGCTCGCCACCGCCGTCGCGTGCAACTCCGCGACTTCAGGTTCCACCGCCCCCACCTCGGAGCCAACCTCCGCCATGCTGCCTCCCATGCTCATTCCCGTGACCGAACTCGCGGGGCCGAAGTCGCCGCTCCTGGTGAGGGTTGATCTCGTTCGGGTCGATCCCGCGCGGGTCGCCACGGGCGACGCGTGCACCCTGGTCCTCCTCGACGCCAACGCCAAGGAACTCGGTCGCGCCGAGATCGGCGCGGATGCGGCGTCCGCGACGAGCGGCGGCGCGGTCGACCTCGCGCCGCTCTTCCCCGCGCTCGGCACCGCGACCCGCGCGCTGCGGGTGCAGGCGCTCGTCGGCGGCCGCCCCGAGGGCGCGCCGCTCGTGGTGATCCCGCTCAAGAACCGCGAGACCATCCGCACCACCTCCGACCTGCGGCCGGACGGCAAGACGGCGTACACGCGCGTGATCGGCTGGGGCGACCAGCTGCTCGACCCGTCGAACGAGGCGCATCAGAAGCTGCGCGCCGCGTGGCCCGCGCCCGATCCGCAGCCGCTCTCCGGATTCCGCCTCATGGCCGACGAGGATGTCGTGTTCGAGACCACCGCGGGCCGGATCCGCTTCGCGATGCGGCCCGACGAGGCGCCGAACACCGCGCGCAACTTCGTCGAGCTCGCGCGAAAGGGCTTCTACGACGGCACCATCGTGCACCGCATCGTGCCGGCCGACCGCAACGGGAAGCCGTTCGTGATCCAGGGCGGCGATCCGACGGGCACCGGCGACGGCGGCCCGGGCTACGACCTCGCGCTGGAGGACTCGCGCCTCGCGCACGACTTCGGCGTGCTGTCGATGGCGCGCAACGACTGGCCCGACAGCGCGGGCAGCCAGTGGTTCGTGTGCCTGTCGCGCGAGGCGACCGCGCGGCTCGACGGCCAGTACTGCGCGTTCGGCCACGCGGTCGAGGGCGCCGACGCCATCCTGCGGATCGCCTCGGGCGAGATCGCGGATGCCGCGACCGGCCGCCCGAAATCGCCCGAGACCGTGACGCACGCCTCGGTCGTGCCCGCGCCGGCGTGGACGCCCGGCAAGGGCCGCCCCGACGCGCGGGTCGCG
>CAMBUI010000211.1 GCA_945870915.1 Candidatus Kuenenia stuttgartensis | reverse complement strand
CACCTCGGCCTCGGCCGCCTCGCGCACGCGCTTCATGCGGCGCTCGAGCGCGCGCGGGATCTCGGCGATGGGACCGTCGTACTTCGCGTGCGCCTCCGCCTCCTCGGCCTGCTCCTTGGCGAGGAGCCGCGCGTGCGTCGCCTCGCGCTGCGACGCCGCCTCGCGCTCGGCGCGCTCCTTGGCGCTGCGGATCGCCGCGAGGTCGGCCTGGAACGGGCCCCACACCCGGCGCATCGCGCCGCCGGCCACCAGCCGGAGCGCGATGAGCGTCGCGAGCACCACCGCCAGCGCACCGCCCGCCGAGTACATCGCCGTCCGCTGCCATGCGCGCTCGTCGAACAGGGTGACCGCGCCACCGATCACGCCGGCGCCGATCACGAACGCGGCACCGATCGCGAGCGGCACGACGCCCGAAAGGAGCCGCGCGGTCGTCGTGCGCAGGATCACCTCGAGGTGCTCCCGCGCGCTCTCGAGCCGCAGCGCGACCACCTGGTCGGCGGGCATGCTCGCGGCCTCCTCGACCGACTCGCTCGTGCGCGGGATCGCCAGGCGGCAGCTGCGCAGGTAGTCGCGCGCCTGCTTCTCCAGGTCGGCGGCCTCGGCGAGCTGCTTGGCGAGCCGGTCGGCGAAGTCGCGCGCACGCTTGCGCTCGGTCTCCTCGCCGGCCTCGCGCCACGCCTCGGCCATGAGGATGCTCTCCTCGAGCTTCTGCTTCAGGCGCACCAGCTCCTCGTCGTGCTGGACCTGCAGTTCATCGAGCCTGCGCTCGGTCGACTCGGCGGCGCGCTGCAGGCGGTCGTCGCGCTCGAGCTCGGCGGCGGCCACCATCGCCTCATGGGCGGCGGCGGCGGTCGAACCGTCGGCGGTGCGCCGGGTGCGGATCTGCGCGAGCTGCCGGTCGTGCGCGATGCGGGCCTTGTCGCGACGGGCCTTGAGGTCGGCCGCGACCTCGTCGAAGGTGCGCTGCCGCGAGACCATCGCCTCGAGCAGACCGCCGGCGGCGCGCTCGATGCCGAGCGCCGCATCGCCGCCACCGCGCGCGCGCAGCGCGTGCAGCGTCCCGACCTCGAAGGGTCCGGTGGCGGATGGCATGCCCGACGCGGAATCGCTCATGGGCGGAGCGTAGCAGACACGCGTGCGGCCACCCGCGATCGTCCGCCGGTCGCCCCCCGCGCTACGCCGACTTCGCGCCCGGCTTGCGCGGCGCGATCACCGCCAGCACGCGCGCCGCGATCGACTCCGCCGCGCGGTACGGCGACAGCACCGACTCGGCGGTCATCGCGCCCGCCGCCTCGCGCTCGGCGTCGCCGTGCACCGGCAGGGTGACGACGCTCTCGGGAAGGATCAGGTCGACCACCGGCAGGCCGCCCTCGATCGCGCGGCCGTCGCGGCGCCGGAGCACCGCGGGGGCGTTCGCCGCCGAGTGCCGCGCGAGCGCCTCGAGCAGCGCCTTCTGCTTGGCCTCGCCGAGGCCCTTCCAGTCGGCGCGGCCGCGGCACTTGGGGAAGCCGCTGCAGCCGAGCCACGGTCCGCGCTTGCCGTCGCGCACGTTGCACGGCTTGCCGCACTTGCTGCACACGACCTCGGGATCCTGCAGCGGCGGCGCGCTCGGCAGCACGACCTTGTCCTTCTTGTCGAGCCGCACCACGAACTTCACCGCCGGGTAGTTCACGCTCGAGATGTACTTGCCGAACTTGCCGCTCCGCAGCACCATCGCCGAGCCGTCGACCGGGCACACCATGTCGAGCGCGACGTCGCTCACCGGCTCGCCGTCCTCGTTGAGCCGCGACGCGAAGTCGCAGTCCGGGTAGCCCGAGCAGGAGAGGAACCAGCGCCCGCCGCCGAGCCGCTCCTTGGTGCGCTTGCCGCACTTCGGGCAGGCGTACCTCGACCAGCGGAAGAGCGGCACCTCGCGCATCCGCACGAAGCACTCCTCCAGCGTCGGACCCTCGAGCATGCCCTTGATCTCGCGGAGGATGGCGCGCCAGTCCTCCTCGTTCGCCTCGACCTTGTCGAGCCGCGCCTCCATGCTCTTGGTGTACTCGTAGTCGAAGAGCAGGGGGAATCCGGCGACCAGCATCGACACCACCGCCTCGCCGAGCGGCGTGGCGAAGAAACGGCGCGACTTCTGCTCGACGTATCCGCGCGCCTCGATGGTGTTGACGATCGAGGCGTAGGTGCTGGGGCGGCCGATGCCGCGCGACTCGAGCTCCTTCACCAGCGACGCCTCCGAGTAGCGCGCCGGCGGCGAACTGAAGCGCTGCAGGCCGTCGACCGACACGGCCGCGAGCTCCTGCGACGGCGCGAGCGCGGGGAAGGTCGCCTCCTCGTCGTCCTCGGCGATGTCCTCGACCAGCTTCAGGTAGCCGTCGAACACCACGACGCTGCCCGACGCGCGCACCACGGCGCCCGTCCTGCGGTCGCTGCGCTCGAGCCGCACCGTGGTCAGGTCGTACTGCTTGTGCGCCATCTGGCAGGCGACGAAACGGCGCCAGATCAGCTCGTACAGCCGGTACTGCTCCTCCGAGAGCGCGTTGCGCACGGCGGCGGGCAGGCGGAAGGGATCCGTCGGGCGGATCGCCTCGTGCGCCTCCTGGGCGTTGGCGTTCGACGCGAAGAAGTTCGGCTTCTCCGGCAGGTAGCGGTCGCCGTAGTTGCGCACGATGAGCTCGCGCACCGAGTGCAGCGCCTCGCCGGCGACATGCGTCGAGTCGGTTCGCATGTAGGTGATGAGGCCCACGCGGTCGCCGCCGAGGTCGACGCCCTCGTAGAGCTGCTGCGCGATGCGCATGGTGCGGTCGGTCGAGAAGCCGAGCTCGCTCGACGCGGCCATCTGCATGGTGCTGGTCTTGAACGGCGGCATCGGCCGCCGCGACTTGCGCTCGGTGTCGATGCTCGACACGCGGTAGCTCACGCCCGCGCCGACCACGCCCGTCACGGTGCGCACGAACTTGGACGCACCCTTCGCCTTCGGTTCGCGCCGCGTCGAGATCTGCACGCCCTCGAGGCCGGCCGCCTCGACCGCGCTGCGCACCAGCGGCGAGAGGTCGGGCGGGTTCACCGCGTCGGCATCGGCCTCGATGAAGAACTCCTGGCCGCCGACCTCGACGAGCTTCGCCTCCAGCGCACCCTGCCGCGACAGCAGCGCGAGGCGGTCCTTCTGGCTCGGCCCCTTGCCCTTCTCGTCGCGGCGCGCGAGGAACTCGGCGATCGCCTTCGCGACCGCGCCGCGGCCCGCGAGGTCGGGCGTGAGCCGCACGAGCACGTCCCACGACTCGGTCGGGATGAACTCGCGGATCTCCTGCTCGCGCTCGACGACGAGCCGCGCCGCGACCGTCTGCACTCGGCCGGCGCTCAGTCCGCCCTGGCGCATGATCCGCCACAGCAGCGGCGAGATCCCGTAGCCCACGATGCGGTCGAGGATGCGGCGCGAGTTCTGCGCGTTGACCCGCGACATGTTGATCGCACGGGGATGCGCGAACGCGTCCTTGATGGCGCTCTTCGTGATCGCGTTGAACACCACGCGCTTCGCGGTGGCGGGATCGACGTCGAGCACCTCGGCGATGTGCCACGAGATGGCCTCGCCCTCGCGGTCCAAGTCGGTCGCGAACCAGACGGCGCTCGCCGCCTTCTTGAGCTTGCGGAGCTTCGAGACGAGCTCGCGCCGGTCGGGCGTCACCACGTAGGTGGTCGCGAACGACTGCATGTCGACGCCGGGGATGTCCATCGGCTTCGGCTCGGCGGGCTTCTTCGCCTCGCCCTTCTTGGCGCGCGGCTTCTTGGGCGCCGCGGGATCGGCCGCCTTCTTCTCGGCCTTCTCGGGCAGGTCGCGGATGTGCCCCTTGCTCGCCTCCACCACGAAGCTGCCGATGTCGCGCAGGTACTTCTCGATCGTCTTCGCCTTCGCCGGGCTCTCGACGATGACGAGCGCCGTCCCGTCGGGCATGGCGGTGGGAACCGCGCTCTCCTCGGCGGAGGAGGAGGCGGCGGCGGTGCGGGTCCTGCGGGTGGTGGTCTTCTTCTTTGCGGCCATCGTGATGGTCCCTTCCCCTTGTTGTTGCGTGGGCCGCGTCATCGGCAGGGTTCGTCCCGGCCGATGAGCGGACTGCGGGGAAATAAAGGAGAGCGGCCGCCGAAGTCAAGCGGGGCGTCCGCGAGATTCGCGTTTCGGGACGCGGCGGCTTCTCGCTTGCACGCACGCGGTTCTGCGTGTACACGCGCGCGCCGCGCGTGCGCCCACGCGAACCCGTGCGCGTGCGCGTGCACGCGGGCGCGGGGCGGCGCGCTCAACCGCGCGAGAGCGCCTCGATGCACGCATCGGCGAGCATCGGCGCCGTGGTCGACTCGCCGCACGCGATCGCGATGCCGGGCTGCAGCGCGCGGAACCGGTTCAGCCAGGTGCGCTGCTGCTTCGCCAGCCGCCGCGAGCGGATCTTCGTCTGCTCGGCCGCGTCGTCGAGGTCCTTCGCCCGCGGTGCGCGCGTCCGGTCGCCGATCGCGGCGACGAGCTCCTCGTATCCGCACGCCGCGCGCGCCTGCCGGCACAGGCCTCCCGCGGCGACGAGCGCCTCGACCTCCGCGACGAATCCCGCGTCGAACATCCGCCGCACCCGCGCATTGATGCGGCGGTTGATGAGCTCGACCGGCCAGTCGAGGATCACCGTGAACAGGTCGCTCCGCCGCGGCACCACGCCGGCCTCGTCCCACGCGGTGCGCCGCACGCTCGCGGTCTCGCCGGTCC
>CAMBUI010000210.1 GCA_945870915.1 Candidatus Kuenenia stuttgartensis | reverse complement strand
CGGACTCGGGACGGTCGCTTCGGTCGCGGCGGGCTACCTCCACACCGTCGCCCTCAAGGCGGACGGAACGGTCGCATGCTGGGGAGACAACGGCTCCAGCCAGTGCAACATCCCCGCCGGACTCGGGACGGTCGCTTCGGTCGCGGCGGGCTACTACCACACCGTCGCCCTCAAGGCGGACGGAACGGTCGCATGCTGGGGAAACAACGGGGACGGCCAGTGCAACGTCCCCGCCGGACTCGGGACGGTCGCATCGGTCGCGGCGGGCGGAGAACACACCGTCGCCCTCAAGGCGGACGGAACGGTCGCATGCTGGGGATACAACTACTCCGGCCAGTGCAACGTCCCCGCCGGACTCGGGACGGTCGCTTCGGTCGCGGCGGGCTACCTCCACACCGTCGCCCTCAAGGCGGACGGAACGGTCGCATGCTGGGGAGACAACGGCTCCAGCCAGTGCAACATCCCCGCCGACATCAACCAGGGCGCACTTGGGCCCGTCATCGCCATCGCAGCCGGCGGCAACCGAACAATCGCCCGCTTCTGCGTGACGCCGGCACTCGTGCGCTCCTCGGGCAATCTCGGCGCCATTGGCTTCGGCACCCCGCGCGAGTTCAACTTCGCCTCACTGCCCGCCGCCGCCGGCGCCGCGACGCTGACCATCAAGGTCCGCGCCGACCTCAACCTCGCCAGCGAGTACCTCACCCTCAAGCTCGATGGCGTCGCGCAGAGCGCGCTGCTCTTCGTGAGCGGCGCGAACGACTGTCCGACCACGTCCGATGTGGCCACGGTCACAATCCCGCTCAAGCAACTCTCCGCGCTCATCGCCGACGGCTCGCTCACCGTCCGCCTCGAGGCCTCGCCGCTCGTGAGCGCCACGCAGTGCCCCGACGGCCTCTGCGAGATCAGCTTGCGCTACGAGCCCGTCGCCGTCGATTGCAACGGCAACGGCATCGAGGACACCTGCGAGGTCTCGAACCCCGCCTTCGACTGCAACGACAACGGAGTCCCCGACTCGTGCGACATCACCAGCGGCTTCGCGTCGGATGTGAACTCGAACGGTCGCCCCGACAGTTGCGAGTACGACTGCAACAGCAACGGCCTGCCCGATTCGTATGAACTCTCGCAAGGCACCGCCCCCGACTGCAACCACAACGGCAAGATCGACTCCTGCGACATCGCCCAAGGGCAGGCCGCGGACATCGACGCCAACGGCATCCCCGACACCTGCCAGGGCGACTGCAACGGCAACGCGCTGCCCGACACCTACGAGATCGCGCTCAACCCCTCCAAGGACTGCGACCTCGATGTCGTACTCGACAGCTGCGAGATCGCTGCCAACCCGCAGCTCGACTGCAACCAGAACTCCGTCCTCGACACCTGCGAGGGCGGCGCGTCGGGCAACGACTGCAACCACAACGGCGTCCTCGACAGCTGCGAGATCGCCGCGGGCGCGCAGGACAAGGACCTCGACGGCGTGCTCGACGACTGCGAGTTCGCGCGCGGCGACTTCGACCTCGACGGCACGGTGGGCGGCGCGGACCTCGCGGTCCTGCTCTCGCTGTGGAGCGTGACCAACGCCCCGTTCGGCGACCTCAATGGCGACGGCCAGATCGGCGGCGCAGACCTGGTGATCTTCCTGGGCAATTGGGGTCCCTACTGACCCCTGCTACATTGCGCGCTCCATGCGCGTCGCCCTCTTCACCACCTGCCTCGCCGAAGCGCTCGCACCGCGCGCGCTCAAGGCGACGGTGCTGGTGCTCGAGCATGTCGGGGTCGCCGTCGAGGTTCCGGCTGCGCAGACCTGCTGCGGGCAGCCGATGCTCTCGAACGGGCTGCCCGCCGACGCGGCCAGGCTCGCCCGGCGCATGGCGGAGATCTTCGCCCCCTACGACGCAGTCGTGACGCCGTCCGGCTCCTGCTGCTCGGTCGTGCGTGAGAAGTACGCCGGGCTGTTCGACGAAGGCACCGCCGATCGCGCGGCGGTCGACGCGCTCGCGGGCAAGACCTACGAGCTCATCGAGTTCCTCGAGATGAAGCTCGAGGTCGATCCGACAAGGCTGCGCGGCAAGGCGAGCCCGGCCGCCGCCCCGCTCACCTGCCACGACGCCTGCCACCTGCGCGGCATCCACCGCCACGGCTGCACGGAGCCGTTCCTGCGGAAGGCCTGCTGCGGCGAGGTGCGCGAACTCCCCGACATGGCACAGTGCTGCGGCTTCGGCGGGATGTTCAGCACGCAGTTCCCCGAGGTCTCGACCGCGCTCGGCGAGGAGAAGCTCGCGCATGTCGCGGCGACCGGCGCGTCGACGCTGGTCGCGAGCGACACGGGCTGCGCGGCGCATCTCGCGGGGCTCGCGCATCGCAAGGGCGTCGCGCTGCGCGTGATCTCACCCGCCGAGGCGCTTGCCGAATCGCTCGGACTCCTGGAGCGCGACGCATGAACGAGCTCATCGCGCCCAAGCTCCCCTTCGACATGAAGCCGCGCGCGCGCGAGGCCGTGCGCGACCTCAAGCTGCAGCAGTTCGTCGGCAACGCGACGCACCTCAAGGACACGCAGCGCGGCGGCATCTTCGGCCGCGACTTCGGCCCCGACTACGACGACCTCCGCACCGTCGCGCGCGACACCAAGCAGTACGCGCTCGACCACCTCGACGAGTTGCTCGAGCGGTTCATCGCCAACGCCGAGAAGTCGGGCGCGAAGGTGCACGCGGCGGCGACCGCGGCCGATGCCTGTGCGATCGCGCTCGAGATCGCCCGCGCGCACGCGGCGAAGAGCTGCGTCAAGAGCAAGTCGATGGTCACCGAGGAGATCGGCCTCCTGCCCGCGTTCGAGGCCGCCGGCATCACCACGCTCGAGACCGACCTCGGCGAGTTCATCCTGCAGATCGACGGCGACGCGCCGTCGCACATCGTCACGCCGATGATCCACAAGGACCGCGTGGCGACCGCGAGGAGCTTCGTGCGCGAGCTCGGCGCGCGCTACACCGAGGATCCGACCGAGCTCACGATGATCGCCCGCGAGCACATGCGCGGGCTCTACCGCGCGGCCGACCTCGGCGTGTCGGGCGCGAACTTCCTGCTTGCCGACGAGGGCTCCGCGGTCATCTGCACCAACGAGGGCAACTTCGACCTCTCGGTCGGCGGGCCGCCGGTGCACATCGTGTTCGTGGGGATCGAGAAGCTCATCCGCGGCGCGCGCGACCTGGCGCCCTTCCTCAAGTTGCTCGCGCGCAGCGGCACCGCGCAGCCGCTCACGGTGTACACCAGCTTCGTGCGCGGACCGCGCCGCGCGGGCGAGCATGGCGGGCCGAAGGAAGTGCACTTCGTGCTCGTCGACGCGGGACGCGTGGGCGTCCTCGCGAGCGAGAAGCGCGATCTCCTGCGTTGCATCCGCTGCGGCGCGTGCCTCAACGCGTGTCCCGTGTACCGCAAGGTCGGCGGACACTCCTACGGCTCGATGTACGCGGGCCCGATCGGCGCGGTGCTCACGCCCGAGCTCGAGCGCGCGCAGGGCGGCGCGGGTGCCGGTACCAGCGGCGCCGGCCTCGCCAACTACGCCGACCTCCCCCGCGCGAGCTCGCTGTGCGGCGCGTGCTACGAGGCGTGCCCGGTCAAGATCGACATCCCGAAGTTCCTGATGCACGACCGCGCGCGCCTGCGCGAGCGTGGGCTGTCGCCGAAGTCGGAGGGCGCGACGCTCGCACTCTGGCGATGGCTCGCCGAACGGCCCGCGCTCTTCCGCATGGCGATCGGCGCGGTGCGGCTGCACGCGCGCATGCTCGGCCAGGCCGAGAAGACGAAGGATGGCGGGCGCGCGTGGCTCACGTCGGCGCCTGGCCCGGGCGCCGGCTGGACGCAGTCGCGCGACCTCGGCATCGCCACGGGCGAGAGCTTCCGCGACTGGTTCGCCGGCCGCGGCCGATCGGGAGCGTCGCGATGACGGCGCGCAACCCTGCCGTCGATGCACTGCTGTCCCGCGTGCGCGCCGCCGTCCGCGCGCAGCCGGTCACGGTCGAACAGGTGCCGTCGCACGCGATGGTCCGCCGCGTCGCGCGCGACACGGCCGACCTCACCGGTCTCTTCGCCGCCAAGGCATCCGCCGTCGGCATGCGCGTGACGCGCGTCTCCGATGCGGAGCTCGACGCCGCGCTGGCGCGGCTCCTCGAGGGCCGCGGCAGGACCGTGGTCGCCGTGCGCGACGCCGGCCTCGCCGCCCGCGCCACCGCGGCCGCGGGCACGCGACGCGAGCCCAACGACAACGACGACCTCCTCTTCGACTGCGAGGTCGGCATCACCGATGTCGACTGCGCGATCGCCGAGAGCGGCTCGCTCGTCGTCTCGACCAACGGCCGCATCCGCAACGCGTGGATCACCCCGCCGATCCACATCGCCATCGTGCGCGCGGAGCAGGTGCTTGCCGACCTCGTCGACCTCTTTGAGTCGCGCCCCGACGCGCTCGACGCGGCGTCGACCACGATCATCACGGGCCCGTCGAAGACCGCCGACATCGAGGGCGTGCTCGTGACCGGCGTCCACGGGCCGGGCGCGGTCGAGATCCTGCTGGTCGGCTGATCGTTCACGCGCCCCCCGTCCACGCATGCGCACGCCCGATCACGGACGAAATCTCCGTGGATTTGCGGTTTCGTGCTTGCGGCCGCCCTGCCTCGCGTACAGAGTGGCACGACTCGTCGCCTCCGCGGCGCCCGTACCCCGATCCACCCAGCGGCCCCCTCCCGACCGCCCCACCTGACCGTCCCCACTCGGCCAACCCCACCCAGCCATCCTGGGCTTACCGCACCCGACCCCGCCGCCAT
>CAMBUI010000209.1 GCA_945870915.1 Candidatus Kuenenia stuttgartensis | reverse complement strand
GCTGCATGCGGCCGCCGGGCTGCATGCGGCCGCCGGGCTGCATGCGGCCGCCGGGCTGCACGCCGCCGCCGGGCTGCATGCAGCCGCCGCGTCGCCATCCGCCGCCGCGTTGCCCGCGGAGGCTGGGTCATCGACCCCCTCGGATGGTTCCACTCCCCCCGGAGGTGCCGCGTGACATCCCCCGCAGACCGCCTCCGACGCATCGCGACCGTCGCCCACCGCGAGTGGAGGAGCTTCTTCGTCGCGCCGGCCGGCTGGATCGTGCTCGCGATCGTGGGCATCGTTGCGGCGGTCGCGTTCTTCAGCGGGACCTTCTCCGACACGAGGCCGGCGACGCTGCGCATGGTGCTGCTCGCCTGCGGATGGGCGCTGCTCGCCACCGCGCCTGCGATCTCGATGCGCGCGTTCGCCGACGAGTTCCGCCTCAAGACCTGGGAGACGCTGTTCGCCAGCACGCTCTCGACCACCGAGATGGTGCTCGGCAAGGCGATCGCGTGCGCGGCGATCGTGGCGGCGAGCCTGGTGCCGGTCGCGCTGCTCGCGCTGCCGCTCGAGCTCTACGCGTCGCCCGACTACGGCGAGATCGGCTGCGGCCTGCTCGGACTGTTCCTCGCGGGCTTCGCGGCGAGCTGCCTCGGCATCGCGGTCTCGAGCACCACGTCGAGCCAGGCGGTGGCGTTCCTCGGCGCCTTCTTCCTGTGGCTGGGTCTGGTCGCGGGTTCGCGCATCCTCGTCGGCGCGCTGCCGGTCGACTACGCGCCGATCGCGGCGGCGGCCGATCCGATCCGCCGCCTCGAGGGCTTCGCGCTCGGACTGTTCGACACCGGCGCGATCGCGTACTTCCTCGCGATCGCGGCCTCGGCGCTGGCGTTTGCGGTGGTCGCGCTCGAGCGCGTGCGGGGCGCGTCGCCCGCGCGGGTGCTTCCGCGCGCGGCGGCCGTGGCCGAGCGCGGCGTGTTCGTCGCGGGCGTGGTGGCGCTTTCGGCCGCGGCCGTGGCGCTGTTCTCGCAGCCGGCGCTTCGGGTCGAGCTCGATGCGACCAAGACCCGCGCCTACAGCCTCGCGCCTTCGACCTCCGATCTGCTGCGCGGCCTCGAGGGACGATGGCAGGTGCTGCTCTTCGTCGACGCCACCCAGGCCGACCCGGCCGTGCTGCGGCAGATCGACGAGGTGCTCGAGCGCTTCCGCGACGCCAATCCGGCGATGGACGCGCGCCGCATCGATCCCGCTGATCCCGCGTCGAGCGGCGCGTTCGAGGAGGCCCTCGCCGGACTCGTCGCCGCGCGCTCGGGCGACCTCGCGCGCTGCGAGGCCACGGTCGCCTCGTCGCTCGCGACCTACGACGCCTTCCGCGCCGAGAGCGCGTCGCAGCCCGCCGGCCTGCGTGCGGCGGCGCAGCAGCTTCCCGCCGACAGCCCGGTCCGCCGGACGCTCGAGCAGCTCGCCGCGATGTTCGCGCAGATCGCCACCGACGGCGAGGAGTTCAAGCGGCAGGTGACCGAGCTCTCGCGCACCAGCGCGACGCGGCCGCTGCCCGACATCGAGGGCGCGCGCGCCGCGCTCGCGCAGGGCTTTCGCGTGTGGGGCGACCAGCTCGCCTCGGCGGCGACGCTCTTCGGCGAGTGGCGCGGGCAGTCGGCGATTCCCGCGGCGGTGCGCAACATCGCCGGCTCGCGCATCGCGCGCTACGAGGAGCTCGCCACCACGATGCTCGCCGCGCGACAGGAGCTCGAGGCGCTTCCTGGTCTCGAGATCGACGCGCTCGGCCGCGAGCTCGTCAAGGGCGAGGCCGCGGTCGTGGCCGGCGGCGGGCGCCTCTCGGTGATCCCCGCGTGGCGCATCTTCCCGCAGAGCCGCGAGGCCGAGGGCGCCGACCGCGTGTCGTACAGCTGGGGCTTCCGCGGCGAGGAGGTCCTCTCGGGCGCGATCCGCAGCATCTCGTCGGGCTCGATGCCCGAGGTCGTCTTCACCCACAGCGAGCGCGACTCGCTGCTCCGGCCGCGCCAGGACCACAACGATCTCGCCGCGGCCGCCGACGCGCTCCGCAGCGCCGGCTTCGGGGTGCGCGAGTGGACGCCGGGCCGCGGCGAGCGCCCCGCGAAGCCGCAGGGCCGCCGGCAGGTCTTCGTCGTGATTCCCGCCCTGCGCCGCGCGCAGCTCGATCTCTCGCGCGAGGAGAAGCTGCTCGTCGAGGCGGTCGATGCGCTGGTCGCCGAAGGCGAGCCTGTCCTGCTCACCGCCGGACGCAGCATGCTGTCCGTGCTCGGGCAGCCCGATCCATGGCAGCAGCTGCTCGCGCCGTTCGGCATCGAGCCCGACGCCGGCAAGGTCGTGCTCGAGCTCGTCGCCAAGGCCGACGGCACGCCCGATGTGCAGCCCTGGCAGCTCATCGAGCGCGTGCCCGCGGGTTCGCCGCTCAGCGACCGCCTGCGCGGCCGCGCGATCCTGCTCAACCAGCCCATGCGGGTGAAGGTCGCCGATGCGGTTCCGCCGGGCGTGAGCCTGACCACCGTCGTCGAGGTGCAGCCTTCGGGCGACCGCTGGCTCGCCGACGACTGGCGCGGCGACGGCGACGGCGTGCGCGAGGTCCCGGCGGGCAAGGCGCTCTCTGCCGCGTTGCCGGTGGCGATGCTCGGCGAGCGCAAGGTCGCCGGCGGTGCGCAGCGCGTCGCGCTCGTCGCGAGCGGGGGATGGCTCCTCTCGAGCGTCGCGGATCTCTCCGACAGCCTCGGCGGCGGACGGACCGCGCTCGTGAATCCCGGCAACCGCGAGCTGCTCCTGTCGACGGTGGCGTGGCTCGCCGGCCGCGGCGACCTGCTCGACGCCGGCCTCAGCGGTCGCGAGGTGCCGCGCATCGACGGACTCTCGCCCGGAGCGCAGCGCGCGTGGGCGTTCGGATTCGGCGGACTGCTGGCGCTCGGACCGATCGTGCTCGGCGGCGCGGTGGTGCGCCGCAGAAGGGGGCGCGCATGAAGTGGATCCGAGGAATCGCCGCGTTTGCCGCCGCCGGGGCGCTCGCGCTCGTCGCGGTGCGCCTGGCGGAGAAGCCCGACGCGGTCGCGGCCGCACGCAGCGCGCTCGTTGCGGCCGATGCCATCGACGGTGAGAAGGTCGCCGAGGTCGTGCTCGAGCGCGACGGCGTGCGCTACCGCTTCGAGCGGCGCGCCGGCGCCTGGCAGCAGACCGAACCCGTCTCCCACGCGGTCGACGGCTGGAGCATGCGGCAGTTGATCGCGCGCGTGCTCAAGACCGAGTCGGTGCGCAGCGTCTCGCTCGACGCGGCCGACCCCGCGGCGCGCGACAAGGCGCTCGGCGAGGCCGGGCTCAAGCCCGCGGCCGCGCGCATCGAACTCCGCGAGGAGCCCGCCGCGTCCGGCGGCGCAACGCCCCGCGCGGTGGTGGTCGAGCTCGGCCGCCGCAGCCTCGCGGGCCGGGCCTACGCCCGCGTGACCGGCGATGGCGCCGACGCCGCCGGTGCGGCGCGCTACCAGGTCGTCGACGCCGGCCTCCACGAGTTCGCGCTCGGACGCGACCCGAAGGAATTCCGCCGCCGCGAGCTGTTCGCCGATCTCGGCGAGGTCGACCGCGTCGTCCTCCGCACGCCGCAGGGCGAGCTCGCGCTGGCCCGCGACGGGCGCGCCTACCGCCTCGAGTCGCCCGTGCGCTCGCGCGCCGACCGCGTGCAGGTCGAGGAACTCGTCGACGCGCTCCGCCGCGCCAAGAGCTCCGGCTTCGTCTCCGACCGGCCCGCCGAACTCTCCGCCTACGGCCTCGCGCCCGCGATGGCGACGCTCGAGGTCGACAGCGCCGGCACCCGGCGCGCGCTCCTGATCGGCGACGCGGTGTCGATCGGCGCGCAGGACAGGTTCGGCATGCTCGACGGCACCACCACGGTGGTGCGGCTGCCCGCGGCGGTGCTCGCGCCCATGCTGCCGCGCGTCGAGCGCCTCATCGACGCGACCGCGAGCGGCGTGCGCATCCGCGACGTCGCGGGCATCGAGATCGCCGCGGCCGGCAAGCGCATCTCGCTCCGCCGCGAGACCGACGGCTGGTCGGCCTCGGCCTCCGTGCAGGGCGCCGACGCCGCCGCCGACATCGCGGGCTCGGTCGAGCGCGACGCCGTCGAGCGCCTGCTCAAGGCGCTCGTCGAGACGCGGGCCGCGAGCGTCGAACTGTCGGCGTTCCCCTCCGAGGAGGCGGTCGCGACCGTGACCTTCCTCGGCTTCGCAGGGGAGCCGCTCGACACCGTGCGCATCGCACGCCGCGCCGCCGACGGAAAGACGCTGCTCGAGAACGGCGACGGCGTGCTGCGCGCGCACGGCGCGATCGACCTTCCGCTCGGCGCCGAGGACCTCGGGTTCCGCGCGCGGGCGAAGCCGTGATGCACGCGCCGCGGATGATCGCACGCACCGCGGATGCGCGCATGCGCCGCGGATGCGCGCACGCACCGCGGATGCGCGCACGCACCGCGGATGCGCGCACGCACCGCGGCTGAACGCATGCGCCGCGCTGAACTCCTCCTCCGCGCGTGACCGCCTTCGCCGCGATGGCGGTCAGCCGAAACGGTAGTGGAGGAGCGCGTCGTCGCCACGGCGGCGCACGCCGAGCAGCCGCGCGCGCGGGATTTCGGCGAGCACGCCGTGCGCGAATCCGCGCGCGGCCCGGATCGCGGTGTCGTCGCCGATCACCAGCGGCGCGACGAACACCCACGCCTCGTCGATCAGCTGCTCGCGCATCAGCCGGCCCATCAGCCCGCCGCCCGCCTCGACCAGCACGGTCGCCACGCCGCGCTCGGCGAGCGCCGCCAGCGCCGGCCGGATCGCGCCGTCGGCGCCAA
>CAMBUI010000208.1 GCA_945870915.1 Candidatus Kuenenia stuttgartensis | reverse complement strand
ATGCTGGCGCGGGTGCGGATCCTCACCGATGCACCCCGCGCCGCGGGACTTCCTGCGGACGGGCGCGCGCGCGCGAACGGCGGCGAGGGACTCGCGATCCCGGCCGACGCCCTGCGCGCACGAGACGCCGGCGCCGCGCGCGTCCTGGTCGCGATCCCCGACGGCGGCGCCGCACTGCTCGAGGAGCGCAAGGTCACGCTCGGCGCGGAGCGCGCGAACGGCTGGATCGAGATCGTCGCCGGCCTGTCGGCCGGGGACCGCGTCGTGCTCGACGGCACCGCGACGGCGGGATCGCGCGCGACGCTGCGCGAGACCCTGCGACCGGAGGCGCCATGACCCCTGCGACGACGCGCACCGTTCCAGCCGCCGGCGACACGCGCAGCTTCATCCGCTGCACGCGCCTGACCAAGGTCTACCGCAAGGGCGACCAGGAGATCACGCCGCTCCGCGACCTCGACCTCGAGATCGCGCGCGGCACCACCGTGTCGCTCATGGGGCCCTCGGGCTCCGGCAAGACGACGCTGCTCAACCTGCTCGCCGGCATCGACACCGCGACGGCCGGCGAACTCTGGATCGGCGGCAACGACCTCGCGCGGATGTCGCGCGACGCGCTCGCCGCGTGGCGCGCGCGCGAGGTCGGCATCATCTTCCAGTCGTACAACCTCGTGCCGGTGCTGACGGCGTTCGAGAACGTCGAGCTGCCGCTGCTGCTGCACCCGATGTCGCGCCGCGAGCGCGCGGCCCGCGTCGGGCACGCCCTCGCGACCGTGGGGCTCGCGGACCGCGCGGGGCACTTCCCGCGCCAGCTCTCGGGCGGCCAGGAGCAGCGCGTCGCGATCGCCCGCGCGATCGTGGCCGATCCCCCGCTGCTGCTCGCCGACGAACCGACCGGCGACCTCGACCGCGCCAGCGCCGAGATGGTGCTCGACCTGCTCGGCACGCTCCACCGCGAGCGCGGATGCACGATCGTGATGGTCACCCACGATCCGACGGCCGCGGCGCGTGCGCAGTTCCAGCTCCACCTCGACAAGGGCTCGCTGGCGCGCATCGAGCGCGGCGACGGCGCGGAGCGCGTGCCGTGAACGCCGCGCGCACCACGATCCTCGCGCTGCGCATGCTCGCGCGCAGCCCGCTCCGCGCGGGACTCGCGGTGCTCGGCATCGCGGTCGCGGTCTTCCTGCTGTGCGCCGAGCGGGCGCTGCACGCCGGCGTGCGCGAGGCGACCGAGGCGAACGGACGCGACACGCGCCTGATCGTGTACCGCGCCAACCGGTTCTGCCCCTTCACCAGCCGCATTCCCGAGCGCTACGCCGACGACCTGCGCGCCATCCCCGGCGTGCGCAGCGCGGTGCCCATGCAGATCGTGGTCTCCAACTGCCGCGCGAGCCTCGATGTCGTGGTGTTCCGCGGCGTGCGGGCCGAGGACGCCGAGCGCACGCTCGCCCGACGCATGACCTTCGTCGCCGGCTCGCTCGCCGACTTCCTCGCGCGCGGCGACGGCGCGCTCGTGGGAAGCGCGCTCGCCGAGCGCCGGCGCCTGCGGGTGGGCGACCGGTTCCAGTCGGCGGGCGTGGCGGTCACCGTCGCGGGCATCGTCGAGGCCGACGGGCCGCAGGACCGCAACGCCTGCTACGTGCAGCTGCCGTTCCTGCAGGCGTCGGCCGGCGGCGTGCAGGGCGGCGAGGTGACGCAGTTCGAGGTCGAGGTCGCCGATCCGCCGCGGATCGCCGAGGTCGCCGCGGCGATCGACGCGCACTTCGCCGCCGACGCCGCGCCCACCTCGACGCGCGCCGAGAAGGCGTTCGTCGCGCGCGCCGCCGAGGACCTGGTCGCGATCGCGCGCTTCGCCGGCTGGCTCGGGATCGGCGCGCTCGCCGCCGTGTTCGCCCTGGTCGCGAACGCGATCGCCCTGTCGCTCGAGGGACGCGCGCGCGAGCTCGCGATCCTGCAGTCGATCGGCTTCCGCGGGCGGGCGATCGCGTGGACCGTCCTCGTCGAGAGCTGCGCGCTCGCGCTCGCGGGCAGCGTGCTCGGCGCGAGCGCCGCCTACCTCGCGCTCGCGCTCGGCGACTTCGGCATCGGCGCCGAGGGCGTGATGGTCGAGTTCCGACCCTCGCTCGCGGTCGCCGCCGCGGCCGTGCTCGTCTCGGGCCTCGTGGGCGCCGCGGCGGGTGCGTTGCCGGCGCTCTCGGTCGCGCGCCGCCCGATCGTGGAGGGACTCAAGTCGTCATGAGGCTCCTCCCCTTCGACTACGCCATCCGCAACCTCGGACGCTCTCCGAGGCGCCTCGCGCTGGTGACCGGCGGGAGCACGCTCGTCTCGCTGCTCGTGCTCGGCTCGGTCGCATTCGCGCGCGGGCTCGAGCGCTCGCTCGCCGCCACCGGGCTCGAGACCAACGCGCTGCTCATCGGCTCGGGCAGCGAGGAGAGCGTCGAGCGCAGCGAGCTCCCCGCGTCGACCGCGGACGTGCTCGCCGCGAGCGTCGACGGCCTCGCGGTGGTCGCGGGGATCACGGCGGTCTCGCCCGAGATCCACGTCGCGCTGCCCGCGGTGCTCGCGCCGCGCGCAGGCGCCGCCGCCGCGACGGACGCCGCCCCCGCCCTCTTCCGCGGCATCGAGCCGCAGGCGTTCCTGGTCCATCCGCAGGTGCGGCTGGTCGCGGGCCGGTGGCCGGCTCCCGGCGCCGACGAGATCGCGGCGTCGCCCGGCGCGATCGCGCGCCTCGGTGGCGATGCGTCGCGCGGAGCCGCGACCGTGACTGGGACCCGGACCGGGACCGGGACCGATGCCGGAGTTGGGATCGGGACGCAGGTCGAGGTCGCGGGCACGCCGTTCGCGGTCAGCGGCCTCTTCGAGGCACCCGGCACCGCGATGCACGCGGAGTTCTGGATGCGCCTCGACCGCCTCGCGCAGCTCACGCAGCGCACGACCCGATCCTGCGTGGTCGCCGCGCTCGGCGATGCGGAGCTCGACGACATCGACGCCTTCACCGCGTCGCGCCTCGACCTCGAGTCGATCGCGATGCGCGAGAGCGACTACTACGCCCGCCTCGGCGAGTTCTTCGCACCGATCCGCCTGCTGGTGTTCGTGACCGCGGTCCTCATCTCGACCGGCGGCGCGCTCGGCGGCGTCAACGCGATGTACGCCGCGTTCTCCTCGCGGGTGCGCGAGGTGGGCACGCTGCAGGCGCTCGGATTCTCGCGCGCCGCGATCGCGGTCTCGCTCGTGATCGAGTCGACGGTCGCCTGCGTGGCGGGATCCCTGCTCGCGTGCCTCCTCGCGCTCGCGGCCCTCGACGGCATCGCCATCGACTTCTCCATGGGATCGTTCGGCCTCGCCGTCGACTCGACCGCCATCGCATCGGCGATCGCCGCGGGCGCGCTGCTCGGCGTGCTCGGCGCCGTGCCTGCGATCGCGCGCTGCCTCGTCCTCCCGATTCCCGCGGCGCTCCGCGGGTGACGCAACCGATCGATCCTCCACCCCCAGCATCGACACGACCTCGACACGACCACGACACGACCCACTCCGACCGAAGGAATACACCATGACCACCACGCTGCTCGCCTCCGCGCTCGCCTCGATCGCCCTCCTGCTCGCGCCGCCGCCGGAAACTCCACCCGCAGTCGATGCGCCGCGCATCCCGGCGTCGGTCTTCGTGACCGAGGCGCCCAAGGACGCGAAGTGCGTCTCCGAGGTGAAGAAGTCCGCGAAGAAGGGCGACACCGTCGTCTTCACCGCGACCGTCGGCGGGCGCGCGGAGCCGTTCGTCAAGAGCCGCGCGATCCTGATGGCCGCCGACCGCTGCCTGAAGCCCTGCAACCAGAATCCCGAGGAGAGCTGCGCGACGCCGTGGGACTACTGCTGCGAGCCGCCGGAGTCGAAGAAGGCGAACATGCTCACCGTGCAGTTCACCGGCGACGACGGCAAGCCGCTCAAGGTCGGCGCGCGCTCCGCGGGCGGCCTCGAGCCGCTCTCGCGCATCGTGGTCGAGGGCGTGGTCGCCGAGGCCGACGACAAGGGCACCTTCATCGTCACCGCGCGCAAGGTGTTCGTGGAGAAGCCGGCGAAGGACGGGAAGCCCGGCGCAGGGAAGGACGCGGCGAACGACGCCTCGCCGCGCAAGCCCGCCTGACCCACCCGCTACATTGCGCGCATGAACACCGCGGGTCCGCTCTTCCTCGGCATCGACATCGGAACCACCGGCACCAAGTGCGTCGCGATCGATGCGCACGGGGCCGTGCTCGGCGAGGCGACCGCCGACCATCCCGTCTCGTATCCGCGTCCGGGCTGGAGCGAGCAGGATCCCGAGCACTGGTGGACCTCGACCGTCGCGGCCGTGCAGCGCGCGACCGCCGGCGGACTCGCGGAGCGCGTCGAGGGCATCGGCCTCTCCGGGCAGATGCACGGCCTGGTCACGCTCGACTCCGCGGGCGAGGTCGTGCGCCCCTGCATCCTGTGGAACGACTCGCGCAGCGCGGCGATCTGCGACGCCCTGCAGGACCGCGAGCCCGGGCTGGAGACCCTGCTCCGCACCACGGGAAACCGCGTGTTCCCCGGCTTCCAGGCGCCCAAGCTGCTGTGGATGCGCGAGCACGAGCCCGCCGCGTTCGCGCGCGTGGCGAAGGCGCTGCTGCCGAAGGACTGGCTCCGCTACCGCCTCTCGGGCGCGTACATGGGCGAGCCGAGCGACGCCTCGGGCACCGCGGTGTTCGACTGCGCGCGGCGAAACTGGTCCGACGAGATGCTGTCGATCATGCGGCTGCCGCGCGCGCTCTTCCCCGATGTGGCGGAGTCGCCGGTGCTGTCGACGCGCCTCTCGCCGGCCGCGGCGCGCGCGCTCGGGCTGCGGGCGGGCATCGGCATCGCGGGCGGCGCCGGCGACCAGGCCGC
>CAMBUI010000207.1 GCA_945870915.1 Candidatus Kuenenia stuttgartensis | reverse complement strand
GGTGGCCGGGGCGTCGTCGTAGCCGGCCCAGATCACCTGCTCCTGGTCGGAGATCACCGCGCCGGGGCCGAACTGGTTGAAGGCCGCGCGCGACGCCTTGCGGAGGTCGAGCTGCGACGGGGCGACCGGACCGCCGTTGAAGCGCGCGGCGAAGGCGCGCACATCCTTGAGGGCGTTGGAGACGAGGACCAGCGGGTAGCCGGGCTCGTTGCGGACGAGGCAGCGGACGTCGCCGCGGAACACCGGGACGCCGTTCACATGCTGCGTGTAGCCCACGAGCGAGAAGCGGTAGCTGCCGTCGTTCTGGTCGTAGCCGAGCGGGAGCACGTGGGTGCCGTCGCCGTTCGGACCGATCGCCATCAGCTGGCTGAAGTCGGACTTGAGCACGCCGGCGTGCTGGCGGAGGAACGCATCGGCGCTCTCCACCGCGCTCGCGCCCTGCGAGAACGCGTTGCCGTAGATGCGGGTGATCTCACCGTTCAGCTCGAAGAAGCCGACCTCGGGGTGCGCCTCGAGGAAGTTCGCGCGAACAAGGGAGAGATCCGCGGCGCCCGGGGCGACCTGCGCGGAGAGAGTGGTGGCGAATCCCGCCGACGCAAGCAGCGCGGTGGCGATCGACATGCGGCTCAGACCGAAGAAAGACATCGAGACTCCTTGATTGACCGGTTGGAACTGTCTGGTTGTGTCGATCCAATCGGCGGGCTGCGCATCTGGCGATGCAGAATGAGAGGGACAACCTCATGCGCCACCATCCATGGCGCAGTCGTTATCTTGCCTCCCTTTCGCGGGCGGGGGCCGACTGATCCAAAAAAAGCCGCAATATTCGGAGCCCGGCTGCCCGAACAGACCGACCCGCGTCCCGAATCTGCGACCCTCCGCCGTCCTACCGCAGCTGCAGTTATGAGCGACCGCAAGAAGAAATCCTCCGGAGACGGCCACGAGGCCCGCGAACCGGTCATCGAGAACCGGAAGGCGCGGTTCGACTACGCCATCACCGACACGCTCGAGTGCGGCCTCAAGCTCGTGGGCACCGAGGTCAAGAGCCTCCGCAAGGGTCAGGCGAGCCTGGCGGAGGGCTGGGTCCTTCCGTCGATCGAGCCGCCCGAACTCACGCTGCTCAACGCCACCATCGCCGAGTACCCGCCCGCGGGCGCCCACCGGCAGCACGAGCCCACGCGGCAGCGCAGGCTGCTCGCCCATCGCAAGGAAATCGTCAAGTTCGCCACCGAGGCCAAGGCGAAGGGTGCGACCCTGGTGCCGCTCAAGATCTACTGGGTCAACGGCCGCGCCAAGCTCCTCATCGGCATCGGTCTCGGCAAGAAGCAGCACGACAAGCGCGAGTCCATCGCCAAGCGCGAGGATCGCCGCGACATCGACCGCGCGCTCAGCCGCCGGCGGTAGCGCTTCAGCCGCCGCCGCATCGCCGGCGCATCACCGGCGCTCGCGCGTCACGGCGAGGCGACCACGATCGCGTTGCCGTTGTCGGCGTCGCGATCGCCGCAGGCGCAGGCCACGATCACCTCCGCCACCGCCTCGGGCGGCAACGCCTTCTCGCGCGGGATGACCTTCTCGGGAAAGTTGCGGCGGAGGATCTCGGTCTCGACGCAGCCCGGGTTCACCGCGAACGCCTTCACCCCGATCGCCTTGCCCTCGGCGCGGATCGACCGCGCGAAGCTGTCGACCGCCGACTTGCTCGCCGCGTAGGCGAAGAAGCCGGGGAACGGGTCCGTGGTGCCGAGGGTCGACACGAACACCACACGCCCCGAGCGCTGCCGCCGGAACGCCGGCCACGCGCGCGTGACCATGAACGCCGGCCCGAACGCGTTCACGAAGAAGGCCTGCTCGAGCACCTCCTCGGTGGTCTGGTCGATCGTCGCCTTGGGCGCGACGCCCGCGTTGAGCACGAGCGCGTCGAGTCGTCCGTAGGCCTCGAGCGTGCGGTCGACGACCTCGTGTGCGAGGCCGCTGTCGGCGACATCGGCGGCCATCGAGAGGTGGCGGGTGGGCTCCTCCATCGACGCCCGCACCGCCTCGAGCTTGTCGAAGCCACGGCCGACGAGCACGACCGCGTGTCCGCGCGCCGCCAGGAGCCTCGCGCAGGCTGCTCCGATGCCGCTTCCGGCGCCGGTCACGATCGAGACAGGGGTGCTGGTGGTCATCGCAGGCCTCGGCTGGGGGAACTCTCGGTGGTCGCGCATCGCATGGGCCACCCTTCGCCGGGTGGCGCCGCCGCGATTCAACCTCCGAAGAGCCGCGCCAGGTCGTTGTAGAAGGTGAAGAGGAACAGGCACGCGACGAGCGCGATGCCCGCCAGCGCCGCCGCGTTCTGGAAGCCGACCGACGGCGGACGGCCCGCGAACTTCTCGTACATCAGGAACACGAACAGTCCGCCGTCCGCGATCGGGATCGGCAGCAGGTTCACCACCGCGAGGTTCACGCTGATCAGCGCGAGAAAGAACACGATGTACATGAACCCCTCGTCGGCGACCTTGGTGCCGGTGTGGAGGATGCCGACCGGTCCCTGCAGCTGGTCCGCGCCGACCGATCCGCGCGCGACGCGGTCGATGGTCAGGAACACCTGCTCGACCATCACCACCGTCTGGCGGAAGCCCATCGAGATCGCCGTCAGCGGGTTGCCGTTCGCCGTGAGCACGGTGAACTGCGGATCGAAGAAGGTCTCGGGAATCGGGAACGCGTGTCCGAGCGTGCGCAGCGACGCGAGATCCTCGGCGGCGAGCGTGGCGCCGACCTCGTGCGCGGTTGCGCCCGGCGTGGCGTCGCGGAGACCGATGCGCAGCGCGAGCGGCGAGTCGCCCGCGTGGGCCTTCGCGCGCGCGACGATGCGCGCCCGCAGTTCGTTGAAGTCGGCGACCGGCTCGCCGTCCACCGACACGACCGAGCCGAGCGGCATCGCGGCCAGCGCGCGCGCGGGCGTGTCGCGGCTCGTGATCGCTCCACCAGCGTCGCCGGAATCGGCCGAGCCGCCGGCAGCCTCGACGGCGTCGACGGTGTGCGCCAGCCGCGGGAGGTCCCACGCGCCCTCGAGGTAGATGCCCACGCGGCCCTCGCGGTCGGTTTGCAGCGCGACCTCGGCCTCGCCGCCGTCGCGCAGCACGAGCGCCTTGATCGTCTCGCCCGGGTGGGCGCGGAAGTAGGCCATCAGCTGCGACACCCGCGGCCCCTCGAGCGCGCCGCCGCCCTCTCCGAGGCGAAGGAAGACATCGCCCGCGCGCAGCGCGCCGGTGTTGAGGCTGCCCTCGGCGAACTCGAGCACGCGCGCCAGCGGCGCGAGGCCGATGAGCCCGGCGTCGACGGTCGCCGTTCCGGCGGCACGCAGCGCTTGGAACTCGGGGCGCGGCGCGAGCTCGGTGACCGCCTCGGCGCCGGACTCGGTGATCCAGGTCATCCGCATCGGAGCGCCGCCCGACGCGCGGGCAGCCTGCTCGAGCTCGGCGTAGGTCGACACCGCGGCGCCGTTGACGCTCGTGATCCGCGCGCCTCCACCGATGCCGAGACGATCCCACGCACCACCTGCCGCGCCGTCGCCTTCGAGGCGGGCGAGCATCCGCGCCACATCCGCGCGCGAGTCGCGCACATCGGTGAGCGCGCTGCTGCGCGCGGGATCGACGCCGATCGACAGCAGGCCGCTGCGTGGCTCGCGCGCGGGCATCGCGGTGTAGGTGAGGAGCTCGGAGCCGCGCTTGACCTCGATCGAAAGCTCCGTCTCCGGCCGCGCCATCGCGGCCGCGACCCGGAGGTCGACGAAGGTCCGGGTCTCGTCGCCGTCGATCGCCACGATCTCGTCGCCCGGCTGCAGGCCGACCGGCTTCGACGGATCGGCCGGCCGCGCGGTCGCGGCGGGGGAGCCAGGAACCACGAAGCCGACGGTCGCCGCCGGAAAGCGCACGCCCGCCAGGAACGCGACCAGGAACAGCACGATGGCGAGCGCGAGGTTCGCGGTGATGCCCGCGAGGATCACCACCGCCCGCTTCGGGATCGGCGCCTTGGAGAAGCTCCGCGCGTCGTCGCTGGTCGCCTCGGGGTTGCCGTCCTCCTGGCCGAGCATGCGCACATATCCGCCGAGCGGAAGGGCGCGCAGCGAATACTCGGTCTCGCCGAGTCCGTGGCGCTCGCGCTCCGCATCGGTCATCTCGATCGGGCGCTTGCCGTGGAGGCGCACAACCTTCGCATCGGCCGAGCCGAAGCAGAGCCCGACGCCGCGGCGGTAGCTCGCCACGCACGGTCCCATGCCGATGGCGAAGCCGTCGGCGCGGATCCCGGCCCACTTCGCGGCCAGGAAGTGGCCGAGCTCGTGGACGAAGATCAGGAATCCGAAGCCGAGCAGGACGAGGACGAAGCCGGAGAGTGCGCTCAAGGGGGATTCCTAAGGGATGTTTCCTGCGAGGTCGGGTCAGGCGGGGGGCGAGGTCGTCGATGCGGGGCGGGGGAGCCCGCGCGTGCAAGGCCCAGGGGTCAACTTCGGGCGGTCAAATCCGAGCAGTCAAATCCGAGCAGTCAAATCTAGGCGCGCCCCGTCATCGACGAGCGACTGCGCGCGGATGCGCGCCGCGTGGTCGGCGGCGAACACGGTGTCGAGCCCGCGCGCATCCGCAGGGATCGGGGTGGCGGTCACGGCGTCGAGCGTCGCGCGCACGACCTCGGCGATGTCGAGGAATCCGATGCGGCCGTCGAGGAACGCGCGGACCGCGACCTCGTTGGCGGCGTTGAACACCGATCCCGCGGTGCCGCCGGTCGCGATCACGCGGTGCGCGAGCGCGATCGCGGGGAATCGTCCGTGGTCGACCGGCTCGAAGTCGAGCGACCGCAGCGACGCGAAGTCGAGCTTGCGCGAGGGGCCGTCGCAGCGCATCGGGTCGCACATCGCCTGCTGGATCGGGGTGCGCATGTCCGGCGGCGAGAGCTGCGCCAGCACCGAGCCGTCGAGGTACTCGACGAAT
>CAMBUI010000206.1 GCA_945870915.1 Candidatus Kuenenia stuttgartensis | reverse complement strand
GTCGTCGAGTGGTTCGACCTCCCCGGCGTGCGCGACACGCACGACACGGTCGAGCGCGATGCGATCCAGCTCGCGCAGGGCCTCCTGCGCGACGCCGACCTCGTGATCTCGCTCGCGGCGCCGGGCATCCCCTGGCTCGACCTTCCGCGCAAGCCCGACCTGCGCGTGTTCACCAAGTCGGACATCGCCGCCGATGGCGGCGAGCATGCCGCGATGCGCGCCGACGCCGACATCGCGGTGAGCGCGCGCCAGCCGGAAGGCCTGCGCGCGCTGCGCGAACTCATGCGCGAGCGGCTCGTGCCGAAGACGGACCGCGACTGCGCGCGGCCGTGGATCTTCGATCCGCGGCTTGACGCGTAACCCGTCGGGCTGTCCGGCACGCGGCTCAGCGTGCGGTTCGGACGCGGGTCGGACTGCGGTTCAGACCGCCGTTCGCCGCGACGCCGACGCGCTCACAGACCCATGATCGAGTAGCCGCTGTCGACGTAGAGGACCTGGCCGGTCATGCCGCGCGACAGGTCGCTCAGCAGGAACGCGGCGCAGTCGCCGACCTCGGCCGCCGTGATGTTGCGCGGCAGCGGGGCCACCTGCGGGATGCGCTCGAGGATCTGGTCGAAGCCGCCGACCGCACCGGCCGAGAGCGTCTTGATCGGACCGGCCGACACCAGGTTGCAGCGCACGTTCTTGACGCGGCCGAGCTCCATCGCGAGGTAGCGGTTGGTCGCCTCGAGCGCGGCCTTCGCCACGCCCATCACGTTGTAGCCGGGCACGGCCTTCTCGGAGCCGTAGTAGCTGAGGCCGATCATCGCGCCGCCGTCCTTCAGCACGGGGAGCGCGGCGTTGCCCATCGCCATGTAGCTGAACGCGGAGATGTCCATCGCGTTGGCGAAGACGGCGCGCGGGGTCGCGGCGAACTTGCCGAGGCGCAGCCAGTCCTTGTCGGCGAAGGCGATGCAGTGGACGACGAAGTCGATCTGGCCGAACTCCTTGCCCACGCGCTCGAAGCAGGCCGAGATGTCGGCGTCGCTCGCCACATCCATCGGCTGGAGCCACGGGTTCGACACGCCGAAGCCCTCGACGATCTTGCGCGTGCGGCGCTCCATCTTCTCGCCGGGCATGTGGGTGAACAGGCACTCGGCGCCCTCGCGGAGCAGGCTCTGCGTGATCGAGGTCGCGATGCTGGTCTCGTGGAGGACTCCGGTCACGAGTCCACGCTTGCCGGTCATGAATCCCGTCGTGCTTGCCATGGTCTTGGCTCCTGTTGGCCGGACGCCCGGCGAGGGGCGTTCGGGCTGGGAAAGGTAGCACTTCTCGGGAGTACGCACTTCCCCACCCTTTCCCGCGGCGACCGACGGCGGTACCCTTTGCGCTCCCGCGCGCGTAGCTCAATTGGATAGAGCATCGGTCTTCGGAACCGACGGTTGGGGGTTCGAATCCCTCCGCGCGCGTTTGACCACCCCCGCCGCCCGATCCCGCATGCGCGAGTGCATCCTCGCGGTCGAGACCGCGCACGCGGCCACGCCCGACCGCGAGCTCGCGCGGGCGGTGGAGCGGCTCTCCGACCTCTACACCACCGGACGCGGCGCGCTCGTGCGCGAGCAGGCCGAAGCCTCGCACCTCGCGGCGAAGCGCGAGTACTTCCTGGCGAGCGATGCGCCGAAGGTGGCGCTCGTGCTCGAGGAGTGCGCGGCGCGCAGCGGGGCGTTCGCCCGACTGGCGGAGTCCGACACCGTGCGCGTGACCGACCTCGGCGCGGGCGTGGGGGCGACGAGCGTCGGGTTCATCGCGTGGCTGGCGGAGGCCCGCGCCGCGCGCGGCATCGCATTGCCGATGCGCGTCGAGCTGCACGCCGTCGAACTCGGAGAACCTGCAGCGCATGCGTACGAGGCGAGCGTGAAGGCCGCGGCGGGTGCCGCGGGCGTGCAGGTCGCGATCAGGATCGAGGCCCGCGACTTCCGCCGCGTGGCGCCCGCGGGAACCGATCTGATCCTCTGCCAGACGGCGATCAACGAGCTCCTGACCGGACCCGAGCACGAACGCGAGACCGCGCAGCTGGTGCACACCTGGGCGCGCAGCGCACCGATGGTGGTGATCGAGCCCGCGCTCAAGACCACCACGCGCGCGCTGATGGCGCTGCGCGACACGCTGCTCGCGCTCGGCGGTGCGCATGTGGTCGCGCCGTGCCTGCACCAGCGCGCGTGTCCGATGCGCGCCCGCGAGGGCGACTGGTGCCACGAGGCGCGGCGCATCGAGCCGACGCCGCGGGTCGCGGCGATCGACCGCATCGTGGGGCGCCGCGATGAGCGCGCGCTCTACGCGTTCCTGGCGACGGCGCCGGGTCAGGGACCGGCTTCGGCACCAGCTTCGCCGGGCCACGCGGCCGACATCGCAGCCGAGCTTCCGGCTGGCGTACCGTCGAACCTCGTCCGACTCGTGACCGACACCTTGGGCAGCCGCGGAAAAACCGAACGCCTGGTGTGCCGCGCCGACGGCGAGCTGCACCTGATGCGCCTGCTCGACCGCGAGGTGCGCGACGGAAACCGCGCCTTCCTCGACGACGAGCGCGGCTCGGTGCGCGCGATCGAGCCGATGCCGGCGAACGACCGGATCACGCCCGATACCTCCGTGCGATGAGCATCGTGCGCGCCGATTGACCGCGCCTCACCTCGCGCCTACCTTGAACCCTCCGTGCGCGGCCTCCGTGCCAACTTCGTGTCCCTGCTGGCCCCCATGCTCGCCCTGGTGGCGGCCGTCCTCTCGGGCGGCGGCGTGGCGCGCTTCACCCATGTGATGGTGGCACACGGCGGCACGGCCTGCACGCACGCGGGTTTCCACGCGCGGTCAGGCGCCGAATCGGCCGCCACCTCCGCCTGCGCCTCCGCGCACCGCGGGCACGCCCATTCGTCGCACGCCGACGGTCCCGCGACCGCGACCCCTACCTCGACCCCTACCTCGACCTCCACCGACCAGGACGACTGCCCGATCTGCGCCGAACTCGCGTTCAGCGCCGGCGCGCCGTCGCTGCATTCGCCGTTCATCCATGTGATCGCGCTGCTCGCGATCGTCCATGAGCGCGAGGCGTCGCAGCTGCCCGAGCCGCACGCGCCCGATGCGGTGTCGGCGCGGCCGCCCCCGTTCCTGACCTGAGTCCGATTGCGTCGACGACCGCCCTCGGGCGTGTTCGTCGGTTCCACGACCGCAGTCCCGTCTCCGGGTCCGTGCACCGAAGGTGTCGCGTTCCGCATCCGCATCCCGATCCCGGGGTGCGGTCGATCGCAGCCTCGACGGCACGGGTTCCGGTCCAGCGAATCGCTCGCGGGCGACGCCGGGATCCCCCGACGACCTGCGGTCCAAGCGCCTGGATTCTCCACACTCAGGACCACCCATCATGCCCCGTTCCGAAAGACGACGCGCGTTCACGCTCGTCGAGCTTCTGTCGGTGATCGCGATCGTCGCGGCCATCGTCGCCCTGCTCCTCCCCGCCGCGAGCGCCCTGCGACAGCGCGCCCGCGCCGTCGGGTGCCTGTCCAACCTCCGCTCGCTTCAAATGGCCTCGCTCGCCTACTCCACCGACTCGGCGGGGTGGCTGATCGATGCCAGGCTCCCCCACGGAGGCCTCGACCAGGGCGCCGACGAGAGCTTCGTGTCGGTGCTCGCCCGCCGCGGGTACTGCGACACCGGGCTCATCCGTTCGCCGCTCGACGACAGTCCGCACTGGTCGGTCGAATCGGGCGGCGCGGGCGTGCCGGTGCCGAACTCCGGCGGTCGATTCCGCCTGACCAGCTACGGCCTGAACAACCACCTCGCGCGCGAGTTCTCGCCGTGGGCGGGCATCGATCCGTCGCTGGCCACCGACCGGCTCTCGAAGGTCGGCAACCATGCGAACACCGTGCAGCTGCTGCTGATGGCCACCACCGGCGAGTTCGCCGGCGCGGACCATCCGCATGTCGAGGGGTGGACCGGCGGAACGCAGGCGCCCGCCATCGCGTCGGCGGAGGTGGCGGTGGCGGCGGTGTCGCAGGGCATCGCCACCTCGGGCTCGCGTTCGAACTGGAGTTTCCTCGACGGACACGCCGAGACGGCGCCGTTCTCCGGCATCTACGTGAACGAGCAGCGCAATCGCCTCGATCCCCGCGTGAGTTCCATCTACCAGACCATCGCAACCGCGCCCTGACGCGCGCATGACCTCGCAGGTACCCACCATGAAGATCCTGATCCCCCTGATCACCCCGTGCCTCGCCGCGGTGGCGAGCGCACCGTCGTCGGCGCAACATGTCGGCGACATCGGCGTCGCCATCGTCGACGGCGCGATCGCGACCACCGACGCTGCCGCCGGAACACCGCTCGCCGAGCGCGTGTTCGGCGCCACCTTCGGCGACACGGGCGTGGCCCGCTTCACCTCCAATCCGGGCTTCGACGCGCTGCCCGGCACCTTCACCGCGGGCTCACGCACGGGATTCACCCCGCGCACCGGCCTGCGGAAGCTCGAGTCCAACGTCTTGACGCCGGTCACCAACGAGGAACTCGAGATGAAGTTCCTCACCCTCGCGACCGTCGTCGGCGCCGAGCCCTCCCCGGGGTTCGACCTTGCGGTGCAGTCGAACGGCGGCTGGCACCGGCATCTCAGCTTCACGCTCCGCTCATCGGGCGCGAAGCTTCCGTCCTCGGGGCTGTACATCGTCGAGCTCGAGCTCTACTCGACCGACGGCGTCACGCTTCCGAGCGCACCGTTCTGGATCGTCTTCAACGACGGACGCCCTGCGGCCGAACACGACGAGGCGATCGCCTGGGTCGCGGCGAACCTCGCCGATGGCGGGGCGCCGTGCCCAGGCGACCTGGACGGCGACGGCGCGATCGGCGCCGCCGACCTCGCCACGCTCCTCAGCGCGTGGGGCACCCCCACCGCCGACCTCACCGAGGACGGCGACACCAACGCCGCCGACATCGCCGTGCTCCTTTCGGGTTGGGGAACGTGCGGCTGAGCGCACGC
>CAMBUI010000205.1 GCA_945870915.1 Candidatus Kuenenia stuttgartensis | reverse complement strand
GGACCTGCCGGCGCAGGAGGTGCCCGGTGTTCCATGCGTGCCGACCCTCGATGGTGCCGAACGCGGTACCTTCGGCGTAGACCGCGATGAAGCCATTCTTCCGCGCGACGGGATCGAAGCCGGAACTCGCGCGCATCACCTCGGCGCTTCCCATGCCGCCGTGCAGCACGATCACGGCAGGGCGCTTCTCGCCCGCAGCGGGGGCGTTCACGACGATCGCGCGGCGTTCGGCTTCGCCGACCTTGAAGGAGACCTCCGGTTTCGCCTGAGGGTTCGCGTGCGCGCGCGGAGCGAGTGACGCCACAAGCAGCGCGAGGATCGCGGTGAGTACCCGGAGGACGGGGGTTGTCGAAGCCATGCGGAGTGAACGGTCGAGGCCTGGCTGCATTGCAAAGAGGCGCATCGGCAGCCGTGAATGGAGGTCCGAGATCGGGCGCGGCAGGCCAACTCAAGCCGAACGCGTCATCGAGGCGTTCCGATCCTCACCACGACACCCGTCCGCACGGCTCCCGTTGTCCCGCCTCCGCCGCAGCCGCCCGATCCACACCCGCCGCACAGCTTTGCCTCGATCGCCTTCGAGGTCGGCGTGACCGACAGCCCGCCGAGCGCGGTGCAGCGCAGTTCGCGCGCCATGTTCTCGCTGATCTCGCGGTGTGCGTCGAGCACCTCGTCGAGCGGAATCAGGTGGTCGTAGCCGGCGAGCGCGATGTTCGCGCTGGCGAGCGCGTTCGCGGCGCCCGCGATGTTCCGGCCGAGGCAGGGGGCCTCGACGCGGTTCGCGACTGGATCGCACACGAGCCCGAGCACATTCTGCAGCGCGTGGCTCGAGGCCGAGAGCGCCTGCGCGGCGTTGCCGCCTGCGAGTTCGACGAGCGCCGCAGCCGCCATCGCAGCGCCCGCACCCGTCTCGGCCTGGCATCCGCCGACCTCCGCCGCGAAGCTCGAACGCGTCGCGACGAACACGCCGATCAGCCCACCCGCGAGCATCGCGCGCAGCGTCGTCTCCTCGTCGGACTCGATCGTTTCCGACGCGGCGAGGCAGGTCCCCGCGAATGTCCCGCACGAGCCCGCCGTCGGCGCCGCGACGAACACGCCCATCGAGCTCTTCACCTCCATCAGCGCGGTCACGTAGAGGATCGCGCGATTGAGGATGCCGCCGTCGAGGAGCTGCTTCTGCTCAAGCATCGCTGCGAAACGATGGCTCTGCCGCGGCAGGATGCGGTCGGTGTACTCCGTCCCCGCGAGGCCGATCCTGACGCCGTCGCGGACGATGCCGAGGATCCTGCGCATCTGCGCGAACACCTCGTCGGCCGCGATGCCGCCGCGCGCGCACTCGTACTCGAGCGCGAAGTCCGACAGCCGCCGCGACGCGGGATCGGCGTGTCGCGCCATCTCGCCCGCGTGGAGAAACGGCACGGCCAGCCCGCGTCGCGAGCGCACGGGCAGCACGGATGCGAGTCGCCGCGCGCGCGTCACCATCGGGAGCGACGCGATCTCGGCGTCCGTCAGGAACCGCTGCGCGCACACGATCACGCTCGTCGGCGAAGATCCCGTCAGTCGCACCGCGTCGAGCTCGCCGCGCGCCTCGAGCGCCGCGGCCGTCGAGCGCCCGTCATCGCGCGTGTCGAGCACCGTCACCGCGTAGTCGCCGTACAGCGTGACCTTCGCGCCGTCGATCGACACGACCTCGATCATGCCGCCGCCGGTCGAAAGCGCGACGAGCCGATGCTCGACGCCGCCTCGCCGCAGCGTCATCCGATAGGTGTTCGGATGCGGATCGTGCAGCGTCGCGATGCGGATCTCGAGCGCGACGCCCGCCTGCGCAAGCGCCTCCGCGCTGCGTGGCAGCCGCTCGTCGTCGGCGTCCCATCCAAGCAGACCCGAGAAGAGCCCGATGTCCGAGCCCTGGCTCTCGTGCGTGGTCGCGAGCGAACCCTCGGTGTCGAACTCGATCACGACCGCTTCGGGCGTCCCGCCGCACAGGTCGCGCGCGAGCCGCCCGATGCGCACCGACGCGGCCGAATGCGAACTCGACGGCCCGCGCATCACGGGACCGACGACGTCGTTGAAGATGCTGGGGGGGAGGGTGGTCGGCATGGTGTTCCGCCGTCGGTCGATGGCGTCACGCGCAGCGTAGTCGAATCAGCGTCTCCGATCGCGCGGCCGGCGTTCCCGACGCGCGCTACGCCGCGATTCAGCGGTAGAACAGCTGCGCCGTCAGCGCGGCGCTTCCGGGCCATCCTTCACGGCGCCCGCTTCGACGCTTCGCGCACCGACCAGCGCCTCCGCGAACGCGCGCCCGATCGGCGCCAGGATCTTCGCGGCGCCGAGGTAGTGGTAGCCACCATTCGAGGCGCCCTCGAGACGCCTGCGCTCCTCCGGCGTGAAGTCGGCCTCGGGATCCTTCGAGCGCTCGCGTCGCTCCATCAGCCGCTCGAGCTCGTCATCCCAGAACGGCGCCGTCTCGACGGCGATCACGTTTCCCTTGAACTCCTCGAGCTTCGCCACCTTCCGCTGCGCCTCGCGGAAGTTCCGCATCGGTGCAGCGGTGTCACCCCGCATCCCGTCGATCCCCATGACGCCGACTACGAACGGCATCTTCGGAGCCGCGAGTTCCTTGCGCACGTCGCGGATGAAGTGGCCAAGCAGCTCGGCGTACAGGTCGTATCCGCCCGCTGTGTCCTGCTGGGGATACACACCGCCATCGACGTAGTCGTTGAACCCCTGGAACCAGACGAATCCAGCCAGCTCATATCCGCGTGCCATGTCGAAGCCAGGCACCACCCGCGGGATGTCGGCGAGCACCTTCCGCACATGCGCGATCATCTCCCGGTAGTAGACGCCGGTCGCCGCCACCTTCTCCGCCGCAAGCTTCTCGGTGTCCTCGCCGCGCGTCGCCCGCTCGGCAAGCTCGCCCGTACGCCACGCGAACGGCCCCGCGCTCGGCGGTCGGAAATCGGTGTGCAGGCTTCGGCCGCCCCACGAGGTCTTGATGAGGAGGATGTCCTCGCCCAGCCGCTTCTCCATCGTGATGCCGAAGGTGAACTCGGGACCGATCTTGTTCTCCGGTGCACCGAATCCGGCCGTCAGCCGACCCTTCGCCTCGGTGAGATCGGTGTAGGCGTCGCCGAGGCAACCCACCGACGAGATCCACGTGCGTCCGCAGACGCGCGGCGTGCCATTGGGACCGCGCATCTCCTTCAGCAGCGGCGCGGTCTTCGGGTCGTCGGCCATCGCGTCGAAGGTCGAGATGGCGGCGTGCCCCTGCATGTTCGACTGCCCGGCGAGGATGAACACCTTGATCGGCCGTGACGCGTTGCCAGGAGCGGCGGGCGGAACCGTCGCCGGCTTCGCACTCTTGCCAGTCATCACGAGTCCGCGCTTCGGGATCAGCAGCATGAACGCCGTCACCGACGATGCGGTCATGCGCGAATCGTCGCCGTAGCCGGCGTTGTCCCGGTTCGGCTGGTAGTAGTAGGTTCCATCCGTGCACTGCGCGAGCGCGAACCACCATCGGTTCGCGTCCATCAACGCGCGGAAACTCGCGGGGTCGATGCTCGCGCCGAGCGCCGTGTAGCCCATGCCCATCGCAGGCGAGCCGTGCGTGTCGGGAAAGCTCTGCGGATGCGTACCGATGACCGTCGCGTGCAGTTTCGCCCGGTCGCGATGCGTCGCGTCGCTGTACGGGCTCATGAAGTTCGCGATCGCGGCCGCCCCGGTGCGTCCCATGTCGGCCCAGCCGTCGTCGCGCCCGCCCACGCCGTCGCCGTACCAGACGTATCCGTTCTTGCCGCTGCCGCGCCGCAGGAAGTCGTACGCCGCGTCGTGGTTCGCCCGGTCGATCTCGATCCCGCACCGCGACATCATCGCGTAGGCAAGCGCGCCCTGCGCCGTGATCATGGCGATCGGACCGTAGCCCTCGAACCCGGGGTTGTGCCCCCAGCCGCCGTGCGAGTCGCGCGGGCCCTTCGGAAAGCTGCCCGGGTGCGACTCCTTCGCACGCGGGTTGATCTGCGACATGTCGAGGTACTGGCCCGCGGCGATGAAGTCGTGCACCTGCTGGAGTTCCGGAAGCACCCAGGCCGCGCGCGTCGCCAGGTAGTACTCGCTGAGCACCAGCGCCGCACCCATGTACTTCCAGTTCGGAAGCGACTCCTTCGCGTCCGGGTCCGACGCCTTCGTCGCGTCGCAGAGATGCCGAACGCATCGTTCGACGGCGGGCAGGTACCGCGGTTCGCCGCTGGAAAGCAGGGCGAGTGGAGCGAACGTGTCATGCACCGCGTTGCCGAACGATCCGTCGGAGCGTTGGTGCTTGACGAGGTACTCGAGCAGCTCCTTGGCAATCCGCTCTGACTTCGCGCAGTCCGCTGGGTAGTCCTTCCCGAAGCTTCCGTACTTCGTTCCGACGTCGAGCGTGACCGCGAGTTCCGTCCCATCGCGGAGGATCGTCAGTGCGAGTTTGCCAGGAATCTGCGCGCGCGCATCCTGCGCGGCCTCGAGTGCTGCCGCGAACTCGCCAATCGGTCCGGTCGCACCGAAGACCCCCTCGCCGTAGCCGTTGAGATGCGCATCCTTGAACGGCTGCCCACCGGCGCCGACGACGCGGTCACCCACGCGCACGATCCCAGCGGCGGGAGAGTTCGCGAACACATGGCGGATCACGAGCGACTTCGGCTCGCCGGCCACCAACTCCGCACGCATGCCGGTGATGCCGAGGTTGTAGTACCAGCCAGGCACCTCTGCGTCGGGGCCGGACCGCGCGCGCTGCTTCCAGGGGTGACCGCTGTCGTGGTAGTGGACCTGCGCCACGGCAGGCGACGCGCAGGCGAGCACCGCGAGGATGGAAAGACCGCGCGCGACGAGTGGGAGTGCCCGAAGGTTCATGGCCCCGACCGTAACCGTTGGACGAGCACGGGTCTATGCGGTGCGTCGGAGAAATCCACGCGGATTGGAGATATCCGCACGCCAGGGCTCGCTCATCTCCGACATCGATTCCCGCGACCAACCTCTTGCCTCACCTG
>CAMBUI010000204.1 GCA_945870915.1 Candidatus Kuenenia stuttgartensis | reverse complement strand
TGTCACCGCCGATCCCGCAGCAGATGTCGAGGATCGCGGCGCCCGCCCCGAGCGCCTCCCGCATGCGCGCCGCCTTCCAGCGCGCCACCGGCGTGCCCGACGACTGCTCCACGCCCGCCACATCGCACCAGAGCCGCTCGGCGCCGTCGATCTTGCCGACGGCCTTGCGACGCGCCTCGGCCAGCTCCAGCGCGGCCGACACAAGGTCGGCGTCGAAGCTCCGCCGCAGCCGCGCGATCGCCGCCGCATCGCGCGGGTCGACCCGCGCCGCCGCCGCGACGGCCTCGGGGGTGTCCGCCAGGCGGCGCCACACGGAGATGTCCCGCCAGTCGGGCATGGTCGGGACGGTACCCGATGGCCGCGGCCGAGCGGACGCACACCACGGGGCGCGTGCATTGCATAATCCACCGATGCTCTCCGCACCGGTGGGACAGCGCCTCGGCGCACTCCTCCTTCACGACCACCAGGCGTCGCTACCGGCCCGCCGATATCCGTGGATCTTCCTCGCGACGATCCTCGCGGCACTGCTGACCGCGCTCCATGCGGCGCCGTCGTCGGGCTCTCTTCGCAGCCAGGCAGATCGTCCGACTGGTATCGGCCAGCCAATCCTCGTGGAGTCCAAGATGCATTCCAAGTCACTCGCGATCCTCGCAGCATCCGTCGCATTCCTTCCCGTCGGGAGCGCTGCGCGCGCGCAGAGCGCAGTCGAGTGGCGCACCGTGGACGGCGGCAATGGCCACTGGTACGCGACCGTCGACGCCCCGACCGGCGATGCGGCGATCGACCTCGCCTCCTCAATGGGCGCGCATCTGGCGACGATCTCGGGCGTCGCCGAAAACAACTTCATCAAGTCGATGTATCTCGCGACCGGCAGGCAGTGGGCGTGGCTCGGGCTGCGCCAGAGCACCGGCCAGACCACACCCGATGCCGGCTGGCACTGGATCACCGGCGAGCCGTACTCCTACCTCAACTGGTCGACGCACGATGGCGCCTTTCCAACGGGCGCGCCCGACGATTCGCCCTGCGCGCTGCCGCCATGGGGCGTGGAGAACGACCAGGCGAACCAGGGCGTGATGCAGTTCGACGGCCGCTGGGATGATCTCGAGACCGGCGCGCCAACCTGCGGATCACCGACCTGGAGCAACGCCGCGATCCTCGAGTGGGATGCCGACTGCAACGGCGATGGCATCGTCGACTACGGTCAGATCGTTCGTGGCGAGTTCGCCGACCTGAACGGAAACCACATCCCGGACTGCTGCGACGACGGAATCCCCTGCGGCCCCAACCTCATCCTGAACGGGAGCTTCGAGACGGGTCGCGCACAGGTGTGCGGTTGGATCTGCGTGCCGGTGGGCGGCACCGAGATCACCGACTGGCGCGTCACGCTGAACACCGTCGATCGCCAGCGCACCGCTCCGCCGAATTGCCAGCCCGAGGGGTGGATTGCCTCGGATGGCGAGTACTCCATCGACCTCAACGGCTGCAGCGTCGGGGGTCGGATCGAGCAGACGATCGCCACTGAGCCCGGTCGCCGATACGCGGTGGCCGTGCAGCTCACCGTGAACGCGGGTGTGGCCCGCGGCGAACTGCGCATCCACGCGGGCCTGCAGACATTCGACTTCGCCGCGGATCGCATCAAGGCCCCGATCCAGCCCTGGTCGCGCAAGACCATCGAGTTCACCGCCGCCTCCGCCTCGACCACGATCGCGTTCGAATCGCTCAATCGCGAGTACCCCGCGCAGTGGGCCGGGCCAGTGATCGACGATGTTCGGGTCGTCGCGCTGCCCCAGGCTCCCTGTCCCGGCGATGTCACCGGCGACCGTCGCATCGACGGCGTCGACCTCGCCGCCGTACTGGGGGCCTGGGGAACCGCCGGATCGGGGCAGTTCGACACCGATGTCAATGATGACGGAGCCGTCGATGGCGTTGATCTCGCGACGATCCTCGGGGGATGGGGCGCCTGTCCTTGAGGGGGGATCGTTGAGAGCGAAGGCCACCTTTCCCCGACCACCACTCGAGCTCACACGGCCGCGCGGCGATGCGTTCCCGACCACCGCGCTCACGACCCTGCTCGAAAGGGTTCGGCTGGGAGACTCAGCGGCGCCGTCGCAACTTCGGGCCCGGATCATGTCGCGCTACGCCGAGCCACTGGCGATCTACGCCGCAGGTTCGTCGCTGCGCGAGATCGCGGAGCCCCGCGACCTCGTCCACGGGTTCTTCGCCCATGGACTGTCCTCGGCGGACTTCTTCGGACGCTACCTCGCGAGCGGCATGCGCATGCGGCGATGGCTCATGAACGGCCTGCTGCTGCACGCCCGCAGCGTGGTGCGCGACCGGACCCGCCATGAACGGCGCGAGGGCACGCCGCTCGAGAGCGCGGCCGACCGCGCCGACCACGACCGCACCGCCGAGGCCGCGTACAACCGGGCCTGGGCGCTGGCCCTGCTCTCCGAAGCATGTGCCTCGGTCGAGGCTTCGCTCGTCGCTGAGGGCCGCGACCGCGCGTGGACGGTCTTCCGACGGCACGCCATCGACGGGCGGAGCTACCTCGACCTCGAGGCCGAGCTCGGACTCGGCCGCCAACAGATGGCCGACCTGGTGCGGAGCGTGACCAAGCGACTCCGGGTGCGGGTCGTCGAATTGCTCGAGGACGAGGGTGGTGATGCCGCCGAGGACCTCCTCGAGGTCATCCGACTGGTGATGTAGGCGCTGCTTCTCCGCGTACGTGCGCAAGATGCGCCGCGTTGTCGCCGCTCCCTGCCTCGACGCTCGCGATCCTCTCCGAGGCCTGCACGAGCGTGGAGGGTGCGCTGCTCGTCGAGGGCCGCGACCGCGCATGGACGATCATCCGACGGCACGCCATCGACAGGCGGAGCGCTGTCGAATTCGAGTCGGCACCGGGACTCGGACGACCGCAGATGGCGGATCTCGTGCGCGGCGTCACGCGGCGCCTGCGCGCACGCATGATGGAACTGCTGGAGGCCGAGGGCGGTGATGCGGCGGACGAGCTCCGCGATGTGCTGCGGCTGGTGAGTTGAAGCAGCGCGCGATCGGATCCAGTCGCGATTTTCCGACATCGACTTGCGTTTGCTTCGTTTGTTGCGTATATTGCATTCATGGCACGCAGCACCAAGCACGCCGCATCCCGTAACCGCCCCGCCGACGCAGCGCCTGCCGTGCGGGCGAGTGAACCCATCCGCCGAGCACGCGCGGCGGGAAAGTCCGTGGGCATCACGATCCCTCGGGCGCGGAGTCCGCTGCCGCTTCCCGATGCCGTCGCGGATCTGCTGGCAGACGCGCTCGACGCGCACGCCCGCGGGCATCGCGTGGAGCTCGTCGTCCACACGCATGCCGACGAGGCGCCGATCCCCTACCTCATCCTCGACCGCGATCCGAACGACGAGCTCACCACACAGGAGGCCGCAGTCGCGCTGCGGGTCTCGCGTCCCACCATCATCAAGGCGATCGACGAGGGCCGGCTGCCCGCGCGCAGGGTGGGCAAGCACCGCCGCGTGCGAATCTACGACTTCAACGCGTACGCGCAAGCAGAGCACGCTGCGAGGGTCGCGCACGCGATGGAGTCCGACCGGATCGAGCAGGAGCTCGGGCTGTACGAGATTCCTCTGCCGCCCTCGCGAGCGGCGTGGAAGGCGCTCCTCGCGCAACCACAGAAGCAACAGCGCGCACGCCCATCCAGACGGAGAGGTCGATAGGACATGCCTGCGGGGAAAGGACAACGAGATACTACTCAGCATGGAGCACCGCCTCCGCGCGTGATCATCGATGCGTGTGTCTGGCACGGCGCGTTCGTACGCCATGTGCTTCGCCATCTGGCGCTTGAAGGCCTCTTCGAGCCACGTTGGACCGCCCTGATCGAGTCGGAGTGGATCCGGAGCGTGCGTCAAGCGCGACCGCAGATTCCTGCCGATCGCCTGATCGAGGTCCGTGATCGCTTTCGATCGGAGTTCCCCGATGGTCTGCTTCCGATTCGCCTCCCTCGGCGGAAAATGCCGCCGCTGCCGGATCCCGACGACGCGCATGTCGTCGAGGCGGCCTTGGAGTGCGAAGCCGATGCGGTATGCACGCTGGACGACCGCGGGTTCCCGGATCCCGTCATGATCAGCCTCGGGATCGAGACCGTTTCGCCGGATGAACTCGTCAGCAGACTGATTGCACGCGACCCAGCCCGAAGCCACCGGGCGCTGCACACGCACCGCATGGCACTCCGGAGTCCCTCCATGTCGGCCGAGCAGTATCGAAATGCTTTGAGGCGCGCGGGGCTGCTCCGAAGCGCGGACGCACTGGTCGGAAGAGGGGAAGCACCACGGGCGATGAAGCGACCACGCAGCAAATGAAACAGCGCCGGCTTCCGCCGGCGCTGCATGGGATTCAGGATGACCCGCGCGTCACATCGCCGCGCCGTTCTCCGTCTCGAGGTAGGTGTACCCGGCGAGGCCCGACTCGTAGTTGCGCACGAGGGCGTTCGACTCGGCGACCGACATGTGCTTGTCGCGCACGGCGCGCTCGCACTCGTGGCGGATGGCCTGGCCGAGGCGGTGCGCGTCGTACTGCACGTACGAGAGGACCTCGCGCACGCTGTCGCCCTCGACGATCTCGTCGATCCACCAGTTGCCGTTGTCGTCGAGGCGGATGTGGGCGACATGGGTGTCGCCGAAGAGGTTGTGGAGGTCGCCGAGCGTCTCCTGGTAGGCGCCGACGAGGAATGCGCCGAGGAAGTACTCGTCGCCGTCCTTGATGTCGTGGAGCTCCACCCACTTCTTCACATCGTGGTCGTCGACGAAGCGGTCGATCTTGCCGTCGGAGTCGCAGGTCATGTCGGCAACCGTCGCCTTGCGCGTGGGGCGCTCGTCGAGGCGGTGGATCGGTACGATCGGGAACAGCTGGTTGATCGCCCAGATGTCCGGCAGCGACTGGAAGATCGAGAGGTTGCAGAAGTAGGTGTCGGTGGTGTTCGCCTCGAGGTCCTCGAGCTCCTCGGGCATGCTGGGCATGTCCTTGGCCTTGTCGCGGACCTTGGCGCAGGTCGCCCAGAACATC
>CAMBUI010000203.1 GCA_945870915.1 Candidatus Kuenenia stuttgartensis | reverse complement strand
GAGCATGCCGGCGAACTCGTCGAGCGCGACCGGACCCTCGCCGCGGCGCTGCCCGGCGCGCACCAGGCGCTCGCGCGCGAACCGCACCACCGAGGCGCGCAGCGAGCGGCGCAGGCGCCAGAACGCCGCGGGATCGGCGTTGACCGCGCGCTTCCAGCCGCGGTTGCGCGGGGTGGTCGCGCAGGCGTCGAAGCCGCATTCGTCCTTCCAGAACCGCGCCGCGCGCGGATCGAGCCAGGTCGGCAGGTGGACGCCGTTGGTGACGTGCCCGATCGGCACGTCCTTCGCGCGGCGCGCGCCGTAGGCCTTCATCCACATCTCGCGGCTGACCTCGCCGTGCAGGCGCGCCACGCCGTTCACGCGCTCGGCGAGCCGCAGGCAGACGATGGTCATGCACACGGGTTCCTTCGCGTCGGCGGGGTCCTCGCGCGCGAGCGACTCGAGCTCGGCGCGGGTGATGCCGCCCTTGGCGAGCGTGCGCACGAGGCCCTCGCACACCATCTCGATGCCGTAGCGGTCGTGGCCCGCCGCCACCGGCGTGTGGGTGGTGAACACCGCGCGCGCGCGCACCGCCTTGACGGCGTCGGAGTGCGACATGCCGCCGGCGCGGAACTCGGCGAGCATCTCCACCGCCGCGAACGCCGCGTGACCCTCGTTCAGGTGGATCCGCGTGGGAGCGATGCCGAGCGCGCGCAGCGCGATCATGCCGCCCACGCCGAGCAGCACCTGCTGCCGCATGCGCAGCGCGGGCTCGCCCTTGTACAGGCCCTCGGTGAGCAGGCGGTCCTCGGTCCGGTTCTCCGGCAGGTCGGCGTCGAGCAGGAACACCCGGGTGCGCCCGACATCCATGCGCAGCACGCGCGCCTTGACCGCATGCGCGCCCACCGGGCACTCGATCGCGATCCCGGTGTCGACGATCGGCATCGTGGCGCGGTCGTACACCGGGTAGAGCACCTTGGTCGAACCGTCCTCGGCGAACTGCTGGATGTAGTAGCCGTGGCGGTAGTAGAGGCCGACCGCGACCAGCGGCACGCCGAGGTCGCTCGCGCTCTTGAGGTGGTCGCCCGCGAGCACGCCGAGGCCGCCGGAGTACTGCTGGATGCTCTCGTGCAGCGCGTACTCGGAGCAGAAGTAGGCGATGCAGGCGCCGGGGTTCGCGGCGGCGCACTCCTCGTCCCACCAGGTGGTGCGGGCGAGTTCGGCCGCGAGCGCGGCGCGCCCGTCGGCGAGGGCGAGCCGGAAGCCCGGCTCCTCGCAGGCCGCCGACAGCGTGGCGGGACCCGCGTTCGCGAGCACCGACAGCGGCGAGTGCTTGGTCGCCTGCCACAGCACCGGATCGAGCGCGGCGAACGGTCGACGCGCGACCTCGTTCCAGCTCCACCACAGGTTCATCGCGAGCGAGCGGAGCTGCGCCTGCGCCTCGGCCGGCGCGATCGGCGCGGGCACCACCGTGCGCCGTCCCGCCGCGCGCGCGGAGGACGCGCCGGCATCCGATGATGATGATGATGATGATGAGGCGGACGAGGACGCCCTCGACGCCGGCCTCGACGCGGACCTCGACGCCGACTGGGCCGGCGCCTTCGCGCGCGTTCCGTTGCGGACGGTGGACTTGCCCTTCGACGACGACTTCTTCGCAGCCATTCGAGGGAAGATAGTCGATCAGCCGCGGCCCGACGCCTCGACCTGCGCGCGGATTCGCGCGGCGAGCGCCTTCCCCGCGGCACCCGGTTCCATCCGCCAGCGCCAGTTGCCGGACGCCGTCCCGGGGAGGTTCATGCGGGCCGGCTTCCCCAGCCCGAGCAGATCCTGCATCGGCAGCACCGCCAGCGCCGCCGGCGAGGCGAGGACGATCCGGCGCATGGCCTCGTGGACCTCCCCGTCGCCCGCGTAGGCGCGGAAGCGCGCCCGCTGACCCGCGTCGCGCCCCTGCCACCACTGCACGGTGGTCTCGTTGTCGTGCGTGCCCGAGTAGACCACCGCGCGGAACGGGTGGTTATGCGGCATGTCGCCCGACTTGCCGCTCCAGAACGCGTTCTGGACGATCCGCATGCCCGCGAGGCCGAAGTCGTCGCGCAGCGCCTCCACCTCGGGGGTGAGCGCGCCGAGGTCCTCGGCGATCAGCGGCAGCGACGGAAAGGCCTTCGCCATCGCCCCGAGCAGCGCGCGGCCCGGCGCCGGGCGCCACTCGCCCTTGCGCGCGTTGCGCGCGCCCGCCCGCACCTCGTAGGCGCGGGTGAAGCCGATGAAGTGGTCGATGCGCACCAGGTCGAAGCGCTCGGCCGCGCAGGCGATGCGCGAGGTCCACCACGCGAAGCGCTGCCGCGCGTGCGCCTCCCACGCATAGTGCGGGTGCCCCCACAGCTGTCCGTCGGCCGAGAAGTCGTCGGGCGGCACGCCGGTGAGCACCTCGGGCGTCCCGTCGGCGCGCAGGCGGAAGAGCTCGGGATTGGCCCGCACATCGGCGCTGTCGGCGGTCACGAAGATGGGCACGTCGCCGACCAGCGCGATGCCGCGCTTGCCGCAGTACGAGCGCAGGCCGGCCCACTGGCGGTCGAGTTCGTACTGGATCCACGCGTGCATCGCGCGCGCCGCCTCGTCGCCTCCGGCCACGAAGTCGATCCACGCCGGCAGCCACGCGGCGCGCGCGGCGAACGCGCGGTAGTCCTTCGAGCGCGCGCCGTTCACCGCCGCGAACGCCGCCGCGGCCTTCGCGTAGCGCGCCATGCGGAACGCGCGGTTCGCCGCGAAGTCGCAGTCGCCGGTCGCCAGCCGCCGCGCGTCCTTCGCCGGAACCTTGAGATCGGCCTTCGCCAGCAGCCCCTGCGCCACCAGCGGCTCGAGCGCGAGGAAGGTCGGCTCGATCGCGAAGCTCGACGGCGACGAGTACGGACTGTCGCCGTACCCGACCGGGCCGATCGGCAGCATCTGCCACACGCTGATGCCCGCCGCGGCGAGCCAGTCGGCGAACGCCTCCGCCGCCGGCCCGATGTCGCCCGCACCGAACGGCGACGGAAGGCTCGTGACATGCATGAGGACGCCCGCGCGGCGGGTCGAGAGCAACGGATGGGTCGCGTGCTGCGGCATGCGGGGAGGTATACACGAGCGCGGCGGCGCACGCCCAGCGCGAGCACGGTCACGCCCAGCGCGAGCATGGTCACGACCGACGCGAGCTCGGATCACGCCCAGCGCGAGCATGGACACGCCCCGCGCGAGCTCAGCGCACGCCGCGCAGCACCCGCCCCGCGACCGGCGGAATCGACTCGAGCAGCCGCGGCCCGCGCGTCGCTGCGTCGCCAACGGCGCCGCTGCCCGCACCGTCGCCATCGAACACCACCGACCACCGCCACCCGTCGCGCTCGGCCGCGGGAAGCTCGACCGATTGCGGCGCGCCCGAGGCGTTCAGCGCGACCAGCACGCGTTCGTCGCCGAGCCGCCGCTCGAACACCCACAGGTCGCGCGCGTCGTCGGCCACGATGGTGCGGAACGACCCCGTGCGCAGCGCCGGCATCGAGTTCCGCAGCGCGATCGCCGCGCGGTAGTGCGCCCAGTGCCGCTCGTCGAAGCGCTCTTCGGGATCCTCGAACGGCCCGAGGTCGCGCCACACCATCGGCTTGCGGCAGAACGGGTCGTCGGACCCCCACATGCCCGCCTCGTCGCCGTACCAGACCATCGGCGCGCCGACGTAGCACATCTGCAGCAGCGCCACCAGGCGCGCCTTGCGGTAGGCCTCCTCCGACGGGCGCGCGCCGTCGTACGCCGACCCCGGCCGCTCGCTGTTGGCGCGGTCGTAGCCGCGGTCCGGATTCGCGAGCATCGAGACCAGCCGGTCGGTGTCGTGGCTGTCGACGAGGTTCTGCATCGCGTAGGTGACCTCGGCGGGATAGGTCGCGCGCAGCAGCGCGAGGCGTGCGTCGAGCTCGCCGACGGTGATCCTGCGGCCGCGGTCGCCGATCCACGCGAGCACCGTCTCGGCGAACGGATAGTTCATCGTCGCGTCGAAGGTGGTCCCGTCGAGCCACGCGTCGGCGCGCCGCCAGACCTCGCCCACCAGGTACGCGTCGGGGTTGATCGACTTCACCAGCGTGCGCCACTCGCGCCAGAAGCCCATCGGCACCTCGTTGGGCACATCGAGCCGCCAGCCGTCGACGCCGTCCGACGGATCGCCGTCGCCGTCGGGGTCCATCCACCGCCGCGTGATCGCGAACAGGTGCGCCTTCGCCGACGCGCTCGCGATGCCCGCGGCGTCCTTGCGGAACTCGGGCAGCTCGCCGAACCCCGCCCAGCCGCGGTAGCGGAACGGCTCGAATCCCTCGATCACGAACCAGTCGGCGTAGCGCGACGACGCACCCTTCTCCTTCACGTCGAGGAACGCCTCGTGCAGGTCGCCGACATGGTTGAACACGCCGTCGATGATCACGCGGAACCCCTGCGACTTGAGCTCCGCCAGCGCCGCCACGAACGCGCGGTCGCTCTCGCTGAACCCCCAGCTCGACGGATCGAGCAGGTCCTCGTTCGCGCTCGCCATCGCGCTGTCGCCCGTGGTCCCGAAGCTGTCGTCGATGTGCACGTAGGTCGCGGCGTTGTACTTGTGCGCGCTCGGCGCCTCGAACACCGGCATCAGGTAGATCGCGTTCACGCCCAGCGACCGCAGGTACGGGATGCGCGCGCGCAGCCCCTCGAGGTCGCCGCCGTAGTGGCGGTTGAAGACCGCGTACTCCCAGAAGGTCGCGCCGCCGCGCGTCTCCCACGCGCTGGTCGCGCGCCACGACGAGGTCCACGGCCGCGTGCCCGGCGGATCGTTGTCGGGGTTCCCGTTGGCGAAGCGGTCGAGCATGATCTGGTACCAGACCGCGTGCTTCGCCCACTCCGGCGTGCGGAACCCGGCGACCGCGCGCACCGGCACCGCCTCCGCCGCCTCGCCGCCCGTCACCAGCACCGAGTTGAAGCCGTCGTGCCCGTCGGGCTCGCGCTCCGGGTTCGCGGGGTCGGCGATCCAGCGCCCGTCGACCACGAACTTGTAGGTGACGCGCGCATTCTCCATCTCCACCGTCGCGCGGAACACGCCGTCGCCCATGCGCTCCATGCGCGTGGCCGTCGGGTTCCATCCGTTGAAGTCGCCGGCCACGAACACCGCGGCATCCCCGCCCTCGGGCCGGTGCGAGAAGGTCAC
>CAMBUI010000202.1 GCA_945870915.1 Candidatus Kuenenia stuttgartensis | reverse complement strand
GCTCGCGATCAGGCCGACGAGGATGCAGAGCGCCCCGGCGATGCCCGCGAACGCCATACCGGGCAGCACGAGCACCTCGATGCCCACCAGCAGGACACCCGCGAGCACGAGCAGGATCTCCCACCACTCGGCGAGGCCAAGCAGTCCGGGCGCCCCCACGAGCGCCACCAGCGCGACGAGCGCGACCGCGCCTGCGGCGCCGATCCCGGGGTGCATCACCTCGATCACGAGCGCGACGAGGAACACGGCGATGAGCAGGATGCGCATCGGCCACGACACCATGAGGCGGACGAGCGACTCGCTCCAGCTCTCGGGGAAACGCACGACTTCGTCGGCGAGGAAGAAGCCGTTGAGCGCGGCCTCGTCCTTGACCTCGGCCACGGCGATCCCCCAGCGGATCGCCTCGTCGGACTGCACCACCAGGAGGCGGTCCGCGGTGTCGACGGTCTCCACCACCCGCCATGCGCCCGGCGCCGAGGCGGCGATCGGCGCATCGACCGGGAGTCGCGGGCGCGCCCCGTCCGGACCGGTCGGCTTCTGCGGGAGTTCGGTTGGGCTGAGGCCGAGCGCCTCGAGTTCGGCGCGGTCGACGAAGCGGCGGACGCCGTCGGAAACGCGCTCGACGAGCCACAGTTCGCGCTCGACCGCCACGAACGCCTGCAGCAGGCGCGGGTCATCTCCGCGTCGGGCGGCCGCCGCGTCGAGCTCGTCGAGAAGGGGGGACTCCTGCTTGGCGCGCTCGGCCGCCGGCAGCGGCGAGAGTCCGATGCCCGGCATGACCGCGATCGGGGCCGCGTCGCCGAAGACCGACCCCGGCGCGACGACGACCTCGCGGCACGAGAGTGCGATGAAGGTCCCGGCGCTGAACGCCTTGGGCCTGATCCATGCCACGGTGTTGCTCGGCGCGTCGCTCTTGATGCGGAGGCAGATGTCGAGCATCGCGCCAACCTCGCCGCCCGGCGTGTCGAGCTCGAGCACGACCGCGTCGAAGCCGGCGTCGCGCGCCGCGGCGAGTCGCCGCTCGAGAGACCAGAGCGTGACGTCGTCGATGGCGCCCGTGATGGGAAGCAGCGCGACGCGCGAGGCCTTGCGCTCGCTGGGAACGCCTGCGCCCTGGGGCGCGGCTTCCGCTCCGAGGGCGACGAGCGACAGCAGCGCGCAGAGGAGGAGTGCCACCACCGGATTGGGCCGCGCGATCGACATGAGCGCGCATGGTACGCCGAGTGCCGAGGGAGGTGCGCCCGCAGTCAGCTCGTCGCGGGGCGCGTGTGGCGGAAGGAAGGGGTCCGTCTGGAAAGACCGCGGCCGGCGCACAAGGCGCCGGCCGCGGGTGGTTGCTGTCATGACTTCAGGCCATCCGGCCGGATCCGCGGGGGATCAGTCCCAGGTGGCGGTGAAGGTGAAGTTGGTTCCACCGCCGGTGACCGTGCTGATCATGGTCAGCCAGGTGTCCGAGGTGACCGCTTCCGGGTCATCCTTGAAGATGTTGTCGTCGATCTGCGGGTTGGTGGTGCCGAACTGCGTGATGCCGTCGGGCTGGAACTTGTTCTCGAAGACGACGTGGTTGTCGTTGAAGCAGACGTTGCCTTCCCACTGCTTGTCACCACCGTGGATGAGGAGCGTGCGGGAGTTGTTGTAGTCGGTCGCGTTCAGGCTGCCGTCCTTGACGCCGCGGTTGCCGAGAACGGCGAAGCGCGAGTTGTACGTGTCCTTCCACTCCTTCGCCTTGCGGGTGCCCGCGAGGTGGAGGGTGCCGTAGCTGACGTTCGACAGGGTGGTGAGGTCCGACTTGAAGTTCGGATCCCAGTACAGGTCGTTGGCAGCGGTGACGTTGTACGCGTCGAAGTTGTAGTTCGCCATCGCCAGGACCGAGGTGCTGACCTCGGCGGGGCTGACGAGCACGTTGGTGTCGAAGGCGTGCTGCATGATGCAGGCCGCGTACATCTTGCCGTGGTCGTTCATCAGCACGTCCTCGGCGCCCTTGCCCGGGATGTTGCCGACGCGGTCGATGAGACCGGGGGTCGGGAACACGCCGTTGAAGTCGCGGGCGAGGGTGAGGAAACCCTTGTGGGTCTGCTGGACCTGGGTGGAGTCCTTCACGCGCTTGGCGGTCGCACGGGCGCGGCCGAGGGCGGGGAGGAGGATCGCGAGCAGGAGGGCGATGATGCCCATGACGACCAGGAGCTCGATGAGGGTGAAGCCCTTCGAGCGGGTCTTGTTGTTGAGAATCTTCATGATCAGGTGGCTCCGATGATGTGGAGTGAAAGAACTGGTTCAGTCGGACGGCAGGCCGTGGCGGTCCCGATCAGGTCGGGTTGGTGCCGTCGGTCAGCTTCTCGGGGGCCTCGGCGTAGGTGGTCGCATTCGGCGAGCCGATCGCGATGCACATCCAGGTGTCGCCACCGGTCGAGCCGCCCTGGTTGCAGGAGGCGAAATCCTGGTAGGCGAAGATGTTGTCCTTCTTCAGGTTGATGGCGCCGCACTCGTACTGCACGTTGTCGGGAACGACGCTGCGCTCGAGGCTGACATGGTTGTCGCCGTAGCACACGTTGCCCTCCCAGGTGTCGTCGGGAGCGTGGAACGCGAGCGTGTAGCTCTTCTGGTAGTTGGTGCCGCTGAAGGCGCCCTTGAAGGTGCCGCGGTTGCCCATGATCGGGCGGGTGCCGTCGGCCTTGTTCGACCAGGTGAACTTCTTGCGCTCGCCGTGGATGGCGAGGTGCGCGTACGAGGTGTGGCAGGCCGAGGTGGCCTGGCCGTCCGCCGCGCGGAAGATGTTCGCGAGGTGGCCCGTATCCCAGAAGGTCGGGTTGGTCGCCGAGGGGTTGTAGGCGTTGCGGTTGTAGTTCTCGTGACGACGGACGACCGGGTTGGTCTCGACCGGCGAGATGAGGACTTCCGGAGTGATGAACTCCTTGGCGATCATCGAGCTGTAGAGGTTCGCCGTGTTGTTCTGGGCGAGGTCCTCTTCACCCTGGCCCGGGACGTAGACGGCGGCGCCGTTCGGACCCGCGCCGGGGACCTGCTTGCGCTTGACCAGGCCGGGGATCGGCAGGCGGCCGCGGTCATCCTGGTTGGCCCAGGTGAGGAAGCCCTTGTGAATCTGGCTGATGTTGGCCGAGTCCTGCAGGCTCTTCGCGGTGCGCTGCGCCTTGCTCAGGGCCGGCAGAAGCAGGCCGATGAGGAGCGCAATGATCGCGACGACGACAAGCAGCTCGACGAGGGTGAACCCGTTTTGCTTACGCTTCATGTGTCGAACTCCTAAGGGTGGAAGTCTGTGACTTCCGGGGTGCTTTGGAACCATCGGGTCATGCTGACCTGACTGGTTCCCTGGGGAATGAACCGGCGCTGAATCACAAACGCCGAAGACGGTGCGGGGACGGTGCGGGGGACGGTGCGCGGGAGGCGGAGCGTGCGTACGCAACAGCTGGGCAATTCCGCATGCCCCGTTGAGGGCGGCGGAAGCCGCATTCCCGAACCCCGCGATGGATCGTGGCGGGGTGAGGAGCGAAATGAACTCCTTCGGGAGTCCTGCCGAGAGGCCAGCTTCGCGATCGGCGCGCCCGTCGGGCGGTTGGCAGCAGCGGTTCGCTGCGGCTCGGTTGCGGGCGCTGGCTGGATCCGGGAGATGCTCCGGGGATCGCAACCTGCGTCGGAAACCGACGGGGGCGCTCGGTTCTGGAAGTGGCCTGACCCAAGAAATGGGACGCGGCTGGACCGGGCGTGACGCATGCGCTGCTGGACTCTGGCTGGATGAACCAGTCGGTGAGTCGCGCCTCGCAGGCGGATCGGGATGTCGGCGGTTGCGGCGGGAAGGCGTCGGGTGGCCGACAATCAGAACATGAAGGACGGTTTGAAGTGGAGCCGGGATAAAGAAAGGTGGCTCAACCTCGAGAATGGTGCCGCAACCGTCAGGTAGTGCTCGCGCAGGGTAATACGAGGGGGCGGGGTGTCAAGTTCCCGTTCAGTCCGAAATGGTGATTCAGATCATTCGGCCTGCAAGGGCTGGTTGGCCAACCCGCCCCCCTCATGAAGATTCGTGATGTGGGCGCTGGTTCGGCTTTGGAACGACCGAAGCGGGCAAGCGCAGGGTGGCGCGCGAGGGGTTCCGGTCGACCGTGGTGTCTAAGCCTATTTCGATCCGTGTCTTACGCTTGGTCTGTGGGTGTGGATGGCGGGGCGATTGCGAAGTCGACGAGCGTTCCACGCCGAGCGACACCAAGGGGACGCGCGCGAGGCATCGATGTGAGGGCACCCGCGAACTTTCCTCGGTCGAGTTCTCCGGCGGGGAGTCGATAGAGTGCGCCCGAAAACCCGTCGAGGTGCCTCGACGCCGCAGCAGCGCCATCGCGATCCACGCCGCCTCGTACGGCTCGGACCCAGCCCCCCGAACTCCGGAATCCCCGACCATGTCGAACCCCCACGAAGCCCTCGCCCGCCTTGGTCTCACCCTGCCGGCCGCCCCCAAGCCAGTGGCCGCCTACGTGCCAGCGGTCCGCTCGGGCAACCTCATCTTCGTGTCGGGGCAGCTCCCGATGTCGAGCGGTGTGCTGATGGCCACCGGGCCCGTTCCGTCGAAGGTCTCCATCGAGGACGCCCAGAAGGCCGCCAAGCAGTGCGCCCTGAACGCGCTCGCGGTGGTCGCCGACCAGCTCGGCGGTGATCTCTCCAAGGTCAAGCGCATCGTGCGGCTGGGCGTGTTCGTCCAGTCGGACGACCGCTTCGACGGGCAGCCGAAGGTCGCCAACGGCGCCAGCGAGTTCATGCAGGAGGTGTTCGGCGAGGCCGGCCGGCATGCCCGCGCCGCGGTGGGCACCAACGCGCTGCCGCTCGACGCGACGGTCGAGGTCGAGGTCCTGGTCGAGGTCTAAGGCCTGGTCGAGGTCGTACGCCCGCGTCGAGGTCTGAGGCCCTCGTCGAGGTCTGAGGCCCTCGTCGGCGTCTACGACCTCGTCGAGATCGGGATTCCGGTCGCGCGCGTTGCTGCGCCGCAGCTCCGTTGCGGTTGGGCGCTCGGTTCCGGCGCCGCGGCTCCGTCAGCGGGAGAGCAGGAGCCCGATCAGCACGACGTTGCCGATCACGCTCGCCGAGAGGAGCGCGATGAGCGTGAGCACCATCGGGTTTGCGAACGGGCTGTCGGAGTCCTTCCGCACCACCTCGAGGGGCTCGCCGGCGGTCGCCTGCACCGCGGTCGCGATCGCGGCGATGTCGACGGCGGGC
>CAMBUI010000201.1 GCA_945870915.1 Candidatus Kuenenia stuttgartensis | reverse complement strand
GGCCGGCGGCGCGGATCGCGAGCGGTCCGCGCGCGGTGCCGATGCAGCGTCCACCGAGACCGAGCCGCGCGCCGATCACCTCGATCCCCCGCGATGTCATCGGCGGCGTCCCCCGCCGCCGCCAGCCGCGCCGCCCCCGCCGCGCCGCGGGCGCGGACGGTCGCGCAGCGCGCCGTCGCCGTCCACGAGGTACGAGAGGTCGTCGTCGCCGCCGACCGCGGCGTCCGGACCGCCGGAGACGATCTGCGCCACGCCGCCCGAGCCCTGCTCGGCGCCGTCGAGCACGACGAACGGCTTGCCCCAGCCGTCGAGCACGGGTGCGCCCTCGGCGAGCACGCTGCCCGCGCTGCGGCCGGCCTTCACCGCCTCGGCCACGCGCTTCGCCAGCGCCTCGGCCGCGGCGCGCGTCGAGGCGCGCTTCTCGGCGTTCTGCGCGGCGCGCATCGGGTTGTCGCCGCGCTCGGCCGGTTCGACCGTGAAGGTGTCGCGCTGGATCTCCTGGGGATACGCGTTGTCGGAGGGATCGCGGTCGGCCGTCTGCCGGCGACGGTCGAGCTCCACGCGCACGATCTCCCTGTCGGTGACGAACAGCTTCGAGGCCTCGCTGCCGCCGGCGTAGCGCCAGACCTCGGCCGGGAGCGTGACATCCTCGCCCGTGCCGTCGGCGTAGGTGAGCGTGAGCGGCATCGGCGTCGGGATGCCCGCGTTGTTGCGGAAGCGCACCACGGTGAACGACAGCGTGGTCCCGAGCAGCGCCGCATCGCGTTCGCCGAGCCGCGCGACCAGCCGCTTGAAGCGCTCGCGGTCGTCGGCGGTCACATCGAGCTCGTCGAAGGTCGAGTAGAAGTCGAGCAGCTCGGGGAAGCGGTCGGCGCGCACCGCGAGATCGGCGTTCCCGAGCTCGCTCGGCGTCTTCGGCAGCGCCTCGCGCTCGGCCTTGCGCGCGCCCTTCGAGAGCTCCGGGTCGCGCGTGTCGAGCGTGTAGCGCGTGACCTTCTCGACCGAGACATCGACCGCGCGCGTGGAGTAGAACCAGCCGCGCCAGAACCAGTCGAGGTCGACGCCCGAGGCGTCCTCCATCGTGCGGAAGAAGTCGGCCGGCTCCGGCCGGCGGAACGCCCAGCGCCGGCAGTACTCGCGGAAGGCGAAGTCGAACAGCTCGCGCCCGAGCACGGTCTCGCGCAGCACGTTGAGCGCGGTGGCCGGCTTCGCGTATGCGTTGGGGCCGAGCCGGCGCACGCTCTCGGAGTTGGTCATGATCGGCTCCTGCGTGTCGCTCGTCATGTAGTCGACGATGTTCGCAGGCTCACCGCGACCCGACGGATACTTGCGCTGCCACTCCTGCTCGGCGAGGTACTGGCAGAAGGTGTTGAGTCCCTCGTCGAGCCAGGTCCACTGCCGCTCGTCGGAGTTGATGATCATGGGGAACCAGTTGTGCCCGACCTCGTGGATGACGACGCCCACGAGGCCCCACTTGGTGCCGGCCGAGTAGGTGCCGTCCTTCTCCGGCCGCGGGCCGTTGAAGGAGATCATCGGGTACTCCATGCCGCCGACCGGACCGTTGACGCTGATCGCGACCGGATACGGGTACGGATACGCGTGGCGCGAGTACGAGTCGACCGTGTGCGCCACGGCGTGGGTCGAGTAGCGGCTCCAGAGCGGCTCGGCCTCGAGCGGGTAGTAGCTCATCGCGAGCGCCGCGCGGTCGGTGCCCGGGATCGGGGCCCGCGCGGCGTCCCACAGGAACGCGGCGCTGGCGGCGAAGGCCACGTCGCGCACATTGGTGGCGGCGAACCGCCAGGTGCGCGTGCCCTTCGGCACCGCGGCGCGGTTGGCGGCGGCCTCCTCGGGCGTCGTGATGAACCGGGGCTTCTCGTCGCCGCGGGCGGCCTCGAGGCGCTCGCGCTGGGCGGGGGTCAGCACCTCGCCCGCGTTCTGCAGCTCGCCGGTGGCAGCGATGGTCCAGGTGTCGGGCACGGTCACCGCGAGCGTGTAGTCGCCGAACTCGAGCGCGAACTCGCCCTGGCCGAGGAACTGCTTGTGGTGCCAGCCGCGCACGTCGCTGTACGGCGCCGCGCGCGGGAAGAACTGCGCCATCACGAACAGCGGCGCGAGGTCGGCGTTGCGCAGCTCGGGATCGCCCTCGCCGAGGAGCTCGTAGTTCGAGCGCGCGCGCGTGACCGTGTTCTTGACCACGTTGAAGCGCCACGAGACGCGGAAGCCGAAGCTCGCGCCCGGCGCGAGCGGCGCGGGCAGGTCGATGCGCATCATCGTGTCGACGATGGTGGTCGCGAGCGGCGCGCCGTCGGCGGTGGTCGCCACGACATCGCGGTAGCCGCCCTGGAACTCGTGCTGCTCGACGAGGTTCCGCAGGAAGCCGATGCCCTGCGTGCCCTTCAGGTCGGGCGCGGGCTCGGCGCGCTCGCCCATCGAGTCGCGGCGGAAGCGGTTCTGGTCGAGCTGCAGCCAGAGGTAGCGCAGTTCGTCGGGAGAATTGTTGTGGTAGGTCACGCGCTGCCGACCGACGAGCTCGGCCTTGACCGGATCGAGCTCGACCTCGATGTCGTGGTCGACCTTCTGCTGCCAGTGGCGCGGACCAGGTGCGCCCGACGCGGTGCGGAAGTCGTTCGGCGTGGGCAGCGACTCGTCGAGCTGGCGGAACGGATCGCCCTCGGGCAGCACCGACGGCGGGACCTCCGGCGACGAACGACCGCGGTCGAGCGACAGATCCGGAGGACCGGCGACGACGGAGGCCGCGGCGAACCCGACGGCCAGGAGGGAAGCGAGGACGGGTGCGATCATGCGCGCAATGTACGCGCAGCACGCGCGACCTACGCGGTCATCCGCGAGCCGCGCGAATCGCGGCTCACAGCCCGAGCGCCTCGCGCTCGCCGAGCTCGACCAGCATGCGTCCCTGCTCGCCGCGGCCAAGCGCGGCCATGTAGCGCCCCAGCGCCATGGTGGGGAACGACAGCCGGTACAGGTGGTAGCGCAGGTAGAAGACGCGCGGGAAGCCGGTGCCGGTGAACTCCGTCTCGCGCCAGCTCCCGGGCGGGTCGCGGTCGGGGTTCGCGTTGCGGTCCGCGGCGGCCTTCGCGTCGAGCTGGGTGCGGCAGAGCCACTCGATCGCGCGGCGCAGGTCCGGATCGTCGGCGCCGTAGAGCTCCTGCAGCACCATCGCGGCCCAGGCGGTCTGGCTGGCCGTCGACGGCCCCTGCCCCTTGCGCGAGGGATCGTCGTAGCTCAGGGCGCTCTCGCCGAAGCTTCCGTCGGGCTGCTGCACCGACTTGATCCAGCGCCCCGCGCGCTCGATCCACTCGGCGTCGCGCGGGACACCGCAGCGCACCGGGCCGATGACCGCCTGCCATGTGCCGTAGAGGTAGTTGACCCCCCACCGCCCGATGAAACACCCCTCGGGCTCCTGGCGCGAACGGATGAACCCGACGGCACGCGCCACCGCCGGGTGCGCGGTCGTGTAGCCGGCGCTGGCGAGGCACTCGAGCACGCGCCCCGTGATGTCCGGGCACGATGGATCCTGCATCGCGTTGTGGTCGGCGAACGGCACATACTCGAGGATGGGCCGGTGGACCGTGCGGTCGAAGGCCGCCCAGCCGCCGTCCGGATTCTGCATCGCCAGCAGCCAGCGGATCCCGCGCTCCGCCGCGGCGCGGTTGGCCGCGCCCCCGACCCGCAGCAGCGCCATCGCGACCATCGCCGTGTCGTCGCAGTCCGGGTAGAACGGATTGTCGTACTCGAAGCACCAGCCGCTCGGCGCGACCGGCGCGTCGAGGTTCGCGGTCCAGTCGCCCGCGGTCCGGCACTCGCGGGCGCGGAGCCACTCGGCCGCGCGCGCCGCGTGCTCATCGGCGGCGCCCAGCCCGCAGTCGGCGAGCGCGTAGAGCGCGATCCCGCTGTCCCACACGGGCGAGAAGCACGGTTGGATCCGGATCGGCGCGCCGAGCGTCCCGGTCAGCTCGACGAAGAGCGCATCGAGTTCGTGCTCGGCGCGCTGCACCAGCGGATGCGACCGCTCGTAGCCGAGCGCGTGCAGGACGATCTGCCAGTAGACCATCGAGGGGAAGATCGCGCCGATGCCGCCCTTGGTCGCGCGCTCGGAGAGCCACGCGAACGCGCGCTGGATCGCCGCCTGCCGGAACGGCGTGCCTCCGACGCGGTGCAGCGCCTTGAGGCCGCGGTCGACGCGCAGGAAGAACCGCCTCCAGCGCTCCGGTGCCGGATGCGTGGGCTTGAGCACATGCCGCGCGTCGTGGTCGACGAAGAGTTCGCCGATTCCGAGCGTCGCCGGCAGCTCGCGCGTCGGCCGCCGCGTGGCGACGATCGACAGCGGCAGGATCATCACCCTGCTCCACGCGCTCACCTTGTCGAGGTGGAAGTACGACCACCGGGGAAGGAACACGATCTCGGGCGGGATCGCGGGCACCGCGTTCCACGAGACCTGCCCCAGCGCCGCGAGGTAGAAGTTGGTGAACGAGTTGCACCGCTCGGCCCCGCCGAGGTGGCGGATCAGCGCCCGCGCCCGCTTCATGTGCGGCGCCTCGGGCGAGTCGCCGAACAGCTTCAGGCAGAAGTAGGCCTTCACCGAGGCTGAGACATCGGTCGCCGAACCCGGGTGCGGCCCCCATCCGCCGTCCTCGCGCTGCTGGCTCCGCAGGTAGGCGACGATCCGCTGCAGGGTCTGCGGCGGCCGACCGTCGGCGAGGGGCTGCGCCTCCTGGCCGAGGATCCACTTCATGAGCAGGTACTCGCTCTGCAGGATCGAGTCGCCCTCGAGTTCGCCGCACCAGTGACCGTCGGGCTTCTGCAGCGACTTGAGCGCGAGGATCGCGCGCTCGAGGTGCTGCTCGATCTCGGCGTTGGCGAGCGGGCGCGGCTGCGGGGCGGGGCGGCGGGCTGATTCGTGCGGAACTTCGCGCATCGGTGGGAACCTGAGGGTCGGTCAATGTACCCGACGACGCGGCGGCCAAGCCCGTCCCGCGAACCTGCCACGCGCGGGGATCGGATCATCTGCCGAGACATGCCGAGACATGCCGAGACAGAGGGGCGTTCGGATGCAATCGCGTGCCCCGGAGCGTGCCCGAGCGGGCGCACGAGCGCACCCGAGAGCGCAACCGGGAGCGCAACCGGGAGCGCAACCGGGAGCGCCCCCGCGAACGCCCCCACGAACCCGCCGTCGATCGCGATTCAGAACTTGTCGAGCTCGCGGATC
>CAMBUI010000200.1 GCA_945870915.1 Candidatus Kuenenia stuttgartensis | reverse complement strand
GGCCGCGAGCTCGCAGCGGGTGACTTCGGCGGTGTTGCCGCGGATGGTGAACTCGGCGTCCGACGCCGAGATGGTGCCCGAGCCCGGCAGCATGAGCTGCGTGAGCTGGAGCACGCGCATCGCCACCGGCAGCGACGCGAGCGAGGCATTGCGGATGGCGACGCGGCCCGATCCCGTGCGCGTGTCGACCGACCCCGTGGTGCTGCCGGCGATCCGCACCGAGCCAGACAGCCGGCTCGCCGTGCGCGGCGTGTCGTCGGCGAGCGGCAGTCCCGTGCGCAGGACCTCGTAGTCGGCGTCGGCCACGCGCACGCGCGCGTCGTAGGTGTCCTTGCCGAAGTCGACGGTGGTCGCGAGGTCGAAGCGGCCGAACGCCACGTCGCCCGCGCCGTTGATCAGGAGCGCGTCGCCGGCGGGACCGGTCTCGATCTGGAGCCGCGTCGCGCCGAGCGGACGGTCCCACACGCGCGCGCCGAGCGCCTGCAGCGTGCCGGAGAAGTCGACGGGCTTCGCCGCGCGCGGCTCGTAGCGGAAGCGCAGCGGCAGCTCGCCGTAGATCTCGCTGTAGCGCGCACCGGCGTCGAACGATGCGCCCGAGAGGCGCGCGGTGCCGCGGAGCTGGTAGACATCGGGTTCGGCGGCGGAGCCGTTGGCCGCCCAGCGCAGCGCGATGTCGGGCAGCACGAGCTCGAACAGCTGCGTGGTCGTGAGGTTGACCGCCTCGGCCGAGGTATCGAGCGGCGGCGGCAGGTGCTTGCGCAGCGCGGTCGTGAGCTCGCGCGCCTCGAGGCGCATCGCGGCGTTGAGCCGGTTGTCGCCGCCGGACTCGTACGCGCCCTTCGCCTGCAGCGTGCCGCCGTGGTCCCCGACGAGCGTGCCGTGGAGGTCGAAGGCCACGCGGTCGCCGTCGCCGGCGATGAGGTCGGTCTCGGGGAAGGTGAACTCGACGCGCTCGCCGGGCTGGCCGATCGAGAGCGTGCGCGGGCGGATCTCGAATCGCGCGGGCGCGGCGCCGGACTCGCCGCCGGTGGCGCCGACCGTGCCGCCGGACTTGTCACCGTCCGCAGCGCCGACATACCGCGCATCGAACCGTCCCCGCGCGGCGCGGGAGGTGAGAAGCTCGAGCACGCCCTTCGCGCGCGCGGACAGCAGTTCGCGCACCAGCGGCGACTCGATCCGCGTTCCCGCGAGGGAGGCCTCGAGCGGCGCGGCAGCCGCGCCCGCGGCCGCGCCCGCGGCCTCGCCCGCGACCTGCCCCGAGAGCACGCCGCTCAGCCGCAGGATGCCGTCGTCCTCGCTGCCTTCGGCGAGGCGGAACTCCAGGCTGTCGGCGCGCAGGCCGTCGCTGCGCACCGTCACGCCGCCGGCGATGCGCTCGCCGCGCACGCGGCTGCCGTCGAGCGTCAGTTCGATGAAGCGCGGCGTGATCGTGCCGCGCGTCTCGGCGCCGGTCGCGGTGACTTCGCGCCGCACCGTGCCGTCGATGGCGCCGCTCGGTTCGTAGCGCGCGAAGCGCGCGGCGGCCTCGGCCGGATCGGCCGCGAGGTAGCCCTCGAAGGCACGGCCGATGGGCAGCGCGTCGAGCCGGAGCTCGACCAGGCGGTTCGGCCCCTCGAGCTCGGCGAAGCCCGCGGCCTCGATGGTGCCTCCGCCGTTGCGGCCGGTGCAGCGCTCGATCACGACACGCTCGGGCGTGAGCAGGATCGACGCCTCGCAGTCCTCGAGCTTGAACTCGGGCGGCCAGGGAAGGCCGCTCTCGGCGAGCTCGGCGCGGCCGGCGTCGTCGGGCGCGGCGGTGCCGTCGTCGAAGTCGACCTTGAAGCGGAAGCGCTCGCGTCCCGCGTCGTCGCTGTCGACGAGTCCGTCGAGCTCGACGCGCCCCGAGAGCCCGAGCGAGGCGAGCAGTTCGCCAGCGGGCGCGAGTTCGGTGCCGGGCCAGCCGGCGGGCATCTCGTCGCCCGCGTGCGGGATCGCCGCGAGCAGCGCCGGGTTGAGCGCGTCGTTCCGGTCGGTGATGGTGATGAGCGGCCGCATTCCGCGCTCGCGCCCCGGGATGCGCGGGATGCCGACGCTTCCCGACACGGTGAGTTCGCCGCCCGCGGGCGTGGTCGCGCGGATGCCGTCGCCGGCGATCTCGATCGCCTCGTCGAGCACGCGCACGCCGCCCTCCTTCAGGCGCAGCGGGTAGGGGAACCGGCCGAAGACGAGGCCCGCGTCGCGGATCCGCACGTCGCCGGTCACGATCACCGGCTGGCCGAAGCCCGGCGGCGAGTAGACGCGCATGTCGAAGCCGCAGCGGCCGCCGAGCGCGAACGGCCCCGCGGCGATCGAGCGCTCGAGCCGCTCGCGCGCGGCGCGCACCGACTCGTCGTCGCCGAGCCGCGAGAGCTCCTGCCGCTGCGCCACGATCGCGTTGGCGTCGGGAAGGAGACCCGACTCGCCGAGCAGCGCCGCGGCGCGCGCGTCGAAGAGGAGCCCGAGCGCCTCGCGCGGCGCCTCCTCGAAGCTGTTGAAGAGCCGCTCGTCGATCGGCGCGTCGTCGCACACGATGCGGAGGTCGATCTCGGCGCCGGTCGAGAGGCCGTCCAGCCGGCCGGTGATCGAGACCGTCGCACCCTCGCCGCCCACGCCGGTGAGGCGCTCGACCACCAGGTTGTCGTCGGCGAAGGTGATGCGCGCCGCGACGTCGGTCAGGCGGTAGGGGAACTCCTCGAACGCACCCGAGCCCTTGTCGAGCAGGAGCGTTCCGCTCGAGCGCAGCGGCGCGGGCGTGCCGTCGGCCGCGGGCGCGCCGCGCTCGAGCAGCGTCTCGACGTCGATGGTCCAGGTGGTGATGTTGAAGTCGGAGAGGACCTTGGTCGCCGCGCGCGGCAGCTGCAGCGTGTCGGGCGCGCCCTCGCGCGCCTCGGGCGAGGCGAAGTCGTCGATCGCGAGTCGGATCGAGAACGGCGCCACGCGCGCGGCCTTCTCGAACCACTCGTCGCGCCGATCCCATTCGAACGCGGGCAGCGCGTCGGCGGGCAGCCGCAGCGAGAACTCGCCTTCGAACGGCACGGGAAGCACGCGGCCACCCGGGTCGTCGGCGCCGAGCTCGCCCGCGATCCGCTCGAAGCGGACCTCGTTGCGCTCGAGCCGCAGCGTGCCCGAGCGCAGCGTCATGCGCGGCGTCGCCTTGAGGTCGACGGCCTTGCCGCCGGCGAAGCCACCCCACGCGTCCTCGAGCGCATCGCCGCTGAGCTCGTCGACGGGAAGGTTCATCGCGACGCCCTCGAGGTCGATCAGCGCCGACGGTTCGCGGCCCGGCGCGTAGTCGAGGCTCGCGCGCGGGATCCGGCCCTCGAGTCCGAGTCGGCTGGTCCAGGTGCGCACCGCGATCGGCGCGACCGCGAGCTGCCGTCCGTCGATCGAGAGGTCCTCGAGCGCGACCGACACCGCCTGCGTCTCGCCGTCGAACGACCCGGTGATCGACGCGATCGAGAGCCTGCCCTCGGCGTCGGGGCGTCCGCTCAGCGCGAAGCGGAACGCGCTCGCGCTGTCCTCGGAGGGCGTGAGCGCGCCGCGGAACCGCAGGTCGCCGAGCTTGCGGTAGCCGTCGCGCGCGACGACGCCGTTCTCGAGCACGAGTTCGTTGATCGAGATGTCGCCCGGCCGAGCGGGGCTGCGCGCGTCGGGATCCTTCGGCGGCGCGGGGTCGAGCGCGAGCACCGAGAACGAGCCGGGCTCGTCGGCCGACTCCGCGAGGCGGAGCTCGACGCGGCCCGCCTGCACCGAGCGCACGCGCAGCTCGCCCACGAGGAGCGGCAGCAGTCCGAAGCGGATCTCGATCCGGTCGGCGTACAGGACCTCGCCCGCGATGCCCTCCCAGCCCGGCGCGCGCACCCGCAGGTCCTCGAGCACGATCGAGTTGAGCCCGCCGAGCGAGATGCGCGACGCGGTCACCTCGCCGCCGATGGCGCGGGTCGCGCGCGGCAGGATGATCGACGCCAGCGTCGAGGGCCGCGTGAGGTAGAAGATCCACGCGCCGAACCCGACCGCGAGCAGCGCCAGCGCGAGGCGGAGCCATCTCCTGCGTCGCGTGGGCTGGGGTCGGTGGTCGGGCATTGCGGGTTCCGGCGTCGGGACTGGACTGGTCGGCGTCGCGGGGTCGGTCGCGGGCCGGGGTCGGTGGTGTGGTGCGGGGGTCGGATTCTACGGAAAGTCGGTGCCGGACCGTTCCCCTATGATCGGCGTTTCGCCGGTGGTCGACGGGCATGAAGTGACGGTACGGCACGAAGTTCCAGCCCAGTTCCAACCCGGTTCCAACCCAGTTCCAAACCAAGCCCGTCCGGCGGGTGAGCGCAGCACCATCATGAAGACCGCCAACATGGAGTCCGGCAGCATGGAGTCCAGCAACACGGATTCCACAAGCCTTCCCGTGCCGCGCGGTCCGGCGGGCACCGTCGTCGTGACCGGCGCCTCCCATCGGGTCGGCCGCGCGATCGCGCTCGAGTTCGCGCGGCTTGGCTACGGGCTCGTGCTGACCTACCGGTCGCGGCCGTCCGAATGCGCCGAGACGGCCCGCCGCGCGATCGAGGTCGGCGGCGCCCATGTTCCCGGCGGCGCCCATGTTCCCGGCGGCGCCGAAGGCCTCGGCAGCGCCCACGGCCACGCCATCACCGTCGAGTCGGTCGCGCTCGACCTCGCCGACACCGCCGCCGCCGAGCGCTTTGCCGAGGGCCTGGCCGCGCGTTGCCGGGCGCAGGGCGCGGCGATCGACGCCATCGTCCACAACGCCTCGGCCTACGAGCCGACCGCGCTGCGCGGGATCTCCGCCGCGGCGGTCGAGTCGATGCACCGGGTCGAGGTCGTGTCGCCGCTGCTGGTCACCGAGCGGCTCGGCGAGGCGCTCGCGGCCTCGCGCCTCGCCGGCGGCGGCGCGGTCGTCTTCTTCAGCGACATGTACGCGATCGGCCGCGCGCGGGCGGGGTTCACCCCGTACATGCTGGCGAAGGCGGGCGTCGAGACGCTCGCGCGGCAGCTCGCGGTCGAGCTCGCCCCGCGGGTGCGCGTCCACTGCGTGGCGCCGGGCGTGATCCTCTGGCCGGAGGGATTCCCCGAGGAGACGAAGCAGGCGATCCTCGCGCGCACGCCGCTCGGCCGCGCCGGCACCGCCGAGGAGGCGGCGCGTCTCGTGCGCTTCCTGGCGCTCGAGGCATCGTTCATGACCGGCGGCACCATCGCGATCGACGGCGGCCGCGGACTGCGCTGACCGCGCGTTCCGCGGGCTCAGCCTGCGGGACGCAT
>CAMBUI010000199.1 GCA_945870915.1 Candidatus Kuenenia stuttgartensis | reverse complement strand
CGCGCTTCAACGGCGCGACGGACACCGTCCTCAACGCGTTCAACTTCAACGGCCTCAACGGCGCGACGATGAACGGCTTCTACCACAAGGACAACGCCGACTACAACACCAGCACCCTGATGAAGGAGTTCGGCACCTGGAATCCGTCGTGGACCGGCGCGATTGCCAACCGTCCGTTCGACTCCTACCTCACCATCGGTGGCCTCCCGTCGCCGACCAACACCACGAACGCTGACTCGTCGTGGACCGGCGCTGCCGGATGGAACCGCCCCGACGTTCCGAATGGCCTGAACGTGGGCTGGTTCAACTCGAACCCGCCGAACCTCCAGGGTCGCGTCGGCGGCTCCGGCAACACCGCTGACTCGGTGCGCCTAGGGCAGTTTGTTGTCGATAGTGGTGGAGGCGTCGGTATCTGCACACTTGATATCCAATACTCCAGCGGTTTCCCTGGTGCACCCGTCCAGACGGGCTCCGGAACATTTCAGTTGGGGTGTGCCGTCTTCTACCGCGACCTCGATGGCGACGGCTTCGGCAATGCCTCCGGCGGCACCGCTCAGAGTTGCGAGCCAGTCGCTGGCTACGTGAACAACAACCTCGATTGCGACGACGCGAATTCGATGATCAATCCGAACACGGTGTGGCACCGTGATGACGATGGCGACGGATTCGGGCATACCCCTGCGGGCACGCTGGCCCAGTGCGCACAGCCCTCTGGCTACGCCCTGGCGTCGGGCGACAACTGCCCGGCGATCGCGAATCCTGATCAGTCGGACTGCAATGACAACGACCTTGGCGATGTGTGCGAACTCGCCGCCGGCCAGGGCGACTGCAACGCAAACGGCGTGCACGACGCCTGCGAGATCGCGTCGGGCCAGCTCACCGACTGCGACGCGGACGGCGTTCCCGACACCTGCGAGGGCGCGACGGTGGTGAGCGGCGCTTCGCCGCTGATGCCGTTCAGCGGCACGCTCGCGGCGGAGCATCTCTTCACCGCACTTCCGCGCGTGGCCGGCGGGCAGCCGCGCGTCACGATCGAGGCCACCGCCGACCTCGGCGGCGCGACCGACGGCATCATCGTCACGCTCGACGGCGGCAGCGGCTCGACCTTCTTCGTGGCCGACGGAACGGATTGCCCGGCGTCGCCGAACACGGCGAGCATCGCGCTCACGCCGGCGCAGATGAACGCGCTGGTGGCCGATGGCGCGCTCGCGGTGCGCGTGAGCGGGTTCGGCGTCGTGAACAGCGCGGCGTGCGCGGCGAACGGCGGCGTCCGGGTGAGGCTCGACTACCTCGGGCTGCCCGCGTCGAGCGACTGCAACGGCAACGGACTGCTCGACAGCTGTGAGGTCGGGACGGGCACGGCCCCCGACTGCAACGGCAACGGCGTGCCCGACTCGTGCGACATCGCCTCGGGCTTCGCGGTCGACTGCAATGCGAACGGGCGTCCCGACACCTGCGACATCGCGAGCGGCGCGTCGAGCGACTTCAACTCGAACGGCCGGCCCGACGAGTGCTCGGGCGAGTTCGTGGTGGGCGGCTCTGGCTACGCGACCATCGTCGCGGCGGTGAACGCGGCACCTGCCGGTGGCACGGTCTGGGTCGGCCCCGGCACGAGGACCGAGGAGGTCATCATCCAGCGCCGCGTGACGCTGCGCTCGGCGCGCGGACCGGCGGAGACGATCCTCGACGGCACGGGCATCGACATCTCGCTCGTGAGCATCTTCGGCACGCAGGCGCACGGCAGCGTGGTGGAGGGCTTCACCTTCCGCAACGGCCCGACGGGGACCGAGCTCGACCAGTTCGGCGGCGGCGCGCTGGCGCTGATCCAGGCGAACGTGACGGTGCGGAACTGCGTGTTCACCGCGAACCGCTCGGCGCTGGGCGGGGCGATCTACGGCGCGATCTCGGCGTCGACGATCGAGAACTGCACATTCACGGGCAACACGGCGTCGGCCGCGGGCGGGGCGATCTGCTTCGAGCAGGGGAGCGGCTGGGTGGTGCGGAACTGCACCTTCAGCGGCAACACGACCGCGGGCTCGGGCGGCGCGATCCACTCGCGGTCGAGCGGCGGCCTGGTCGAGCTGTGCACGGTGACCGGCAACACGGCGGCGCTGATGGGCGGCGCGGTGTCGTGGGAGTCGCTGGGGTCCGAGCCGGTGTCCATCTCGGGCTGCGTGATCGAGACCAATGCGGCGGCCGCCGGCGGCGCGCTGGCGGTGACGAGCGGGACGGGAGCCTTTGGCGTCTCGAACTCGCGGATCTGCGGCAACACGCCGTCGAACTTCGCCGGAGGCGTGACCGACCTCGGCGGGAACACCTTCAGCACCGACTGCAACGCGAACGGCGTGTGCGATGCCGACGAGATCTCGTCGGGCGGTGCGCTCGACTGCAACGGCAACGGCGTGATCGACTGGTGCGACATCTCGTCGGGCACGGCGCTCGACTGCAACCTGAACGGCATTCCCGACGCGTGCGACATCTCGTCGGGCGCGGCGTCCGACTGCAACCTGAACGGCGTGCCGGACGGGTGCGACCTGTCGGCGGGCACCTCGCTCGACTGCAACGCGAACGGCATTCCCGACTCGTGCGACATCGCGGGGGGCGTCTCGAACGACGTCGACTCGAACGGCATTCCCGACGAGTGCAAGCCCGACTGCGACGGCGACGGGCTGCCCGACGCGTGGGAGCTTTCGCAGGGTCTCGAGCCCGACTGCAACGCCAACGGTGTGATCGACCGGTGCGACACGGCGGGCAACCCCGCCAGCGACTGCGACCAGGACACCGTGCCCGACTCGTGCGAGCTGGCGGCGGACCCGTCGCTCGACTGCAACGGCAACGGCCGGCTCGACGGATGCGACATCGCGTCCGACGCGTCGCTCGACTGCAACGGCAACGGGCGGATCGACTCGTGCGACCTGTCCGGTACGCCGGGCCTCGACTGCGATGGGAACGGCGCGATCGACACCTGCGAGATCGCGGGCAACGCCGGCTTCGACAAGAACGGCAACGGCAGGCTCGACACCTGCGAGCTGGCGCGCGGCGACCTGAACCTCGACGGAACGGTGAACGCGGCCGACCTCGCGCTGCTGCTCAACTTCTGGGGGTTCGTGAACCCGCCGGTCGGTGATCTCAACGGCGATGGCGCGGTGGGCGGAGCGGATCTGGCGGCGCTGCTGAACAACTGGGGGTCGACGCCCTAACCCTCTCCCGAGACGCGGCGCGGCACACCACGGCAGGGCCGCGGGCTCGTCCCGCGGGCGCAGGATGGGCTCTACCATGCGCGCCCTATGCCCCGTGCTCCGTTTGCCCGTCCGTCGTTCGCCCGTCCGTCGCTCGCCCGTGCCGTGTCCGCATTCGTCGTCGCCGCATCCGTGACCGGATCGGTGCTGTTCGCGCCGAGCGGCGCCGTGGCGCAGGCGGAGGCGCCGAAGGGCCCGCCGCCGACGCCGGTGAAGGTGGCCGAGGCGACCAGCGAGCAGCTGGCGCCGCGCAAGCGGGTGTTCGGCGAGCTGCGGGCGTCGCGGCGGTCGACGATCGCCGCCGAGGAGGGCGGGATCGTGCGCGAGATCCTCGTGCGCGAGGGCGAGCGGGCCGAGGCGGGTGCCGTGCTGGCGCGGCTCGACGACACGAGGGTGCGCCTCGAGGTGGCGGCGAACGCGGCGACGCGCGATGCCGCGCAGGCGACCGTCGCCGAACGCGAGGCGATGGTGGCGCGCGAGGAGCGCCAGATCGATCTCCTGAAGAAGGCGGCGCAGCAGGGCGGCACCAATCCGCGCGAGATGGCCGACGCCGAGAGCGACCTCGCGGTCGCGCGGGCGCAGCTGGCGCAGGCGCGGGCGGCCGAGGCGGTGATCGGGCAGCAGGGGGCGATCCTGGCCGACCGGCTGGCCGACCTCGAGGTGCGCGCGCCGTACGCGGGCGTGGTCACGGCGCGGCATGCCGACCTCGGGGCGTGGGTGGCCGATGGCGGGCCGCTGGTCGACTTCGTGGCGACGCGCGAGCTCGAGGCGTGGTTCGAGGTGCCGCAGGAGCTGTACGGCGCCGCGGTGGCGTTGGTCGAGGCCGCCCGGGCGGGCACGCAGCGCGCGGTGCCGGTCGAGATCGAGGCGGCGACGGGCGCGGATGTGGTCGCGGTCGGCATCCGGGTGGTGCCCGAGATCGATCCGCGGTCGCGGACCTTCCGCACGGTGCTGCGGGTGATGGACGGCGATGCGCTGCTGGCGTCGGGACTGGCGCTCACGGCCTATGTGCCCGCGGGGCCCGCGGGGCCGAGGGTGGTGATTCCCAAGGACGCGGTGGTGCGCGGCGACGCGGGGCCGTTCGTGTTCGTGGTGCGCGGGGGCGTGGCGATGCCCGTGGGGGTGCGCGTCGCGTTCCCGATCGGTGACCGCGTGGCGCTCGAGCCGGGCTCGGTCGAGGCGGGTGCGCAGGTGGTGACCGAGGGCAACGAGCGGCTGATGCCGATGACCCCGGTGGCGCCGATCGCGGAAACGGCGGGCGCCAAGTGAAGATCGTCGAGGGTTCGATCCGCCAGCCGGTCTCGGTGCTGGTCGGCGTGCTGCTGGTCCTGATCGGCGCGCTGGTCGCGGTGCGGCAGGTGCCGGTGCAGCTCACGCCCGATGTCGACGACACGATCGTGAGCGTCATGACGATGTGGCCGGGGGCGTCGCCCGAGGAGGTCGAGCAGTCGATCATCGAGCGGCAGGAGGAGAAGCTGCAGGGCGTGGCGGGCGTGCGGTCGATGACCTCGACCGCGTCGCAGGGCTCGGCGCGGGTGCGCCTCGAGTTCGCGGCGGGCACCGACAAGGACGCGGCGATCCGCGAGGTGAGCGACCGCCTGCGGCAGGTGCCGGACTATCCGTTCGGCGTCGACCAGCCGGTGGTCGAGGCGAGCGATCCCGAGAACAAGGACTACATCTCCTGGATCGTGCTGTCGGCGGGCAACGCCGTCGCGCGCGACGGGTCGGCCTTCGACATCCGCACGCTGCAGGACTTCGCGGTCGACCGCGTCAAGCCGCAGATCGAGCGGGTGCCGGGCGTGGCCGAGGTCAACGTGCTCGGCGGACGCGAGCGCGTGCTGCATGTGCGCGTCGACCCGGCGGCGCTGGCGGCGCGCGGCGTGACCATCTCGCAGCTCGCGGCGGTGCTGCGGGCGGCCAACCAGAACGCCCCCGCGGGCTCGCTCGCCGAGTCGCGCCGCGACGTGGTGCTGCGCGCGGTGGGGCAGTTCGAGTCGACGGAGGACGTCGCGCGGGTGGCCATCGCGCAGGGGGCCGCGGGCCCGATCCTCGTGGGCGACGT
>CAMBUI010000198.1 GCA_945870915.1 Candidatus Kuenenia stuttgartensis | reverse complement strand
CGGCAGCGTTCCGAGCGCGCGGACACCCGCATCGCCCGCGGCCGTGCCGTCGAGACGCAGACGCTCGAGGTGCGGCATCGGGCCGAGCTTCGCCAGGCCGGCGTCGGTGATCGCCGACTTGGCCAGGTTGAGGTTCGCCACCACGGGCGCGATGTCGGAGAGGAGCGCGGCGTCGGCGTCGCCGAAGGCGGGTTCGGCGCGGCTTGCGTTCACATCGAGGAGCGGGCTCTCGGCCGCGAGCGGCTGGACGAGCACGCCGCGCGCGATGAGCGCCTTGGCGGCGACATCGGCCTTGGCGCGCACGGCGGGCGGGATCTCGGCACTCACCGGTCCGCCGATGGCGACGCTGCCCGCCGCGGCGAGCGCGGCGGTGGTCGCCGAACTCGAAAGGCCGGGCACGCCCGCAGCGCCTGCGCCGCCGGCGGCGGGATAGTCGGCGCCGGCATCGATCCACTGCCGCAGCGCGGCGATCTCCTCGGCGGTCAGGCCGTCGCCCTCGGGCGGCATCGCGTCCGGATCGGTTCGGTCGAGCTCGACGCGGTGGACGAGCAGGCTCTCGGCGGCCTTGCGCGGCAGCACCGACCAGCGCTCCTCGCCGCCGTTGAACAGCCACTGCTTGGTGTCCATGCGGAGGCCGCCCTTCTGCTTGCGGGCGCCGTGGCACTCGAAGCAGTGGACCTCGAGGATCGGCCGCACCTTCTCGAGGAAGAACTCCTCGTTCGGGTTCAGGTTGGCGGCGAGCGAGGCGCCGTCGGACGACTCGGGCGCCTCGGTGGGCTTCGCCGCGGCGGGCAGCAGCCAGTCGGTGGTGTAGCCGGAGCCGTGCACCAGGTCGCCGCCGAAGTGGCCGGTCACGCTCACGCCGATGGCGCCCACCAGGGCGGCCCAGCGGAAGGTCCCGAGCGCGGCGACGGCCTTGGCCGAGGCGACGGCGGTCTGCGCGGCAAGCGCCTGGCACCAGAATGCGAGTCCGACCAGCGCGACCGAGCTCAGCGTGCCGATCCAGCGGTGGAGCATGAGCGCGTCGCTGGTGTTCCCATCGTGCTCGAAGCTGGCGTTGATCCAGCCCGTGGCGGTCGAGAACACGGCGGAGACCGCGGCCAGCCACAGGAGCGGCAGCGTCAGGGGCGAGAGCCCCTCGCGGCGGCTGAGCCCCCTCCACCACTCGGCGCCCACGGCAACGAGGCCGAGCGCGATGGGGAAGTGCACCAGCAGCGGGTGGAACCGCCCCGCCGCGCGTCCGAGATTCGGAGCGGTCTCGGCAAGGAGGGCTGCGAACGGGAAGGACGCGATGAAGTCGGGCGACGGAACCATCGTCGCGCACCATACTTGACCCTGCGCACCGCGAAAAGAACGCCGCGGCAAAGCGCCGCCCAAAAGCGCAAATCGCCGGGGACTTCCGCCAGTACCCGGCGTTTGCGCTCGCAGGCTCCGCAGGGCTCGGCCCGTCGACGGCGTGGCGCCCGACTGGACCGGTCCCGCGAGACCTGGCCTTTCCACGTTTGCACGGCCAAGTCCTGCGACTCTGCCATGCGCACGTCCTTGTTGTCGACGCCGGAAATGACAAAGGGCCCGGGACACGCGGCGAGCCGCTGTCCAAAGCCCTTTTCGTTTCGGCGCCGTGAGGCACTCGACGCGGAGCCCACGCCGACGATCGCTCGCCGACGGCTCTCCGCAATTCTCCGCCCTTTGCCCACCCTTCCGGGTGAGCACCGACACCATGCCACCAACGGCGCCGGTGTCAAGCGACACGGGCGACCGAAGCCGATTTCGCACAGGCACTTGCGTCGCGCATCGTCCGAGATACCGCGGATGCGTCAATGGGGCCCGCGGACCCCGATGTTCTCGGAGGCACCGGCCACGCGATCACGCGACGCCCACGTCATGCGACGCCCACCTCAGGCCACGCCCACCTCAGGCCACGCCCACGGCCTCGGCATCGCGATCCGAGAGGACGCCGCCGTCCGACCGGGCACGCACCGTGCCGTCGCGCCTCCAGCTCCGCTCGCATCGCGGCTCGCCCCGTAGGTCGACGATCTCGACCGACGACTGGTCGCGGGCCATCGTCACGCGCGACACGCCGAACAGGTCGGGCAGGTCGGCGAGGAAGTCCTCGAGGTGGTGGTGCGAGGTCGGCAGCATGACCCCCGCGTCGAGCGGGTTCTCGATGCCGCGCGCCTTGGCCTTCTCGAGCTCGCCCTTGACGAGCTCGCGCAGCGCGAGCACCTCGGGCCACCGCTTGTCGCAGGTGAACGCAAGGGTGCGGTAGCGCTCCATGTGCACGCACGACGCGTCGCCGCCGGCGCCCGCGAGCGCGCGGAACGCCTCGTCGGCCGTGTGGGGCAGGAACACCGCGAGCATGCGGCAGAGCGCGTCGCACGCGGCATGCATCGCGGCCTGCGCGGCGCGGCGGCGCGGGGAACGCGACGCGTCGCAGTAGAGACGGTCCTTGGTCGCGGCGCAGTAGATCGCCGAGAGCGTCTCGTTGCACAGCGTGAAGATCGCCTGCTGCCCCTCGCGGAACGCGCAGCGGCGCACGGCGTCGCGCACGGCCTCCTGCGTCGAGGCGACCTGCGCCAGCATCCACGACTCGAGGCTCGTGTGCGGGATGCCCTCGAGGATCGCGTCGGCGTCGGTGCCGTCGAAGCCGTCGAGGTTCGACAGCAGGTAGCGGATGGTGTTGCGCACCTTGCGGTACGACTCGCCCGCGACCTTGAAGAACTCGCCGTCGGCGCGGATGTCGTTCTCGAAGTCGACGCCGGCGACCCACCAGCGGCAGACATCGGCGCCGTGCTCCTTGAGCAGCGCCTCGACGTCGATCGTGTTGCCGATCGACTTCGACATCTTGCGTCCGTCCTTGTCGACGATGAAGCCGTGCGTCACGAGCCGCTTGAACGGCGCCTGGCCGGTCGCTCCGAGCGCAGGCAGCAGCGACAGCTGGAACCAGCCGCGGTGCTGGTCGCTGCCCTCGAGGTAGATCTCGGCGGGATAGCCGATGCCGCGCGCGCGCAGCACCGAGTTCCACGAACTGCCGGCCTCGAACCAGACGTCGAAGATGTCGTAGAGCTTCGTCAGCGACGCGATGTCGAGGCCCTTGGGCGCTGCGGGATCCTTGCTCGCGTCGTAGTGAGACAGGAGGTCGGCGGGCGACTCCTGGAACCACGCATCGCTGCCCTTCTCGGCAAATCGCCTGGCGATCGCGCGCACGCTCGCGCTGGTGAGGAAGGTCGAGCCGTCCGCCATCCTGAACGCGGGAATCGGCAGACCCCACGAGCGCTGGCGCGAGATGCACCAGTCGGGGCGCGCCTCGATCATGCCGCGCATGCGGTTGCGGCCCCACTCGGGCGTGAAGCCGACTTCCTTCTCGATCGCCTCCATCGCGCGGGCGCGCAGCGTCTTGCCGTCGCGCTTGACGGGCACGTCGACGCCGATGAACCACTGCTCGGTCGCGCGGAAGACGACGGGCGTCTTCGAGCGCCAGTCGTGCGGATACGAGTGCATGAACCTGTGGTCGTAGAAGAGATGCCCGCTGCCGCGGAGATGCTCGGCCACCTCGGCGTTGGCGGTCCAGATCGACTTGCCGCGCAGCCACTCGGGAACGGTGTCGTCGTAGGTGCCGTCCTCGCGCACGGGGCAGTACGCGGGCAGGCCTTCCTTGAGGCCCGTGCGGTAGTCGTCGGCGCCGTGGCCCGGCGCGGTGTGCACGAGGCCGGTACCGTCCTCGAGCGTCACATAGTCGGCGCCCACGACGCGGCCCTTGCGCGGGCAGAACGGATGCTTGTACTCGAGGCCGACCAGCTTCGCGCCGTCGCACTCCGCGCGCACGACGACCTTCTCGGCGCCCGCCTTCCTGGCGACGCCCGCGACGAGGTCGCTCGCCATGATCGTCGTGCTGCCGTCGATCTCGACGAGCGCGTAGCGGTAGCGCTCGTGCACCGCGATCGCGAGGTTCGCGGGAAGCGTCCACGGCGTCGTGGTCCAGATCATGAAGCTCGGCGTCGCGTCGAGGAAGCGCGACTCGTCGAGCTCGTCCTCTTCGCCGGCGTCCGCGGGCATCTCAGTGAGAAGCCCGAACGCGGCCGCGGCCTTCGCGCGGTCCGCCGCCTCGAAGTCGACGTACACCGAGAGATCCTCGCGGTCCTCGTACTCGAGCTCGGCCTCGGCGAGCGCGGTCTTGTTGGCGATCGACCAGTGCACGGGCTTGAGCGCGCGCACGACCACGCCCTGGTCGATGAGGTCGGCGAACACCTCGAGCGTCTTCGCCTCGTACGCAGGCTGCAGCGTGAAGTACGGGTCCGCGTACTCGGCGAGCGTGAGCAGGCGCTTCATCTGCTCGGCCTGCAGGCCGATGAACTTGGTCGCCGCGGCCGCGCACTCGCGGCGGATCGCCATGTGGCGCTGCTCGGGCGTGAGCGTCTCGAGCTTGGCGGTCTTGCCCTTCTCGTGGAGCTCGGTCATCACCTTGTGCTCGATGGGCAGGCCGTGGGTGTCCCAGCCCGGCACGAAGCGCACGCGGCGCCCCTCCATGAGCGCGCCGCGCACGACGAAGTCCTTGAGCACCTTGTTGAGCATGTGGCCCATGTGGATCGGGCCGTTGGCGTACGGCGGGCCGTCGTGGAAGACGAACGGCTCCGCGCCCTCGCGCGCCGACTGCAGGCGGTTGAAGAGGTGCGCCTCGTCCCAGCGCTTGAGCGACTGCGGCTCGGCCTGGATCAGGTTCGCCTTCATGGCGAACGCCGTCTTGGGCAGGTTGAGCGAGTCCTTGTAGTTCGGCTTCTGCTGGCTGGGCTGGGCGTCGGACATGGCGGTCTTTCCGGGTTGGATGGGCACGCGCGGCTTCCCTGCCACGGCCGTGCGCATCGGCGTCGATCATCGGGAAGTCGGGAGGATACACGCCGCGCGGAACCGCGCAGAGTGCAGCGGTTTCCGCGATTCCGCCGATCTGTCGGCGATGCCCAACCCGTCCGACGACCCATCGCGCGAACCCCGGCAGGACCAGCACCCGGGCGCGTCCGGCGATCCGTTCGCGGCGCCCGCCCCGTTCGCCGTCCGGGAGACGCTCGCGTCGGGGCGCGTCCTCGTCCGCGACGCGACGGTCGAGGCCGCCGAGGCGCGTCGGCTGGCCCCGCTGCTCGATGACGCCTTCGCGCGCCACGATGGACTCGCCGTCGCGGTCGCCAAGCGGCTGCGCGTCGACGGATCCGGCGCCGCCTCCGAGACCGTCTCGGCCCACGGCGTGTTCGTGGTCCATCCGAAGGGCCTCGTCCGCAACGGACGCGGCGCGCCGCACGACGCCGAGCGCTTCGACCT
>CAMBUI010000197.1 GCA_945870915.1 Candidatus Kuenenia stuttgartensis | reverse complement strand
CTGCGCGAGCCCGCGGGAATCGAGAGGGAGAGCCCCACGAACGTGTCGTCCTCGATGAGGTCGTAGCCGGCGTTCGCGTTCATGTCGAAGTCGGGGAAGCCGCGGGTGAGCGAGCCGGAGACGGCGCGGAACTCGCCGGCCTCGAGGTCGTACTGCGGGCTGAAGGCGAGCATGTAGCGCTTGCCCACGCGGTAGAGGACGCCCGCCTGCAGGAGGTCGGTCGTGGTGGGGGCGAGGTAGCGGTACTCGAGGTAGGTGCTCACCAGCGGGTTGTGGCGCATCTCGACGCCAAGCGACGCGCGGGCGAGGTTCTCGAGCGGCGCGCCCTCGTCGGTGATGAACTCGCGGTCGTCGAAGAGGTAGTTCACCGTTCCGCCCAGGGTGAGCGCGTCGGAGATCTGCCACGTCGATGCGCCGTAGCCGTGGCTGCCCCACTGCGAGAGCTCGGGGCGGAACGAGTAGAAGGCCGGGATCGGCGACTGCGTCCAGCGCAAGCTCGCGAACGGGTTCGCCGGATCGACCGCGGTCGGCGTGAATTCCGAGCCGCTGTCGCTCAGGACGAGTCCGAGGTCGAGCTTCAGCCAGTCGACCGAGGTCCATGCGCCGGCGCCTCCGCGCTGCGTCTGCAGGGTCTGGCGGAGCCCGAGGTTGACCGCGTTGCCCTCGGTCGCGCCCTCGACCGCCTGGTCGTAGATCGGCAGCGATCCGGCGACGGCGGAGTCGTAGCCCGACCACGCGGTCGCGTACGGCTCGACGATGTGGCGCATGCGGTTCAGGTCGAGGAGGCGGCTCTGCACCGAGTCGTCGACCCGCACGAAGCGCATCGAGCCGCGCACGCCGCCTCCGGCCTGCAGGCGGAGCTCGTCGTAGTCGGCGCTGTAGGTCGTGAGCTCGTCGGCGAGGTAGCCGGTGGCCTGGCCGCTGACGAAGGGGGTGACCGTCACCCAGTCGCTCGCCATGGGGAAGCTGAGCTCGTGGCGCGTGTTGAGCCTCCCGACGGTGCCGTCGGTGTAGCCCGCCGCGGCGTAGGCGTCGGAGATCGAGTCGTTGGCACCGATCGCGCCGCCCCACGCGCCGGTCGGGACGCCGAGCAGCGCGGGCGTGCCCGTCGTCGGACGGAGCGCCATCGCGGACGCGGACCACTGCTGCGTCCAGGTCACGCCCTCGACCGGCTCGTCGCCGAATCGGTCGTACGAGAACTCGGGGAGCTTGTCGACGGTGTACCCGCGGCTCGCGAGCAGGTACGAGTTCGAGATGAAGTCGTTGAGGTCGTACTTGGCCAGCAGCGACAGCGAGGTGTTGTCGCTCGTGCGGTTGAGCTCGACGCTCGATTCGTACTCGCGCCGCTCGTTGTACGCCTCCTGCCTCCACGAGGAGACGAAGGTCTCGTCGGAGATGTAGGCGAACTGCGTGCGCAGCGACAGCGTCGGATCGAGCGCCGCGCGCCACTCGGCCTCGGCGATCCCGCGGAATCCCTCGTCCACCGCGACGAGCTGGCCGGCGCTCGTCCGGTCGTCGCCACCCGTGTCGTAGAGGTTGTACAGCTCGACCGTGCCGTCGCCGAACGAATCGGACAGACGGAACGTCATGCCCGCCGCCGCACCGCGGTCGCTGTAGCCGTCGATGCGGAGCTCGCGGTCGAGTCCCGGCGTCGGCGCCTCGCCGAGGATCGCCGCGAGGTCCCACGAGGTGCCGATCTCGACGCCGCGGTCCTCGTCGTAGCCCATCTCGAGCGAGCGGACCGGGATGCGGTCGACCCGTCCCTCGTATCCAGGAAGCGGCAGGATCCGCGTGCCACCGGACTCGATGCCGGCGCCCGAGGCATTGACGAGGACTCCGCCGCCGACCGAATCCGGCTCCTTCTCGACCGTGACGCGGTCGACGCCGATCGCAAGGTGCGGCGTGAAGAACTCGCTCGTCGACACGGTCGCCCGGTCGGCCGTCCACTGGTCGGCGGCGATCTGCCGCATCTCCGCCGCACGGAGGTAGATCGGCAGGTCGCCGCGCCGGCGATCGTAGGTCCGCAGCACGGCGTCGACGATCGCGGCGCGGTTGGTCTTCAGGTCGTAGTAGATCTGCGCGCCGCGGAGCGCGTACTCGCCATCGCTCGCCTGGACCGCGCCCTCGAGGTAGATGCCGTCGATCTGCGCCGCGTCGACCGAGCGGCTGCCCGCGCGCAGTCCCGCGAGGGTGCCCGGCGCGAGGTAGATGACGCCGCGCTCGGCCGACAGCTGGAGCGCGCGCTCGGCCCCGGTCGCACCCGAGCGGTACTCGATCTCGACCATGCCCTGGACGGACACGCGGTCGGCCTTCTCGTCGATCGCGATCGAGTCGGCGCTGAACGTGACTGTCCCCTCCGGCTCGAAGATCGGCATCGACCGCGAGGTCTCGACCTCGATCGATCCAGGCAGGCCGTCCGCGGCCGAGCCGGCCGATGCGGAGGATGGGCCTGTGGAGGAAGGGACAGGCATGACTCCGGGCCCAGATGGGACAGGCATGACTCCGGAGGATGGGACCACGGAGGATGGGACAGGCATGCCGCCGGTCGAGCCGCCCCGGGTCGTGGGGATCGCGCCACCCGGGACGGGCGGCTCCTCCACCGGGGGTCGCGCGATGTCGAGGTTCGGGCGCGAACTCGCCCTCGTCGTTCCTGCGGCGATTCCGGCGGTCAGTTCGCGGAGGTACCGCGCCAGCCGCGCTTCGCCCGCGCGGAGGAGCGCGAGCCGTTCCATTCCGTCGGACCGCGCGCCGTTCCAGCGCTGCGGAGATGGATCCCGCTCCGGGCTCCCGTCCTCGGTCACGACCAACGAGAGTTGCGTCGAGCCCTTGATCGCCGCGGTGACGAGCAGCTCCTTGCCGCTCGCTCCGAGCCCGGCGCGGCGGGTGGGCTCATCGGCGCGGTCGAACCAGATGGCGATCTGCGTCGCAGCCTCGCCCCCGAGCGGAAGCCGGTTGATCCACACGACCGCCCGCTTGGCGCTGAAGCTGTATCCGCCGAGGGTGATGCGCACCTCTCCCTCGAGCAGCAGCCGCTGGGTGTCGTCGATCTTCCAGGTCCACCCGCGCGTCGCGGACAGGCTGCAGTCGCCCGCGATCGGCCTCGTCGGCAGGACGAATCCGCCGAGCGCCGTTCCGTCGATCGCCCGGCGCGTGGTCGTGGGCGCCGGCTGCACATCCGCACTCTGCCCGAGCGCGGTCGGCGCCGCGGCGAGCAGCGATGCCGCGGCGAGGGAGGTCAGTCGTGCGATCGGGGCGGATGGGACAGGCACGCAGCGCAGAATAGCGGGAGGCCGCGCGCGCGGTTCCGCCGCCGACTGATCGCGGGCGTGACGGCTGGCACAGTTCGGAAGCGTCGATGCGCTTCCCGCGGCGTCGACGCGGACCGCCGACGGATCGCGCACCGGCGGAGGATCACCGGCGACCGTTCACGAACGCCACGACACCGGCTCCGCCAACTGCGGCCCCGCCTCGCGGAGGATCGCGACGGTCGCAAACGCGACGGCGGCGATCGTGGCGACGGCGGCGGCCTCGACGAACATCCCCGCCGCGACCAGCCATGCCGCAGCCACCAGGCTCTTCCAGAGGCTGCCGTAGCGCAGGATCTTCTCGCTCGCACGGGGCCCGCGGAGCGTGCGGAGCTTCCAATATCCGACCGCCGCACCAGCCAGGACGGTCACCGCCGGCACGGCGATCGCACCGCCCCTCGTCCAGGTCCCGAGCACCGCCCCGTCGTTCCGCTCCAACTCGAGCGCGACGAGCACGATCGTCCAGAAGATCCACCCGACCGCACCGATGGCCGCCGAGCGCGAGGTCAACTTGGGTCGTTTGTCGCCGAGCACATAGGCGAGGGCGCCGACACCCATGGTCTGGCTCATGGCGAGCCAGACCGGAAGCAGCGTCGTCGTCTCCGTGCATGGGACAGCCATGCACAGGGCCGTCGCGAGACCCGCCAGGACGATGCCCAGGGCGGGGACATGTTTGGCGAACGCGTCGTAGACGAGGATCACCGCCGCAAGCGCCATGGCCGAGACGGCGCCCGCCATGCCGAAGGCGAGCGATCCGAAGAGTCCGCCCAGCATGGAGATGGCCGCGATCTGCGCGGCCCGGCGCGGACGGAGGTTCCCGGCGGGAAGCGGCCGTTCCGGCGCGAAGGCACGGTCGTGCTTGGCGTCGAGGAAGTCGTTGAGGGCGGCGCCGAACGCAAGGAAGCCCACGGCAACCATCGCTCCGGCCGCCAGGGCCTGTGGCAGGGGACGGGTCGCGACCGGCAGCTCGGCAAGCCGCGCATCGGCGCGCGACAGCAGGATCATGAGCCAGACATTCGCGACCGCCCCGAAGGCGACGGGAAGTCGCGACAGTTCGACCGCGGCAATGGTTCGTCGGACGATGCGGCGCATCTCGCAATCGTACGGGCTCGCGCTCCCGGCAAGAAGGGACCAGACGGGACCTGCGCCGAGGGTGACGGGACAGCGTGACGGGACAGGCATGACTCGGCAGGCGCGGCGGCGCGAGACGGTACAGGCATGAGCGCGAGACGGGACAGGCATGACTCAAGCTGCCGCCGGCAGTGCCGCCGACGTGGCTGGCGTGACGGGGCGCGCGACCGCGGGGCGCGTGACGGGACAGGCATGAATCGCTCCGCCACCGAACCCCATCGCCACTACCATGCCTGTCCCATGCACACGTCTGTCCCATTGACCGCCGACGCCCGAGGGCTGCGGGTCGGCATCACCACCAGCCGCTACCACGAGGGCGTCACCGGACGCCTCCAGGAGGGCGCCCTGAAGGCGTTCAAGGCCGCGGGTGGCAGGGAGGACGATCTCATCCTGGTCGACGCCCCGGGTTCCTTCGAGCTGGTGTCGATCGCGCACGCCCTCGCGGCGCGCGCCGACATCGACGCGGTCGTCTGCATCGGATGCGTGCTGACCGGCGAGACCACCCACGACCAGTACATCTGCCAGGCCGTCGCATCGGGGCTCGCGTCGATCACGGCCGTCACGGGCAAGCCGATCGCGTTCGGGGTCCTGACCTGCCAGTCCATCGAGCAGGCGCAGGCCCGCGCGGGTGGTGCGAAGGGCAACAAGGGCGAGGAGGCGATGAACGCCGCGGTGATCGCCGCGCAGGCCGTCGGCCGCGTGCACCGGCTGCCGCTCGGGAGGCCCGCATGAGCGCCGGCCGCACGGGACATGTCCGTCCGGAGCGCAGGTTCGCGCTGCTGGCCCTCTACCAGTTCGACTCCGGCCTGGCCGGCGATCTCGACGCCGTGCGCGAGGCGCTGGAGAGCGCCGCCGAGATCGACGAGTTCGGCGAGTCGCCCGACATGTCGAGCGCCGAGA
>CAMBUI010000196.1 GCA_945870915.1 Candidatus Kuenenia stuttgartensis | reverse complement strand
GCGGTGCACGAGGCGAGCGTGGCGCACGAGGCGAGCATGGCGCACGCCGCGAGCAGCCCTGACACGGCAGAACGCCGCGCCAGGCGCTTCGGCCGGCACTTCGAAACATCTATGGATCGCTCGGGACGGAGCATCCCGCCATGCTAACGCAGGAAGGCGCGGCCACGACCCGTCTCAGCGGTCATCACTCGACATCGTCGATGTTCTTGTAGCGCACGTTGGCGAGGGCGATGCTGATGCCGGCCATCAGGCCGGACTGGTCGCCGACATAGACGATCACGCCGTCGGTGAACTGCGCGTCGGCCGCGGCGCCCTCGTTGGCGGCGACCGCCGTGGCGCTCACATCGCCGGTCCACTTGCCGTCCTTGAAGCGGCGCATGGTGGCCTCGTCCTCGAGGATCATGGCCATCTTGAAGCCCTGGGCGCCCAGCTGGAGGCCGAACGAACCGCGGCTGAGCGCCGCCCAGCCGACCTGGGTGCCGCTGCCGTTGAACACGGCGCCGCGCCCGAAGGCGCCTCCGAAGAACACGGCACCCGCCTGCCCGACGCTCGGGAAGATGATGTAGCCGCCGCTGTCGCCGATCTGGCGGTCGAAGCTCTTCACATTGGACGAGAACCAGGTCTTGGCGGCCTCGGTCTCGGTCTTGAAGCTCTCGCGGCTCTCCGCCTTGGGGGCGATGTGGCACGCGGCGGGCGCGAGCGAGGCGGCCAGCGCGAGGGCGAGGGGGATGCGGGCGAGGGGGGCGAGCAGGCTTCGGTTCATGAGGCTTCGGTTCAGGAGGCTTCGGTTCATGGCGTGGAGTCCCTTCCAGGTGCCCTCCGCGTTCGACGCGGCCTCGGGCGGGCGGGAGTGTAGCCGCCGCACCCCGCGCTGCATCGGACACGGCGATCCATGCGAAGATGCCCCGCTCGACCGCTCCGTGCACATCCGCGAACACCCTCCGCGAACATCATGCCCCTCCTCCAGGACGCCATCACCCTCCGCGGGCTCGTCTGCCCGAACCGCATCTTCATGGCGCCGCTCACGCGGCAGCGCGCGAAGGCGCCGGGCGACATCCCCGGCGAACTGCAGGCCGAGCACTACGCGCAGCGGGCCGGCTTCGGCGCGATCATCACCGAGGCCACGCAGATCTCGCCCGAGGGCAAGGGCTACCCGAACACCCCCGGCATCTACTCCGACGAGCAGATCGCCGGCTGGCGGCTCGTCACCGACCGCGTGCGCGCAGCGGGCGGACGCATGTTCCTGCAGCTCTGGCATGTCGGCCGCGTGAGCCATGTGGCGCACCAGCCCGACGGCCAGCCGCCCGTCGCGCCGGTCGCGGTGCGGTCGAAGGGCTTCGTCGTGATCCGCCACCCCGACGGGCGCCGCGAGCGCGTCGAGGCGAGCATGCCCCGCGCGCTCGAGACCGCCGAGATGCCGCGCCTGATCGAGGATTTCGGTCACGCGGCGCGCTGCGCCAAGGCGGCGGGCTTCGACGGGGTCGAGGTCCACGCGGCGAACTCGTACCTCATCAACCAGTTCCTGTCGGGCTCGCTCAACACGCGCGACGACGCGTGGGGCGGCGCGCTCGAGAACCGCATGCGCCTGCTGATGAACGTGGTCGACGCCGCCGGCGAGGTGTTCGGCTACGCGCGCGTGGGCGTGCGCCTCTCGCCGATGGGCAGCGTGAACGACCTTCCGCCCGCGCCCGACGACGAGGAGCTCATGCGCCGCGTCGCCGGCGAGCTCGGCGCGCGCCGCCTCGCGTACCTCCACCTCTTCAACCACTTCTGGGGCAAGGAGCGGTGGAACGGCCCCTTCTCCGAGGCGCTCTGCCGCGAGATGCGCGCCCGCTTCGACGGCCCCGTCGTGCTCAACGGCTACGGCACCGATGTCGCCGCGGCGCAGAGCGACCTCGACTGCGGCCTCGGCGACGCGGTCGCCTTCGGCAAGCTGGCGATCTCGAATCCGGACCTGCCCGCGCGCCTCGCCCGCGGTCTGCCGCTGGCGCCGTGGGACGACGCGACCTTCTACGGCGACGACGCCCGCGGCTACAACGACTATCCGAGCGCGACCTGAGCCTGCGCCACGGCGCGGGTCTGCGCTACAACACCCGCATGGCCGAGAAACCCGCCCGCAAGTCCCACCGCCTGCTGCGCGCGTACGACACGCCGCACTGCCCGGGGTGCGCCTTCGAGCTCAAGGGACTGCCTGCATCCGGCGCCTGCCCCGAGTGCGGCGGAGCCTACGACCCGGAATCGTGCGCGGCACTGCGGCGCGGCCCGGAGGTCCTGCCCGCGATCGCCCATCTGTTCGGACCCGCGTTTCTCGGCGGCCTCATCGCCGCGGCCACGGTCGCGACCTCGATGACCTCCTCGATGGCGTACGCGAACGAACGCACCGTGCTGCTGCTCGGATGGACGGCCTTCATCGGCCTCTGCGCCGGCGTGACCCTGAGCTGCTGGCGCGGCGTCGTGCTGGTGCAGGCGATCCTCGAGGCGCAGCCGACCGCGGTCGAGGAGTCACCGCGCGTGCGCATCCTCGGCTGCGTCGGAACGGGGCTGCTTGGGATGGTGGGCGTGGTCTCGTTCGCCTGCACGGTGCTCGGGACCGTCGTCGCGGCGGCGTGCCTGCTCAAGTTCTAGCACGGCCGGCGGCGCCGACGACGCGCCATCCGACGCGTCATCCGACGCATGTTCCGACGCATGATCCGTTGTGTGCCGGCGCGGATCCTGCTCCACTGCACGGATGCCGCAGGAGTCCGCGCACATCAAGTCGACGGAAAGCCGATGCCCCGTGTGCCTCGCGCGGATCCCCGCGCAGGTCGCGCGACGCGGCGACGCCGTGGTGATGACCAAGTCGTGCGCCGCGCACGGCGCGTTCGAGGTGGTCCTCGCCGCCGACGCGGCGCGCTACTACGAGTCGCATGGACAGGGCGCGTGCTGCGGCCCGGCGGGCGGCGCGGCCTCGGGCTGCTGCGCGCCGGGAAACCCCGACGCGGCCGACCCGTTCGAGCGCCTCTCGACCTGCGTCGCGCTGATCGAGATCGTCGAGAGCTGCAACCTCGCGTGCCCCACGTGCTTCGCCTCGAGCCCGCACGGCGTCGGCGACGACCTGAAGTGCACGCCGTCGCGCGAGGTGCGCCAGCGGATCGCCGCGGTCGTCGCGCGCAAGGGCTTCGTCGACATCATCCAGCTCTCGGGCGGCGAGCCGACGCTGCATCCGGACTTCTTCGAGATCCTCGAGTGGTGCCTCGCGCACCCGAAGATCGGCTACGTCCTCATCAACACCAACGCCGTGCGCGTCGCGACCGACGCGCCGTTCCGCGAGCGGCTCGCGGAACTCCGCCGCGCGCGCGGCAAGTTCGAGCTCTACGTGCAGTTCGACGGCGTGCAGGAGGAGGGCCAGCGCGCACTGCGCGGCGCGGACCTCCGCAGGATCCGCGAGGAGGCGATCGACGGCGCGGGCGCGCTCGGCGTTCCCAGCACGCTGGCGATGACCGTCACCGAGGAGACGCTGGCGTTCCTCGGCGAGGCCATGCGCTTCGCGATCCCGCGGCGGCATGTGCGCGGGATCTCGTTCCAGCCGAGGTTCGCGAGCGGGCGGCTCGACGGGCGCATCGAGAGCTCGACGCTCCCGGTCGCACGCAGCGCCGCGCGGCCGCTCTCGGTGGGCGACATCGTGCACGCGCTCGCCGCGCAGGCGCCGGAGTTCGTGGGCGCCGCCGACTTCACGCCGCTCCCCTGCGGCGATCCCAACTGCCACACCATCGGCTACCTGCTGCGCACCGCCGAGGACACGGTCCCGCTTTCGCGCCTGGTCTCGCTCGACGCGCTGCAGGGCTTCCTCGCCAACCGCGTCGACTACCGCCTCGAGGACCTCGTCCAGTGCGGCTGCGAGACCGAGCCGCTCGGCGAGGTCCTGCGCACGCTCGAGCAGTCGCACGGCGCGCTCGGCGCCGACGCGCCCTTCCGCATGTTCATCAAGCCGTTCATGGACGCGTGGACCTTCGACCAGGACCGCATCGACCGCTGCTGCACGCATGTGATCCGCCCCGACGGATCCCTCGACAGCTTCTGCCGCTACTACCTCGAGGGCGGCGAGCCCGGGTTCCGCGCACGCGCCGGGGGCGCGACGGGCGCCGCGACCGCCGGGCCGTGATCGTCGGGCCGTGACCGCAGGCCCGCGACCGCCGGGCCGTGACCGCAGGGCCCCGATCGCTCGCCTTGATCGCGGGCCAGGCCCCGCGACCGACGCCAGCCGGCCTCCACCACCGCCGAGAACCCACCGCGGCGCGCACCCCGCGACGAACTGCAGGAAACCGGACGAAAGCGCGTCCCCCGACGGCCGGCGACCTTGAATGTGACCGCCCCGATGCCCCACCGAGACCCCACCGCACGCGAACTCTTCGAGGTCCTCATCCGCGAGAACGGCGATGCCCTGCTCGCGTCGATCCGTGCGACCGCGGGCCACGAGCACGCCGACGACATCTTCCAGGACGCCGTCCTCGTCGCCTGGCGCCGCCTGCCCGACTACGACCGGACGCGCCCGTTCGGCCCGTGGCTGCGCGGCATCGCCCGCATGATCGCCCTCGACTACGCGGGCAAGCGTGCGCGCATGCGGGTCGCGTCGCCCGAGGTCCTCGAGTCGGTGGAGCGCGACCTGCGCGCGTTCGAGCGCTTCCGCGGCGGCGAAGGCGAGGCCGCGATGGACTTCCGCGAGCGGATGACCGCACTCGACGACTGCATCGGCCGCCTGCCGCCGATGTACGCGCACGCGATCCAGTCGACCTACCGCGACTCGCACACCCTCGCGCAGCTCGCCACCGCGGCCGGCGACAACGAGGAGGCGATCAAGAAGCGCCTGCAGCGCGCGCGCGCGATGCTCGAGTCGTGCCTCGGCGGCAAGGGCGTCTTCGGTCCCGGCGGCGGCAGCCTTCCGGAAGAGGGAGCGCTCGCATGAGCACGAACAACGACCCACGCATCGATCCACGCATCGATTCACGCATCGACCCGCACCTCACGCCCGCCGCGCGCGACGCGACGCGCGCCCCGCGGATCGACCAGGAGGCGCGCAGCCTCGTCGTCGACGCGCTGCTCCGCCAGCACCTCGGCGAGACGCCGCTCCGCATGGAGGCCCGCTACGCGCGCGCCTTTGCGGGGCTGGACGCCGACGCGACCGCGCGCGTTCGCGCCACCGCGCGCATCCGCGCCATGCGCTGGGCCCGCGCGGCGCTCATCGCGCTCTTCGCGGGCGTGCTGCTCCTGCTCGTCCCGAACGAGTCGCGCGCCGCGGACGACCTCGCCCGCACCATGTCGAACGAGGCGCGCACGCGCGCAGGCGGAGGCGAGCGACGCTACGCCGTCGAGGTCCGCACCGGGCGCGACGGCT
>CAMBUI010000195.1 GCA_945870915.1 Candidatus Kuenenia stuttgartensis | reverse complement strand
GATGCCGGCGGCGAAGGCCGCGGCCATCCTTGCCCACTTCGACGTGACCGAGGAACTCTCGCCGGCGGTCGCCCAGGGCGAGGCTGCCGAGCTGCCCGAGGCGCTCAAGGGCGCGGTCGAGGGCTCCATCCTCGCGGCGAGCGAGATCGCGGAGCTCGGATGGGTGGTCGTGGGCGGCACCGGCGCCAACCGCTACGACCTCGGGCGCGTGGCCGCGGTCCTCGACCTCGGCGGCGACGACAGCTACGCATGGCTGCACGGCCGCGGGCAGCACCGGCTTGTGGTCGACCTGGCGGGCAATGACCGGCATACCGGTGGCGCCGAGCTCGGTCCTGCGGGCAGCCTCGGCGGAATCGCGGTGATCGACGACCGTGGCGGCAACGACCGCTACGAGGGCGGCGCGCTCACCGCGGGCACCGCCCTTGGCGTGGTCGCGCTGGTCGACCGCGGGGGCGACGATGTCTACCAGGCGGGCGCGTGGAGCCTCGGGGCCGCCGCGGGCGGCGCGGGCGTCGTGGTCGACCTCGCGGGCTCCGACCGGATCGACGCCGAGGGCATGGCGATCGGCGTCGGCGGTCCGTCGGCGGTCGGCGCGTTCGTCGATGTCGCGGGCGACGACCTCGCCACGCTGGGCACGCGGCCGAGCGTCTACGGCGTCGCGGGCGAGCACGCGGGCTTCGGCATGGGTCTCGGGCTCGGCTTCCGGCTCGCGGCCGCGGGCGGCGTCGGGGCGTACATCGATTTCGACGGCCGCGACCAGCGGCGGTCCGGCGAGTTCAGCCAAGGCTGCGGCTACTACCTCGGGCTCGGGATCGTGTTCGACGGAGGAGGCGACGACGTCTCCGCCTGCGACCGCTACGGCATCGGGTCGGCGGCGCACCAGGCGGCGGGCGTGGCCATCGATCTCGGCGGCAACGACAGCTACGCGTGCCGCACCGCGGCGCACCTCGGCGCCGCATGGGACGAATCGCTCGGCGTCTTCCACGACGCGGCCGGCGACGACAGCTACCGCACCGACGGGCTCGCGGTCGGCGCCGCGGCGCAGCAGGCGTTCGGGATCGCGCTCGACCGCGCGGGCCGCGATCAGTACCGCGCCTTCGGAGGGGCCGTGCTGGGCGCGAGTTCGGACAACGAGTACCACTTCGACGCGACCGGGCTCGGCTCGGTCGCGCTCTTCCTCGACCTCGCGGGGCTCGACCTCTATCCGGCGGTCCGGCAGAACGACGCGGTGCAGGCGAGCGCGGACGCCGCGGCCGCGCGGCTCAGCGGCCAGGACTCTGTCTTCCTCGACGAGCGCTCCGCCACCGCGCCGTGACGGGTGCCGTGATCCGCGACGGGATCGGCACTGGATGATCTCGGCCGAAGATTGCACGTTCTCGGTCCAAAGCACCGAAACAGCGGTAGCATGCGCCCCGCCTCGCGTCCGTCGCGGTGGTGCAACGTCAAGGCAGGATGCCCTTTGCGAGCGTAGGACATGCTCGAGCAGACGACCCCCATGACCGGTTCACTCCATTCGCTCCTCGAGATCGACGCCACGGTGCCGCTCTCGGTCTCCGCTCCGCGCGCCGCGGCGGTGACCATGAACAGCCCGAGCCGCAGCGCAGACCGCCTCTCCGAGATGGTCGCGCGCGCGGAGATGCTGCTCCTGCACCTCGAATCGCGGCTCAACGACGAGCGGTCCGCCAGCGAGCGCGCCGCGCGCACGACCGCCGAGATGGAGGACCGCCTCCGCCTCGGCGTCCGGATGCTGCAGGCATTCGATGTGCAGGTCGCCCGCAGCGAGCAGTCGTCGAACGACGCGCGCACCCTGATCGAGGAAGCCGATGCGCGCATGCGCACGACCACGCAGGGCGCCGAAGAGGCCGTCCGTGCCTGTGTCGACGGCGTCGTGCGCGAGAAGTTCGACTGGATCGAGCGCGAGCTCGCCTGGCGCTTCGACCGCGTCAAGGAGGTCGAGGAGCGCATCGAGCAGGCCGCCAACGGCAAGCTCGCGTGGCTCGACGCCGAGCTCGGCCAGCGGCTGGGCCGCATGAACGAGGCCTGCGCGCAGGCGGAGCAGTCGCTCAGCCGCGCCGAGGGGCTCATCGCGCAGCTTTCGGGCGCCACCGAGATGCTCGACCGCGCCGAGCGCGTGTCCGCGAACCTCAGCCAGGCCAACGCCGAGAGCTCCCGCCAGATCGAGACGCTGTCCCAGCGAACCGGCGAGGCGACCGCGATGCGCGAGGCGATCGGGACCATGGTCCACGAGGTCGCCGCGTCGCGCGAGGTGGTGGCGGGCGAGCTGCGCCGCATGCGCGACGACCTGTTCTGGCTCACCGACCGCGGCAAGCGCATCTCGACCGACCTCGTCGAGCGCGCGGACTCGGCGGCCGCCTGCTCGCAGTCGCTGCGCGCGCAGGTCGACGCCGCCACGCCGATGCTGAAGGAACTCGCGGCATGGATCCCGCTGATCAACGGCGACGCGCGAGAGAAGATCGGCCCGATCGCCGAGGCGATCGCGGGACGCGTCCGCGACACGCTCTCGACCGACATGCGCGGCTTCTCGCTCGCGATGCGGCATTTCGCCGACCGCGCCGACCACGCCTTCCTGAACGTGCGACTCGATCCGGCGCTGCTCGATCCGTCGAGCATGGGGGCGGTGGCAGGTGCGGCTGCGTCCGACGCGGCGCCCGCCGATGCGAAGTCGCTTGCCACCGAACTCTCGCGGCTGATCCAGCGGTCGGCGGCCCATGCGGCCACCCCGGCCCCCGCCGTGTCGAGCGCGCCGGTTGCGATTGGCGTACCGGTGGACTTCATCGCCCCCGTGGTGCCGAACGCCCCCGCGATGCTCAACACCCCCGCGGTGCTGAACGCCCCCGCCGTGCCCAGCGCCCAGGGAGCCCGCTCCGCGCAGCCCCAGATCGTCTCGGCCCGGCTGACCGCCGTGGTCGCGGCGAACAAGCCGCTCGAGCTCTGACGACCCAGGGCTGACGACCCAGGGCTGACGACCCAGGGCTGACGCCCTGCAGCCTCGATTTCCGCCGTCCCCGCACCGCCCCGCGACCTGCATTGCAGGATTTCGGGGCGGTTTTTCCACCAATGCGGAGATGGCCCCAAGTCGCGTCCGCGAACGCCCGATGGTCACGGCATGACCCCGTACTCGCTCTCCACCACCAACCGCGATACCGCACTCTCCCAGTTTGTCGCGATCGAGCGCTACCCACGGGGCATCTACGCGCGGATCACCTGCCCGTCGATCGGGCAGCGCGAGGCGCCGATCATCGCCGCCGAGATCGGCGAGGCGATCGCCAACTCGCACCTTCCGCGGGGAGGGGCGCTCGTGGTCGACATGTCGCCGGTGGTGATGCTGACCAGCATGGGCCTCGGCATGTGCATCGACCTCCGCCGCCAGGCCGAGGGCGCGAAGCTCAAGCCGTACCTCTTCGGGACCAGCCGCCAGCTGCTCGACGTGCTGCGCATGATGAAGATCGACCGCCAGTACACCGTCGTGCACGGCAAGGACGAGCTGGGGTCGATCCTCGGCTGACGGGCGTCGGCCGACGAACCGCCGAACGGCCCCGCGCAGCCGCAAAACACCTGCAGATACGCGGGGACGGACTCGGTCCGACCCGCTACCATGCCCGTCCCTATGGGTCTCGAGGCAGCACTTCCCACCGACAGCGTCGTCACCACGCAGCTCAACCGCGTCGTCAACTGGGCGCGCCGATCGAGCGTGTGGCCGCTTCCGTTCGCGACCGCCTGCTGCGGCATCGAACTGATGGCCACCGCATGCTCGCGCTTCGACCTCGCCCGCTTCGGCGCCGAGGTCATGCGCTTCTCGCCGCGCCAGGCCGACCTGCTCATCGTCGCCGGCCGCGTGAGCGTGAAGACGCTCCCGGTGCTCCAGCGCATCTACATGCAGATGGCCGAGCCCAAGTGGGTGATCTCGATGGGTGCCTGCGCCTCGACCGGCGGCGTGTTCGACACCTACGCGGTCGTGCAGGGCGTCGACCAGTACATCCCGGTCGATGTGTATGTCCCCGGCTGCCCGCCGCGTCCCGAGATGCTCATCGAGGGCATCATGGCGATCCAGCGGATCATCGACGAGGACAACATCCCGCGCGATCCGACCGGCAAGCGCCTGCCGCTCAACATCGCGCTCACGCCGAACTACGAGGTTCGGCCGCAGCCGGTGCCGCTGGGCATCCAGCCGCTCAACCGCGACGCGATGCAGGGCATGAACCGCGACGGCATGCCGCTCCGCGGCTGACGCGCGCTACGCTCCGCGCATGAGTCCGCTCCGCGCACGCTGCGTCCTCGCGCTCCTCGCACCCGCAACCCTGATCTCGGCGATGTCATCCCCCGCCGCGGCATCCGATTCCGCGCAGGAAGTCCGCGCGGCGGATGCACCGACCGCCGCCGTCGATCCATGGCCCGGCATCGGCGCGGGGTCGACCGTGGTGGCCGATGCGACCGGTCAGGCCGGCACCACCTACCGCTATCGACTCGTGTCGCCCAAGCCGGAGGCGATCGCCGATCCAGGCGCGCGCGTGCCGCTCGTCGTCTTCCTGCACGGCTCGGGCGAGCGCGGCGACGACAACGCCGCGCAGCTCAAGCACTTCGCGGGCTGGTGCGGCGACGACGCGCTCCAGTCGCGGCATCCGTGCTACATGCTCGCGATGCAGTGCCCGGCGGGAGAGACCTGGGCCGCGCTCGATCTCAAGGCGTACCGCGAGAAGGGTGAGCTGCCCCGCCGCGCCGCCGAGCCGACCCGCGCGATGCGCGCGCTCATGCAGGCGATCGACGAGATCGTCGCCACCAAGGCTGTCGATCCGACGCGCGTGTACCTGACCGGGCTCTCGATGGGCGGCTTCGGCGCATTCGATCTCGCGGCGCGCAGGCCCGAACTCTTCGCAGCGGTGGTGCCGATCTGCGGCGGCGGTGACCCGGGCACGGCGGAGACCGTCGCGGCGATCCCCTTCTACATCGTCCACGGCAGCGACGATCCGGTCGTTCCCGTGGCGCTCTCGCGCGCCATGCGCGACGCGATCGCCGGCGCCGCAGCAGCGCGCGCCGCGGCCGAGCGCGAGAAGGCGCGCGGCACGGCCGACGCCCCGCGGCCGATGCCGAAGCGCGCGCCCAATCCGATGTACCGCGAGTACGACAAGGTCGGCCACGACTCGTGGACGCCGGCCTACCGCTTCGGCGAGGAAGGCGTGCTCGACTGGATGTTCGCGCAGCGCAAGGCGTCGACCAGAAGGCCGTCGACCGACGGAGCCGCGTCGCCGGCCTCAGGCGCACCCACGGGGAAGTAGCGCGGGGATTCCCCGCGACGCGGCGCGGAGTTCCCGTCACGCGGCGCGGAGTTCCCGTCACGCGGCGCGGAATCGCCGCCAC
>CAMBUI010000194.1 GCA_945870915.1 Candidatus Kuenenia stuttgartensis | reverse complement strand
CGCGGGGTCGAATTGCGTCCGCGCGTGGTCGTACTGCGTCCGCGCGTGGTCGAATTGCGTCCGCGCGGGGTCGTTTTCGGCCGCGCGGGCCGCATGGCGCCTCACAGGACCGACCGATCGCGCGGCGAGCGCGCGCTGCAGGCTGCATCGATCTTGGGACGGGTGCGGGTCGCGTGGTAGCATCCGACCGTGTCCTCCGAACCGTTCGACCTCGACCGCACGACCACCGCGCTGCTGACCGGGCTGTTCGACCCGCGCAACGCCGCCGCGTGGGAGGCGTTCGACCGGCGCTACCGGCCGATCCTCGTGGGCTTCGCCCGCAACTGCGGCGTGCGCGAGAACGAGGCCGCCGAGGTCGCGCAGGAGACGATCGTGCGCTTCGTCGAGGAGTATCGGGCCGGAAGGTACGACCGCACGCGCGGCCGCCTCGGGGCGTGGCTCGTGACCATCGCGCGCTACCGGCTGCTCGACGCGCGGCGCCGCGCCGGGACCGCGCGCATCGCCCGTGGCGACAGCGCGATGATCGACCTCGACGACGAGCGCTCGATGGGCGCGGCCTACGAGGCCGAGCGTCGGCACGCGGTGCTCCGCGAGGCGCTCGAGGAACTGCGCACGAAGTCGCGCACCGACCCGAAGACCGTGCAGGCGTTCGAGATGCTCGTCTACCACGGTCTCGCGCCGCAGGTGGTGGCCGAGCAGATGGGCATGTCGACGCATGACGTCTACCTCGCCAAGAGCCGCGTCGCCGCCAAGCTGCGCGAGATCGTGCTGCGTCTCGAGGCCGAGTACGAAGAGGCGCCGGGCGACTGGGAGTCGTCGGGCGCGCGTCCCTCCGACGGACTCCGCGGCTGATGGCGGGCGAGCCCTCGCAGTCCGGCGCCGCCGCCGCGGGTTGCGGCGCGTTCACCCGCGACGACCTCGAGCTGGCGGCGATCGCGCGCGTCGACGCGGGCGCGCCGGTGGCGGATGGGCTCGACGCACACCTAGGGGGATGTCCGGTCTGCCGCGCGATCGTCGAGCGCATCGCGGCCGACAACGCGTTCCTCGGTGAACTCGCACAGGCACTTCCGTCGGCGGCGCGTCGGGGGCCCGTCCTCGATGGCTCGGGTGCGGCGGGAACAGCGCCCGACGCGGTCGACCCCGCCGGCGACGCCGCTGCCCCGATCCCCGGCTACCGGCTCGGCGACGAGATCCACCGCGGCGCGCAGGGCGCCGTCTACCGCGCCGAACAGCTCGCGACGCGTCGCACCTGCGCGGTCAAGATGCTGCTGCGCGGCCGCTTCGCGGGCGAGCGCGAGCGGATCCGCTTCGAACGCGAGGTCGAGGTCGTCGCGCGCCTGCGCCATCCGTCGATCGTCACGCTGTACGAGAGCGGCGTGTCGCGCCAGGGCGAGCCGTGGTTCGCGATGGAACTGGTCGACGGCCTCCGTCTCGACGAGTTCGTCCGCCGCCGCGGGTGCGCCCCGCGCGAGATCGCGGCGCTGCTGCGGCAGATCGCCGACGGCATCGCCTGCGCCCATCGCCGCGGCGTGATCCACCGCGATCTCAAGCCGGGCAACATCGTGGTCGACCATGACGGCGTCCCCCGCGTGCTCGACTTCGGGCTCGCGCGCTCCGACGCCGAGGGGCCGCCGGGCAGCGTCGCCGTCGGCACGACGATGGCGGGTGAGTTCCTCGGTACCTTCGCCTACGCCGCGCCCGAGCAACTCGCGGGCGACCCGGCCGCGATCGACTCGCGATGCGACCTCTACGCGCTCGGCGTCGTGTTCTACGAGTGCCTCGCCGGGAGGCGCCCGTTCGAGGGCGCGCGCTCGATCGCCGAGCTGGTGCTGCAGAAGTCGGGCTCGTCGCCCGAGCGCCCGAGCGCGATCAACCGCGCGGTCGACCGCGACCTCGACGTGATCGTGCTGCGGCTGCTCGCGGCCGATCCAGCGCGCCGCTACGACACCGCCGACGCGCTCGCCGAGGACCTCGCGCGCTATCTCGACGGTCGGCCGATCCTCGCGCGCGAGGACAGCCTCGTCTATGTCGTGGGCAAGCAGCTGCGGCGGCACTGGATCGCGTCCGGCGCGGCCGCGGCGCTGCTCGTCACTGTGCTCGCGTCGAGCGTCGCGCTCGCCATCGCCTACGCGAATGCCGAGCGCGAGCGGGTGCGCAGCGAACGCACGCTCGCGAGCTTCCGCGATGCCGTCGGCAGCGTGAATCCCGAGTCGGCGGCCGGCAGCGCCGAGCTCTCGGTCGCGCAGTTCCTCGAGCTGATCGAGGAGAACGCCGCGGCCGAACTCGCCACCGAGCCCGCCGTGCTCGCCGGAGTGCTCGACACGATCGGCATCGTCCACCTCGGCTTCGAGGACGCGGCGCGGGCGGAGAAGTCGCTCCGTTCGGCGCTCGCGTCGCGTCGCGCGCTGTTCGAGCGCGGCGAGTGCGGCCCGGGCGAGCTCGCCGAGAGCCTGCACAACCTCGGGCGGCTGCTGATCCTGCAGCGGAAGCTCGCCGAGGCCGAGGCCGCGTACCGCGAGGCGATCGCGCTGCGCACCGCCGCATACGGCACCCGCGAAACGCGCACCCTTCTCTCCTGGAGGCACCTCGCGAGCTGCCTGCGTCGGCAGGGGAGGCTCGGCGAGGCGCGGACGCTCTACAACTGGATCGAACTCGAGGCGCGCGGCACCGAGGGCTATCCGGCGCTCGAGATGGCCGCGATCATCAACGGGCGCGCGTTCATCGACTCCGCCGAAGGCAACTTCGACATGGCCCTCTCCGGCTACCAGGACGCGCTCGACGCGATCCGCACCGAGCTCCCCGCCGACGACTATCGCATCGGCCGCAGCCTGTTCAACATCGCGTCGATGGAGGAACGCCTGGGACGGACGCAGGACGCGGCCGCGCACGCCGATGCGGCGCTCGCCATCCTCCGACGGAGGAAGGGCCAGGATGCGACCACCGTGCAGCAGGTCGAGGACCTCCTGCGCCGGCTCGCCGAAGCGCGCGACCCTCAGCGCTGACGCCGGCGTGCCGCGATCCCGGCGAGACCGAGGAGCGCCACCGCGCCGGGCGAGGGCACGCCAGACACGCCCTGCACCAGCAGTTCGTAGTTGCCGAACGATCCGTCGGCGCTCCAGGCGTCGAGCAGGTATCCGCCGGCAGGCTGCGGCGCCGGACCGCCGATCACGCCCGGCTGCAGGAACGACTGGCTGAACACGAACTCGCCGAGCGCGTTGACCGGCTGGCTGCCGAATCCGCTGATCGCGATGAGGTAGAGCCCGGGGCCCACCATCGCGCCGGATCCGTCGTTCGCCTGCGGTCCGAGCGCCGGCAGCGGGCTGCCCGCCGACTTGTCGTTGTTCGCAAGGACGGCCTTCGCCACCATCGTGCCGTTGAGCATGTCGATGCGGAACAGGAACATCATCGGGTCGAACCCCGGCGGACCGCCGAAGGTCGAGGTCAGCGAGATGTTGAATCCCTGCGGGTCGCTCACGTTCAGCAGGAAGCAGTCCTGGTAGTCGCCCGTGACGAACCCGGGGCCGCCGAGCTTGCCCTTGATGGAGTTGAGCGAGCCGGTGGTGTCGATCACCTGGGCGGTGCCCACCGTCGATCCGGCGTCGGTCGCGCCTTCGTCCCAGTCGGGGCCGGCGAGCGCGGGCGTGGCGGTGAACAGCGTGAAGGCGACGGCAAAGCCGCCACGGAGGCAACGGGTGTGGGCGTGCATGAGGGACCCGCGAGGGTTGAGGGAGGCAGGGACGGGAAGCGGGGAAGGGACAGTGCAGGGACAGGGCAGGGACAGGGAACGCAGCGGCGCCGAAGCGCAGGCAGAACTGAGAGGCAAAACTGACTCGGGTGGCCTTGGGCGGACCGACGGGTGGTGGACGCCACTTCGGATCGCTTGGGATGCCACACGACCGCACGCGACGGGTCGGATGCCTCTGGACAGGCGGCGACGCAACGGGTGCGGAGCGGCGCGAGGGAGCGCCGATCGGAGTATGCATCCGATTCCGCCGCGGGGAACCGAATCCCGCCGAGGTTTTCGCGAGTCGGGAATTCGGCGGAATCGGCTTCGGGATCGGGTGGAAAACTCCTACAATCCCCGACTTGCGCGCCACGCGGCGCGCGTCGCAGCGATCCGCCCTTCCAGTCGCGACTCCAGTCGGCTCACCAGGGACGGTTTCGAAAGGACGGTAGAGGACTTCAATGTCTCAGGTTCTTCCCTCGGTCACGGCCACGGTCGCAGGATCGCCCACGCCCCTCACCCCGGGCGCGCAGCCCTCCGCCGTCAGCAACTCGAACCTCGCGCGCGTGAAGGCGGGCATCGACCCGTGGACGATCGACGACGCCGCCGACCTCTACAACCTCCGCGGCTGGGGCAAGGGCTTCTTCGAGATCTCGAAGAACGGCCAGGTCCTGGTGCGCCCGACCCGCACCCCGGGTCGCGAGGTCAACCTGTTCGAGGTGGTCAAGGGTCTCCGTGAGCGCGGCCTGCGCACTCCGGTCCTTCTCCACTTCAGCGACCTGCTCCACCGCCGGCTCAAGGACCTGCACGAGGCCTTCGACACCGCGATCAAGGAGAACGGCTACAAGGGCCGCTACAACGCGGTCTATCCGATCAAGGTCAACCAGCAGCGCCGCGTGGTCGAGGAGATCCGCGAGTACGGCGCGCAGTACGGGTTCGGCCTCGAGGTCGGCTCGAAGCCCGAGCTGCTCGCGGTGATGGGCATGACGAGCGACTCGCCCGAGCGCCTCATCATCTGCAACGGCTTCAAGGAAGACCGCTACATCGAGTTCGTCACCCTCGCGGCGAAGCTCGGCCGCACGATCATCCCCGTGATCGAGAACCTCGCCGAGCTCCGGCTCATCGTGAAGTACGCCGACAAGTACCAGATCCGCCCGAAGATCGGCGTGCGCGTGAACCTCGCGACGCCGGGCGCGGGCCGGTGGCGCCACAGCTCGGGCGTGAAGGCCAAGTTCGGCCTCTCGCTCACCGAGGTGCTCGAGGTGCTCGACTTCCTCAAGAGCCGCGGCATGGAGGACTGCCTCCAGCTCCTGCACTGCCACATGGGGTCGCAGATCCACGACATCCGCCAGGTCAGTTCGGGCGTCAACGAGCTCGCGCGCATCTACACCGAGCTCGCCAAGATGGGCGCCGGCATGCGCTACCTCGATGTCGGCGGCGGCCTGGGCATCGACTACGACGGCAGCCAGACCAACTTCGAGTTCTCGACGAACTACACCCTCCAGGAGTACGCGGCCAACGTGGTCTACAAGATCATGTCGGTCTGCGACGAGGAGAACGTCCCGCACCCGACGATCGTGACCGAGTCGGGCCGCGCGATGGTCGCGCAGCAGAGCGTGCTCGTGTTCGACGTGCTCGGTGCGAATCGGCTCGACCGGTTCACCGTGCCCGCCTCGCTCGAGGCGGTCACCAAGGACGAGCACGGCGAGGTGCCGCGCCCGATCGTCGACCTGTTCGAGGCGTACAACACGATCACCGAGCGCCGCCTGCTCGAGTGCTACCACGACGCGCTGCAGTCGCGCGACG
>CAMBUI010000193.1 GCA_945870915.1 Candidatus Kuenenia stuttgartensis | reverse complement strand
GAAGCCAGCGCGGCTCACGCGCGACGCCGATGGTGGCGACGACCGCGGGGCGCGCGCGGCCGGTCTCCGATCCGTCCGCGTTGATCGCGGCGAACACGCCCGCCTGCATCGCCTGTACATCGACGCTTGCCGCATCGATCGTGCGTTCGGCCGATGCGAGGTCGAGCGCGAACTTCTCGCGGAGCGTCTCGTCGAGCTCCTCCGCGCGCTCGACGAGGTCGCGGCAGGCGCCGCAGCCGACGAGGTGCGCATCCGCGCGCAGGCGTTCGTCGCGGGTCAGTTCGTCGTCGAGGTAGGCGGAGAGCGCGGCCTTGAGTTCGTTGCAGCCCAGCGTCGCCGCGGCGTGCGGAGGTCGATTCGTGTCGTTGTGCCCGTTCATGGCAGTGTCCTCGTTGCGTCGCGTGCGCGGGTCAGCGCGTCGCGTCGCGCCAGGTGTTGATGTTGAATTCGCTGGGGCGGCCGGTGGCGGCGCCCTGGTCCCCGCCGAGTTCGTCGAGCAGCGCCAGGCGCGCGCGGTTGAGTCGGCTCATGACGGTGCCGATCGGCACCCCGAGGTGGTTGGCGATCGCCTCGTAGGAGAGACCCTCGTTGACGCGCAGCATGATCATCGCGCGCTTGTCGGGGTCGAGACGCTCGAGCGCCTCCGCGACCCGCGAGAGACTCTCGCGGCGCGAGGTCTCCTCGCCGGGGCGCTCGGCGCGGACATCGTGGGCGGTGCCCGACTCGTCGATGAGCGTCCAGGTGCGTCGCTTGCGGCGGATCGCTGAAATCGACAGGTTGGTGACCGTCGAGCGCATCCAGCTCGAGATCGCCGGCTCGCCCGCATCCGGTGGAGACTTCCAGATCCGGATCCAGGCCTCCTGCACGATCTCCTCCGCCCGGTGGCGGTCATGGCAGATGCCGAACGAAACCTGGATGAGGCCCGGGGTCAGGCGTTCGATCCAGTGCTTGAGGACTCGCTCCGAGAAGGGCTGGCCCATGATGCGCATTTGCTCCTGCCGCAGGGTGCGGCGCCGCGAACAGGACGCGGGCCGGCCACGCGGGATTCCATCGCCGGCGAATCCGGCGACCGCTTGACGCGGCGTCGGGGGTCCCGTCAGTCGACCCGCCGTCCGAACATCTTGGCGGCTTCGGTCCTCGGGAGCGAGCGGTCATCAAGGTCGGGGTCGATATCGATGGTCTGGGGTACTTCGAGGGTGCCCTGGAAGGGGTTGCCCTCCGGTCCCAGGAGAGGAAGGGCAGAGGGTAACTCCCTGCTCCACCAGATGTTCGGTCCGAGCCGCAGTCCGGCGGTCGGGGTGCCCTCGACGGGCGCCACCAGCTGCCGGAGCGCGCCGACCTCCCAGGTGACGATGTTCTCGCGGAAGCGGACCGAGGCGCCCGGCTGGCCCTTGGCGGGCCGCACGAGCCGGAAGATCGACGCGCTGGCGTCGACGACCGTGGAGTTGGCGATGGTCACGCCGTCGCAGCTGCCGAATTCGAACGCGTGGTCGGTGTCGCGGACGAGGAGCCGCTCGAACATCGCGTCGCGCACCATGGCGGGTCTCGGAGCGGGTGCGCCTGGCGCCCCCGACCCTGCTGGAGCGACGGGGGAGGCGCTCGGCGCAGACGGCGGATCCTTGGCAGTCGAGCCCGCGGGCGGTGCGACGGCGTCGCGGCGTTCCGCCTGCGGAGGGGTCGGTGCCGCGTCGCGCGCGGGAGTGGCGGCCTCGGGTACGACCGGCACGCGGGGCGCGCGCGCGATGGCGTCCTTTGCGCCGATCGAAATGCCCGTCCGCACGCTTCCCCAGATCCAGAGGTCGTTGAAGCGGAGCTCGCTCGAGGCGCCGAGCACCTGCACACCGAACGCGGTGTTCGCGCCGGCACCCGCGTGGATCTGCAGCCGTTCGGCGCGGAAGTCCGTGGCGCACTCGAGGTGGACCGCCGAGCCTCGGCAGTCCTCGAAGCGCGAGCGGAGCAGCGTCACGCGCTCGGCGCCGAGCACGACGAGCCCGGCCTGTTCCGCCAGTCCGTCGACATCCTGCACCAGCACGTCCTGCACCACGATGTCGCCGCAGCTGCCGCCTGCGGTCGCGTCGACGACGAAACCCGCACGACGCATGCCCTTGGCGAGGATCCGCTCGACCCGCACGTGACGGCAGTCGGTGAGCTTGATCGCCTCCCGCGACGACGCGATCTCGACGAGCTTCGCCGGGTCTCCGCCGCGGAGGACGATCGGCCGCCCCGGCTCGCCGGCAAGCCCGGTGAACTGCGCCGGCACATGGACACCCTCGAGGAGGATGACCTCGTCGCCCGCCACCAGCTTGGGTCCGAGGAGGGACCAGTCGTCGCCGGCCTTGACCTCGTAGACCTCCGCGCGTGCGACGCCCGACGCGCACAGCGCGGCGGTGAGCATGGCGAGGGTGCGGGGGAGTCGAGGCATGCGCGGAGACAGTATCGGCGCCGTCGGCCGAAATCTTGGGGCTTCGCGTCACATCGCGCGGTCGAGGTGGCTCGCGCAGGTGGTTCTGAGCACCCGGCTGCCCGCGGCGATCGAGATGCTTCCCGGCTCGACATGGGCGGGGCGCAGGACCGTCGTTCCCGCGGGCGCATCGACGGTTCCGGAGGTCGTGGTCCAGCGTGACGAGCCCGCGAGCGTCATCCAGATCTCGGGGACCCCCGTCTCGGCGACCGGGATCCGCGCGTCCCGCTCCGCGTCGAGCAGCTCGATCGAGAAGAAGGCCGACCGGCACAGCCGCCGGGTCACGATGCCCGCGGCCTCGTGCCTGCGCGCCGCAGCGAACGGCACGAATCCCGGGGTGCCATCGTCCTGCGCGCGGCCGAACTTCATGCACTGCCACGCCTGCTCGAGGTGGAGCGGGCGCTTCGGATCGTTGCGATCCCAGTCCCAGACGCGGAAGGTGGTGTCGCTCGGCGTCTGCACCTCGGCGGCGAGGATCCCGGCGCCCAGCGCGTGGCAGACGCCGCTGGGCAGGTAGATGCAATCGCCGGGGGCGACGGCGAAGCTCTCGATGTGGTCGAGGGCGCGTCCAGCGGCGAGCGCCGCCGCGAATTCGTCGCGCGTGGTCGCCGTGCGGATGCCGCGGTAGACCCGCGCGCCCGGGTCGCAGTCGACCACGATCCACGCCTCGGTCTTGAGGTGCGCGTCTGGATGGCTCGCCGCGTACCCGGCGTCGGGGTGAACCTGCAGGGACAGGTTGTCGGCGGCGTCGAGGAACTTGACGAGCAACGGGAAACCGCCGTCGGGCGCGGGGGTGGCGATGCCGAGCAGCGCGCGCCCATGCGACGCGCGGAGCCCGCGCATGGTCATCCCGTGGAAGGTCCCGCCATCGACCACCGACTGGCCGTCGGCGATCGAGTCGGGGAGGTCGGCGACCTCCCAGGTTTCACCGACCGGCGAGCCCTGGATCGTGGGCTTGCCCAGGGCGGCGAGCCGCGACGCGCCCCAGGGGCGCGGCTTCGGGATCGGCGTGAAGCGGAGCGGAGGAAGCACGGTGTGCTCAGATCGCCATGCCGGTGATCTTCGCCTCGAACACCAGCTTGCCGCGCACCATGCCCTGCACGAGCGAGATGAAGCGCCGCGAGTTGCCCTCGATCTCCTGTGCCAGGATCACGAAGGTGTCGCCGGGCACGACCTGTCCGCGGAACGCCGCGTCGTCGCAGCGCAGGAACCCGAGGAAGCCCAGGTGGCGGTAGCGGTGGCGGAACTGCCAGCTCGCGCACTGCGCACTCGCCTCGATCATGAGGACGCCCGGGTAGAGCGGACGGCCCTTGATGTGGTGCTCGCACCAGAACTCGTCGGGCCGCACGTCCTTGATGCCGACGCACTGCATGTAGTCGGCGTTGGCCCACACGATGCGGTCGCACTGCCGCATCGGCCCGGTCTGCGGGAGGAACTGGTCAAGTCCGGCGCTGTCGCAGATGGTCTGCGACAGGTCGAGCGACGAGATGTCGAAGAGTGGTGCGCTTGCCACGAGAATTCGACGGGATCAGGCCCCGCCTTCCTCCGTGCCGCGCATCTCGAGGACGCGCTGGCGGATCGCCTGGGCGGTGTCCTTGATGTCCTGCATCGACTTGCGGACGCGGGTGCCCGCGGCCTTGTTGCCGCCGGCGGCCTTCTTCATGTCTTCCTCGACCTCGCGGACGAGACGGCACAGGGTTTCATAGAGATCCATGGCTACCTCCGTTGGATGTTCCTCATGGTGCCCTCGGCGAACGCCGAGGGTCCGATCACGCGCGGCAAGGTAGCGGCAATGGCGGGCGAAGTGTCTTGACCACGCCAAGAACCGCCTTGAATTGGGGGTGGGCGGCGTCGCCGAGCAGTTCGTAGGCGGCCCCGAGGACCCCGGAGGGGGTGGCGCCCGCACGCTCCATGCGGCGGAACGCGGGGTCGATCTGGTCGGCGCGCCCGGCCGAAACGGCGTCGGTGAGCAGGAACGGCTGCCGGCCGGTCGCGAGCAGGTCGAGCACCGTCTGCTGGACGCAGACATGCGCCTCGACGCCGCAGATCAGGATGTCGTCGCAGCGTCGGGCGGCGAGCAGGGCGCCCACCTCGGGGGTGAGCGCGCTGAAGCGGGTCTTCTCGAAGACCTGGGCGTGACCGGCGGCGGCCGCGGCGATCGCGGGGGCGCTGTGCCCGAGGCCCCTGGTGTACTGCTCGGTCACGATGGCGGGCATGCCGAGGAGCTTCGCCAGCTCGAGGGCCGCCGCGCAGTTCGCCACGACCCGGTCGGCGTCGAAGATCGTGGGAAGGAGCTTCTCCTGGACGTCGATCACGAGAAGCGCGGTCCGTTCGAGCGAGAGGCGTGGGATCGGCATCGGGAGAGACTAGCATGGACCGGTCCTGCGGCGTCGGATGCTCCGTCTCGCAGCCCCGACGGAATCCGGCCGGCATCGCGCGGCGGACGAGCGAAGAATTGGAGTCCAGTGATGTCGCAGGAAGAACGCCCCACCGAGGCCGAGCGGGCCGCGTCGGAAGCGACGCTGCTGTCGCAGTTCAACGAACTGGTCCGGCAGTCGAGGGAGATGCTGGAGTCGGGCGGCGCGCCCGCGGAGCGCGCGCGCGACATCGCCTACGCGCGTTCGATGCTGTTCCTCCCGGCGTGGCATGTGGTCGCGTGCGCGGTGCAGGGCGCGACGCAGCCCGAGATCCAGCGCCTCTCGATGATCGAGGTGCGCGACGGACAGGGCCAGCCCTGCCCGAGCCTCGCGGTGTTCCCCACCGATACGCTCGCGCGCGCGGAGATCCCCCGCATGCAGATCCCGGTCGAGGGCGGCTTCTGGGTCACCCTCGCCGTTCCCACCGAGCAGGTGGTGGACTGGATCAAGTCGATGAAGATCCCCGCGGTGTCGGTCGTCACGGTCAACGCGACGATGGCGCCGTCGTGCGTGCTCGGCGTCGACTTCATCGAGTGGGTCGCGAAGATCGAGGCGCAGCAGGCCCAGCAGGCGCAGCAGCCGGGCGGGTGATCGCGCGGCCGCGCGGTCGGTGCGTCAGACCCGCAGCTCGGCCTTGGCCGACAGCGCCGATGCGTGGCGGCGGCGGATCGGCTCGACGACCGTCGCGATGAAGCGGTCGGTCTGCTCGGGCGCGCGG